>JABGQL010000094.1 GCA_018648825.1 Gammaproteobacteria bacterium
ACTCTTTATCCACTCTGCTTAATACGAGCAAAGATTCTATCAATCTTCTCATTCAACGTACCTGCAGTAAAAGGTTTTACTACATACCCATTGATACCCGCCTGAGCGGCCTCCACAATCTGAGACTTCTTGGCCTCAGCCGTTACCATCAAAATTGGCGTATGACGCAATTTAGGGTCTCCACGCACCGCCTTGACCAACTCTAGCCCCGTCATTCCTGGCATATTCCAATCAGTGACTAAAAAATCAACCTCACCCGTTTTCATAATAGGCAGCGCTGTTTTTCCATCATCCGCTTCATCCAGGTTATTAAACCCCAACTCTCCCAGCAGATTCTTAATGATCCGGCGCATGGTGGCAAAGTCATCGACCACCAGAATTCTCATTTTCTTATCCATAACCTATATCCAATCCTTTATTCTACCCAGTCCTTCATTCTTGCCCGCAGGCGCAACATCGCCTGTCCATGTATCTGTGAAACTCTGGACTCACTCACCCCCATTACCTCACCAATCTCTCTAAGATTAAGGTCTTCTTGGTAATAGAGTGCCATCATCATCTTCTCTCGCTCGGGCAGCCGCCCAATCTCATGCGCAAGATCATTGCGAAAGCCGCTATCGGAGAGCATGTCTAACGGACCCTCTCGGTGATCCTCAATATTGCTTCCACCTGGATTCTCTTCATCCAGCAGGTCGATAGAGTAGAACCCCGTCATATTGGAGTCTTGAATAATCTTGCTGTACTCCTCCATCGAGATGCCCATCTCACCCGCAACCTCTTGCGCGCTGGTATCTTTCCCCTGTTGTTCCAATCTACTGATGGTCTCCATCGCCTCACGACTCTTGCGATGGACGGAGCGTGGCGCCCAGTCACCGCGACGTAGCTCATCCAGCATTGCCCCACGAATACGAATCGAGGCATAGGTGGTAAATTGCGCCCCTTGTGAGGCATCATATTTATTCAACGCCTCAAGCAGGCCAATCATCCCCGCTTGCAGCAGATCATCGATCTGTACAGAGGAGGGAAGGCGTGCCGATAGGTGATGGGCCAGCCTTTTCACCAACGGCAGGTGTTCCTCAAGCTGTTGCTCGATGCTTCCTTTATGTACCGTTGCGTATGCAGCATGTCCCTTCATGCAAATTTACCCCGCTTCACTCTGTAATAGTCGTTCAACAAAGAATTCCAAATATCCACCTGCCCGATTCGGCTGTGGCCAGCGTTCAACACCCGCCGCAATCCTACGGAATGCCTTGGCTGAAATACTGGATGGATCCAGCTCACACACTGCATTCTGTTTCTGAATCGCCTTCCGCAAGGCTTGATCAAAGGGTACCGTACCCAGATAGTCTAGCGTCACATCAAGGAAGCGCTCTGCTACCAGAGAGAGCTTCTTGAACAGGATTCTCCCGTGCGCCTCACTCTCTACCATATTGGACAAAACATGAAAGCGCTCTACATTGTAGTCGCGACTCAGTACTTTAATCAATGCATAGGCATCCGTGATAGAGGAGGGTTCATCACACACCACCACAACGACCTCATGCGCTGCACGGCCAAAACTGACCACGCTATCGGAGATTCCCGCTGCAACATCGACCAGCATGATATCAACGGGGTACTCCATCTCACCAAAGGCACGAATCAACCCCGCATTCTCTACTGGGGTCAGTTCAGCCATGCGCTTTACACCGGAAGTTGCTGGAATGATGCGCATCCCTGCCGGGCCAGCCAGCAAGATCTCATCTAATGTTTTTTCACCATTGAGGACATGAGAGATATTGTATTTGGAGTGAAGCCCGAGCATCACATCCACATTGGCCAACCCGAGGTCAGCATCCATCAATACCACATTGTGCCCTTTACGGGAGAGTGATACGGCTAGATTGACCGAGACATTGGTCTTGCCGACACCGCCTTTACCACTGGTCACAGCAACCACTTTTACCGGCTTCTGTTGTCCACCCATAGTTTTGATTCCTTTTCTAATACCTTCAGCCTGATCTACCATGCCACCCTACTCCCCCACAACTTGCAAGCTACGCTTCATCTGCAACCCACCCTGCAAGACCTTAAGATGATCCTTGCCACCGCGGCGTTGAGAGACCAGACGGTCTACCAGGTCACGACCACGCGCCACCTGTAGATCTTCTGGTACACGCTGTCCATCTCCCATGTAGAGCAGAGGCAGTTGATGGCGTAGCAGTACACTGACTGCACCGCCCAACTCCCCCCCCTCATCCAGCTTAGAGAGGATCGCCCCTTTCAGCTCAATACGGTTGAAGATCTCAACCGTCTCATCCAACGACTGCGCCTGCGTTGTTGCAGAAACAACCAGATAGGGATCAATATTAATGTCACCTGTACGCAATACCGCCAACTGCTCTAGGAGCTGCATATCACGCTGGCTCAGACCTGCAGTATCGATGATCACCAAGTCTCGATCACTCAATGCACGCAGCGTCTCATGCAGTTCACTGATTTCTGAGATCGCATAAACAGGCACACCAATCAGTGAGCCAAATGCACGCAGCTGTTCTTGTGCCCCAATACGGAAGGCATCGGTGGTAACCAACGCCACTCGGCTGGTACCATTGCGCAGTGCATAACGTGCAGCCAGCTTAGCCGCCGTCGTGGTCTTACCCACCCCCGTTGGCCCCACCAACGCGATCACTCCACCCTGCTGTAGTACCTCATCCTCTCCTGTTAACAGCTGCTGTTCCAGCCAGTTCAGTGCCTGCTTCCAATGTGCATCGGAGTCCTCACCCTCTACGTTCTCCCAGATCTGTTCACAAATATCTTTGGCAATGCCGATCTCGGAGAGTCGATCATTCAGCCACGCCTGTTTTGGATCTCCCTCTACTGGGGAACCACTCTTCACCAATGAGAGGTGTTGCTCCATCATGGTACGCATCGCCTGCATCTCACTGCGCATCGCCTGCATCTCTTGTGAGCCGCCCGCTGCTTCAGTAGCCATTGGCTCTACCGCCCGTGGTTCACGCTCTGCCGGGCGCTGTTTGAAACTATTGTGGTGCTCACGACTGGAAGGCGGCACTGCTTCTGCCTGCTCTTCAACCATATCGGGATCAACCGCAGCCACGACCTCAACACCACCCTCAACCTTGCGCTGGGATAGTATGACAGCTGAACTACCCTGCTCTCGACGTACCTGCTTCAGCGCAAGTGACATGGAGGGGGCAAAAAAACGACGCATTTTCATCTGTTAATCTCTACTCTCTTCAACCATCAATATTCAATTTACTGACCACCCACGTTCGCTACCATGCGAATCGAGCGATCATCAGGTACTTCCGTATAGGAGAGTACCGCTAAGTCTGGCAAGGCGTGGCGGAACATCCGCGCAAGCAGGCGACGAATCGATGGTGCTACCAATAATACTGCTGGTTGCCCCTCTGCCTCTTGCTGTTGCACCGCTTCCATCAACGATTGATTCATCTTCTCTGCCAGTCCTGGTTCGAGTGCGGAACCCCCTGTCCCATCACCTTGGACAGACTGATGCAATATCTGTTCCAACCCCGGATCTAAAGTAATTACTGGAAGCTCACCAGCAATACCCGCGAGTTCCTGCACAATGGCACGTCCAAGGGCGGTTCGAACAGCCATGGTCAAAGCGTCGGGATCTTGACTTTTTGGGCCATGCTCCGCCAAAGTTTCAGCAATGGTACGCATATCTCGGATAGAGACGCTCTCCTCCAACAGGTTCTGTAACACCTTGAGGATCACCACCCACTCTACCGTCTTCGGCACCAGATCCTCGACCAGCTTAGGTACACTCTCGGCGAGGCGATCCAGCAGCTCTTTAACCTCATCGACCCCGATCAGTTCACTGGCATGTACCCGCACAATATCGCTAAGATGGGTTGCCACCACAGTACTGGAGTCTACCACCGTGTATCCCATTGATTGCGCGTGCTCTTGGTGATCACCATCAATCCAGACCGCATCCATACCAAAGGTGGGGTCTTTGGTATGGGTCCCTTCCAGCTCACCAAATACCTGCCCGGGGTTGATTGCCAGATAATGGTCGGGCTGTAGATCACCTTCTCCCACTGGAACCCCCATCAATAGTACGCGGTAAGTGTTGGGGTTAAGATCCAGATTATCCTTGATGTGGACCGCATGCACCAAGAAACCCAACTCCTTGGAGAGCTTGCGCCGTACCCCCTTGATACGATCAATAAGCTCGCCCCCTTGGTTGGTATCCACCATCGGGATCAGACGGTACCCCACTTCCAAGGTAAGCGGGTCGATCGTCTCCACATCATCCCAACTGACATCCCGCTCTCGTGGTACCTCTGCAGGCTCCTCGTCATCCACCGTTGCCATCGCGGCCTGTTGCGCCTCCGCCACTTTACGTTGGGAAATAAGCCAAGCTGCCCCACCGAGAATAGAGGCCAAGGAGAGAAAAGCCACATTCGGCATTCCCGGAATAATCCCAAGCAACCCGATAATACCTCCAGCAACATAAAGGGTTTGTGGTTTAGCTAACTGTTCAGAAACCTCATTACCAAGGTCTGACGAGCCAGAGACACGGGTTACAATGATTGCGGTTGCAGTAGAGAGTATCAGGCCTGGAATTTGTGCCACTAAGCCGTCTCCAACCGTCAACATGATATAGGTCTCGGCCGCTTGAACCGCAGACAGATCATGCTGCGCCACACCGATAATAAAGCCACCAACAATGTTGATCACCATAATCAAGATACCGGCAATCGCATCCCCTCGAACGAATTTACTGGCACCATCCATCGAACCATAAAAATCAGCTTCAGAAGAGACATCTTCACGACGCTGACGTGCCTCATCTTGATCAATCACCCCTGCATTGAGATCCGCATCGATTGCCATCTGTTTACCGGGCATCGCATCCAAAGTAAACCGGGCACCCACCTCTGAAACACGCCCCGCACCCTTGGTGATCACCATAAAATTGATAATGATTAGGATCATGAACACCACCAGCCCCACGGCAAAATTCCCCCCAATCACGAAGGTACCAAATGCCTCAATCACATTTCCAGCAGCACCACTACCGGCATGCCCCTCCATCAAGATAACGCGGGTAGAGGCCACATTCAGCGCCAAACGCAACAATGTTGAGACCAAGATAATGGTGGGAAAAACAGAGAAATCAAGCGGACGCATAGCATACACTGCGGTCATCAAGATAATCAGTGACAGCGCAATATTGAAGGTAAAGAAGACATCCAACACCAACGGTGCCAGCGGAATGATCAGCATCGACAGGATCATCACCAGCAACACCGGCGCACCCATGCTTTGGGCCATTATTTTCTTTACTTGATCCAGGTTCATGCGGCCATTTTACTTACTTAAAGGGGGAATTCACACCGAAGAGTCCATTGATTCGCTACCTTCTTGCTCAATCTCTGGTTTACCCTCTGCATCCAGTCGGAATTCATCAGGAATCGGTAGATCATCCATCACTGCAGGCTCTCCATTTGCTGCTGAGTCTAGCTGGTAGACATGCGCCAGCAGCTGAGCAATGGCAAGATAGAGTCCATGCGGAATCTCTTGCCCAACCTCCGCCGAAAAGTAGAGTGCACGCGCCAATGGAGGGGCAGAGATCATACTCACATCATTGGTTTGCGCTATGGTTCGAATTTGTGTAGCGATCAGATCAGCACCTTTCGCCACCACAATCGGCGCCCCTGCCCCCTGTTGATCATATTTCAGTGCAACCGCAAAGTGGGTTGGGTTGGTGACCACCACATCGGCCTCCGGCACGTCCTGCATCATACGACCCATTGCAACCTCTTGCTGTCTACGACGAATCTGCTGTTTAACCTCAGGACGGCCCATGGTCTCTTTTGACTCATCTTTCACCTCTTGCAGGGTCATCTTTAGCTGCTGACTATGGGTATAGAGCTGAAACGGGACATCAATCAAAACAATAACAATCAAGGTAAAGGCAAGGATCAGGAAGAACCAAGCAATCAGGTTCATGGCATGCAAAATCGCCTGCATGATCGGCTCTTCTCCCAGCGCCAGAAAGATATCCAGCTGAGACATCATCAAACCCACTGCAACCGTCATCACCAGCGCAAACTTACCGATCGCCTTCAGCAACTCAACTAGGGTCTTTATCCCAAACATGCGGGCAATTCCAGAGATTGGATTGAGCTTACTGATCTTAAAGGCCATCGCCTCGGTACTGAAGGACCATCCCCCCATTAAAATTGGAGCTCCAATAGCAGATATGATCATCACCACGATAAAGGGGACCATCAACCAGATCCCATCCATAAACAGCTGCACCATCAATCCCAACATGGCACTGGTATCGTAGAAGTAGTGACGCCCCGGTTGCAGCCCTTTTGCCAATCCCGCCATCACCTGCTGCCCCATCTCTTCTCCTAGCGTGAGAAATGCAACTGCAGCCATCATCAGCATTACAAAGGTATTGAGGTCTTTGGAACGGGGAATCTGCCCTTTTTCTCGCGACTGTTGAAGTCGTTTATCGGTCGGTTCCTCGGTCTTTTCGGTGCCGTCCTCGTTCTCAGACATCCGTTAGCCACCCACCAGCCGGAACTCTTGAATGACGGAAAAGGCGCTCTCCATCAGCTCTACCAAGCGGGTCTGCGTCATTGGAAAGGAGACCATCACCAACCAGAAACCCACCATAATACTGACTGGAAAACCCACTGCAAAGATATTGAGCTGGGGTGCTGCACGGGTTACCACACCAAAAGCAACATTAATTAACAGCAGAGTCACGATAATAGGGAGTGCAATTTTAAGCCCCCAGACAAAGATCATCTTCCCCCAACTGAGAACGGACCAGATCGCATCCTGAGAAAGCCCCCGGGTAGAAACTGGCATCACGCTGAAACTTTCACGCAGGGTATCTACAATTAACAGATGTCCATTCAGCGACATAAAGATCAACGTGGCAAATAGCACATAGAACTGCGCCAGTACCGGCACTTGAATCCCATTATTGGGATCCACCGCCATCGCAAACCCCAACCCCATGGACATACCCATCGCTTGGGCCGCCACGGTAAAAGCAGCGAAAATCATCGACAACACAAACCCCATTGCCAGACCAATCATAAACTGGTTGGCTACCTGCAACACCCCAGCCAGTGTAAAAGGGTCCAGTATAGGCATCGGGGGTAATACGGGGGCCATAATCATGGTGATCAACACGCTGGCCATCATCCGAATGCGCATCGGTACTGTTCGTGTAGAGAACATCGGAGCCACAATCAACATTCCGGTCACCCGCATAAAAGGCCAGAAATAGAGACCAATCCAACCGTTTAGCTGTTCAAAGGTGACGGTCATAATTAACCAATCAAGAAGGGAATACTCTCATAGAGGGTACGCATAAAGTTCATCATCGTCGCTAACATCCAGTTCCCAAACATCATTAGCACCACCATAATCACAATCAATTTGGGGATGAAGCTCAAGGTCATTTCATTGATCTGGGTGGCGGCCTGAAACACACCAATCGCCAGACCAATCACCAGAGAGGAGAGCAGTAACGGTGCAGCCAGCAGCGCTGCCACCTGCATCGCTTGCTGCCCTATAGTGATTACGGTTTCTGGTGTCATTTTACATTACTCCGTCAACGTACCAAAAAGCTGGAGGCCAGCGTTCCCAACACCAGCGTCCAACCATCGACCAGCACAAACAGCATGATCTTAAAGGGGAGTGAAATAATCATCGGGGAGAGCATCATCATACCCATCGACATCAGAAGACTCGCCACCACAATATCGATAATCAAAAATGGAATAAAGATTAAAAACCCGATCTGAAAGGCGGTCTTCAGCTCACTGGTCACATAAGAGGGAAGCAGTACAGAGAAGGGGACGGAGGCCTCGTCCTCATACGACTCAACTCCAGCCATCTCTCCAAAGAAAGCGAGATCATCCTCTCGCACCTGTCGCATCATAAAGGCTCGAAATGGTACGGCTGCCTTCTGTAGCGCCACCTCCATACCGATCTCTTCTGCCATCAGTGGCTCTAGCGCATCCTGATAGGCTTGATTGAAGGTCGGCGCCATAATAAAGAAGGTCATAAACATCGCCAAACCGATAATAATCTGGTTATTAGGACTCTGCATGGTACCCATCGCCTGCCGCAACAGTGACAAGACAATCACAATTCGCAGAAAAGAGGTCATGGTCATAAAGGCCGCTGGCAACAGTGTCAGCAGCGTCATCATAATCAGAATCTGCAGGCTTAGGGTGTAGGTCCCACCATCTTCACTCAGGGTGAGGGCAGGAATACCTGCTGCCCACGCCGAAACAGGGGCCACTAAAACGACAAAAAGCAGGAGTAACCTGCGTGGATGGATGCGTTGCCAATTCATGATGCTATTCTATGCTCTTACTCTCTGCTCTTATTCTGTTTCTGTAGAATTTTCTGTAATGTATCTGCAAACGGGGGGGGGGCTTCACCGTAACGTTCATCCAACTCTAGAGGTTCTGGAAAAACATGCAAGGTACGAATGCCTGCAGGCGAAATACCCAGAAGCAGATGTGTTCCTCCGGCATCCACTAACAGTATACGGTCACGCCCTCCCAGAGAGAGTCCGCCAATGGCACGCAGCTGCCCCCCCAGAGCGGAGCCAAAACGCCCACTACGCCGCAACACCCAGGCAACACCTATGATCAACAGAATCACCAGCAACAGGCTAAAGAAGGTCTGAAACAGCTGCCCCATCCCCAGCGGTTGGCTTGCAACCAACTCCACCGCCTGACTGTTCTGTTCAGGATTCATACGCTACTCTTTAGTTTTGCGAATGCGCTCTTCCGGCGTCACCACATCCAACACACGGATACCAAATTTCTCATTGACCACAACTACCTCACCATGGGCGATCAGCGTACCATTGGCCTTGATATCAAGCGTCTCACCCGCCAGACGATCCAGCTCAACTACCGAGCCTTGCGTTAACTGTAGCAGGTTGCGAATGGTGATCATCGTGGTCCCCACCTCCATCGATAGGGTAACGGGAACATCCAGCACCACATCCAGATTGATCTCTTCACCATCACCTCCCCCTCCGGCGAAATCTTCTACCTCGGCAGCACCAAATGCATTCTCTGCACCCTGTTCAGCCAGCGCATCCCCCCAGTCATCACCCATATCACCAAGGTCGCCATCAAAACTCTCTTCTTCACTCATTATTCTATCCTAGCTAAACTGCTCATAATTGGAGTAGTTATTCACTCTACCCATCTTTTTTATGTGATTTCTTGTTCTTATGAATATCCATAATCAAATCAGGCACCTGGACCCCCTCTGCAATCCGCACCGCCTTACAGCCATCATGGCTTCCGAGCCGGCCACGGACAACGGGAACATCCTGAATACGTAGCAATACTGACTCTGGCATCTCAATAGGAATGATATCTCCCTCTTCCATCTTCATCACATCACTGACCGCCATGCTCACCTCTGTCAACTCACAAGAGAGCTCAACATTAATCGCCTCTACCTCATGATGCAGCGCCTCCAGCCAACGGTCATCTAGGTCACCCTCGGTCTGTGTACCTGACTCCAGCTTCTCTCTCACCGAGTCAAGCATGGAGTAAGGGATCACCATATGTACTTCACCCCCAACACCCTCTAGGTCAACACTCATCTCCATCACAACAACTGGATCGGTTGGACCGACAATATTGGCAAACTGTGGATTGACCTCATGTCCTACGGATTCAAACTCAATGGTCTCAACCATCTCCCAAGCGGGAGCCATATCCTCAAACAACCGCTCTAGCAGTATATTGATCACTCGGTTCTCAACCACTGTAAATTCACGTCCCTCAATGCGGAAAGCAAATTTACCCAATCCACCAAAATAGTAGTCAACTGCAGAAAAAACCAACTTTGGGTCAAAGGTGATCAGTGCGGTACCTCGAAACGGGTGCATCTTTACTAGATTGAGACTGGTAGGCAGAAACAGGTTGCGTAGGTACTCACTAAACTTCACCACATTAATCCCAACCACACCAATTTCAACCGTTTTACGCAGCAGGTTAAACAGGGTGATACGGTGATTACGGGCAAAACGCTCAGCGATCATCTCCAACGTCGGCATACGGCCACGGATAATGCGCTCTTGAGTTGTGAAGTCAAAGGCAGAAACACCGCCCTCCATCTCAAACCCTAACCCTGAGTCGGTCTCTACATCCCCCCCATCCATTCCACTGAGCAGGGCATCGACTTCAGCTTGTGACAGCAGATCATCCATCGTTAACGTCTAATTCCTTATCTATTAATGGTTTAGTCTAAAATTACCGAACCATTTATTGTATTCCACTGCACCCAGGCAGTACTTATATACAGCTGTTAGCAAATTGAGTGCCACTAAAAAATATAATTATATTTCATTTAGTTACAAGCTGCCTTATAAAACTAGCGACAAGAAAGTGACGATAGGCTCTCTAATAACGCGGCTTCACAACAGGCTCACCCGCTACGACGCTACTATTCATCAGGTTATCCAACACATCCATGCGCTTTCGCGCCTCTAGGTCGCATTGAAAGGTGTAGCGCTGAATCAATGCCCGTGTACTTGCTGCAAGCCCCACAAAGAGAGCCCCCACCATCATCACAGAGTGACCTGCCCCCTCCTTTTCAACACTCACCCCTTTTACCATAACCTGTAGATCAACTTGCCCCAGCTCTGACAAGGTTAGATGACAGTCACTGAGCACCATCCCTGCTTCAAGTTTTGGCTCCCCTTGAATCATCAAACCAATACCTAGGTCACTCAGATCCTCAACTGTGACGCTCTCACCACCATAAGCGTTGAGTATCGCAGAGGAGAACTGAACCCCCGCCCCTACAGGAACTCTGCGTGCTTGACGTCGCTGGATCAATAACAGTGCGTCTGGTAGTCGACAACGCAAACTATTCTCTCCATTGACCTGCTCTCGCACTACGGCTTCAAACTCTAACTGCAAGATCCCCTCATCCAGCTCAACAATCAACATCACCCCAGCATTTTCCAGCTGCTGCTCAAACAATGCATCAGCACTGTAGGCCAAAAGCAGTTCGCTCTGTTGAGGGTCAAACGCCTCTACAGTGCTACCTTGAGGTGAAACCAAATCATCACGTTCCCCATGCTCCATCAGGAACAGCAACCCCTCTTTGCGCGTTGTAGTGAGCAGTTGCAATAGTGAGGCTCTCTCCTTGCCTGTCACCTTGCGAAAGGAGAGTGCTGATAGTGCCTCATAGCCAATAGGGGCGGGGGCGTGGTGTGCATGATCCATGCGTAATCTCCTAGTAGTCGAACAAGATTAGGGGCTGACCACACCCATATAGCGAGAGGTGCCTTCAGAACGGTTCATTACCAAAATGCTGATACGACGGTTAACAGCCCCCTTTGGATCATCGGGGGCAAATGGTTCAGTTGCAGCCAAACCGACCACTCGATCAATCTTACGTTCACGCATCCCCCCTTTAATCAATGCACGACGAGCGGCATTGGCCCGGTCGCTGGAGAGCTCCCAGTTACTATAATTAATTCGACTATAGCGAGAGGCATCGGTATGCCCAGATATAGAGATCTGATTTGGGCTCAGGTTAATCGTTGCACCCAACTGTTTAAGAATGGTGGTGGTATATGTCTTTGGCGTTGCCCCACCCAAATCAAACATAGGGCGCTCCTTCTTATCTACAACCTGGATACGTAACCCTTCTGGCGTCTGTTTCAACAATATCTGATCCTTAAACTGACTCATTACCGAGCTACGTTCAATAGTCTGTTCCAATACTCGTTTCAAGCGTGCCATACGAGCCTGCTCTGTTTTTACTTGGCGGTAAATTTCACCAATCTTCTCACGATTCTCTCGTTCAACTTTCTCTTTCTGCTCTATCTTTTGACCACTACCTCCAAGGTCAATCAGCTGATCAGAGCTCCCGCTGTTGATTTCGTCAAGATGCTCTCTCTTCGCACCCTGAATAATCCCCTCTCCCTGAAACTGTGTTGCAATCGCCTCACGCTGTTCTGGGGTCGTAGAGGCTAACAACCAGAGCAACAGAAACAGGGTCATCAACGCTGTCATAAAGTCGGCAAGCGCCACTTTCCAAGAGCTACTATGCGCATGGTGCAGCTGCTTTCTACACTTCTTGACAATAATGGGCTGAACCATGCTATTCATTCCTGACTCGCCACCGCCCCATCATGCAAGCCAATCTCATGAATATGATCTTCCAATTCATAAAAACCGGGGCGCAACCGTGCAGGGATCGCTTTACGCCCAAACTCAACCGCCACCACTGGTGCATAACCATTCAAACTTGCCACCAATGTAGTTTTGATACAGTTCAGCATCATCGCCTCATCCTCAGCAATATATTGCAGTGCTCGGGCTAGGGGACCGACAAAACCATAGGAGAGCAGGATTCCAAGAAAGGTGCCAACCAGTGCCGCAGCCAGATGCTGGCCAGTCTCCTCTACCGGCCCGCCCAAGGAGCCCATAGTGATAACGATCCCCATCACCGCAGCTACGATACCAAAACCAGGCAGGCCATCAGCCATTGCAGAGAGAGCTCCTGAAGGTTGGCTGGCTTCATGCTCATGGGTTGCCAGCTCAATATCCATGAGATTATCAAGCTCATAACTGTTCATATTTCCCCCAACAATCAGGCGCAGATAATCCACTAGAAAGGTGATCGCCTCTGAGTGCTGCCGCATCAAGCGGGGGTATTGCTGGAAGATAAAGCTCTCATCGGGCTCCTCTACATGAGTTTCCAAACTGAGCATGCCGTTCTTCCGAGAACGCATAAAAAGCTCATAGATCACCGACAGTAACTGCAGATAGAGGGCCTTATCATAACGACTTTTCCGCAGCAGCTGCGGCAGCCCTTTGCGCACTCTACCGAGGATATGTGGCGGATTCGCAATAACCAACCCACCTGTAGCCGCCCCCAGAATAATCAATAGCTCATACGGTTGCCACAGAGCCAACAGGTATCCGTGAGAGAGCATATAGCCCCCAATCACGCTGCTAACTACAATAAAAAAACCAAAAATGATATTCATGGGATCTCGTAAAAGATGCTACATAGCACCTTATTGATCTGTTTTAGATAACCGATGATATTAACACCTTCAAGCGAGATATTCAGCGATTCCAGAACCGCTAAACCGCTCCACCCCAACCAACAGGCAAAAAAATAGGGTGCATAAGCACCCTACCTTTTCCTTACTGCTATCCCCTCTTTAACCTCAAAACTCAGACCACTCTGAATCAGACCCCCTTACGGGCTGGGATTGGATAGGTGAGGCTACTGCAACTTGCTGAGTCACTGGTGCCTTTTCAGCAGGACGCTCCACCTCTACAACCTCGGGGGCAACAGCAACAGAGTGGCTCTGCTCTTGTTGAATACCATCCACCTTAAAGAAGGAGACCAGCCCACGCATCCCATCCGCCTGTTGGCTCATGGTTTCACTGGCTGAGGCGGTCTTTTCAACCAGCTCTACATTATCCTGTGTGAGCGCCTCCATCTGGGTGATCGCATTATTCACCTGATCAATACCAGCAGTCTGCTCTGCGCTCGCAGCAGCGATTTCAGCTACAATATCACTCACCTTCTTGATACTGTGTACTATCTCACTAAGTGAATGACCCGCCTCATCGACCAGACCCGCACCTTCATTCACCTTATCGACACTGTCTGCAATCAGACTGGAGATCTCTTTGGCTGCCTCTGCACTACGCTGCGCCAAGGTACGGACCTCACCAGCCACTACAGCAAAGCCCCGACCCTGCTCACCGGCTCGAGCCGCCTCTACTGCAGCATTCAGTGCCAACAGGTTGGTCTGGAAGGCGATCCCATCAATCACATCAATAATGTCGGAGATCTTCTGGCTGGATGCCGAAATGGCATTCATTGCGCTGGTCGCACGCCCCATCACCGCACCACCCTCTCCAGCCAAATCACGCGCACTGATTGCTAGCTGATCTGCCTGCCCAGCATTGTCCGAGTTCTGTTTCACTGAGGCTGTCATCTCCTCCATGCTGGCCGCAGTCTGCTCAATAGAGGCTGCCTGCTCTTGGGTTCGTTGACTTAAATCTGTACTGGTACGATAAATCTGTTCACTGGCATCTGCGACGGTCACCGCAGAACGGGCTATTTCACCCACTGCACCAGAAACTTTATCTTGGGAGGCGTTGATTGCATCCTTCAACACCCCCAAACACCCCGCATGATCACCATCCACACGGGTCGTTAAGTCGCCCTTAGACTGTGACACCGCCACCTCTACGGAATCATCCAGCGCACCACTCAACGCATCCAGTGAAGCATTCAAATGTTCTCTCAACCCACCCAAGTCACCAGAGAGCTCTACCTCAACACGTGCAGAGAAGTCTCCCTGTGCAACGGCACCCATCACACTGTCGATACTACGAATGGCACTATTCAGGCCACTGATACTCTCATTGATATTATCACCAAGGTCCGCAAGATCACCGCGGGCACCACTCTCAACGGTTCGATCAAATTTTCCTTGCGCAACATTCTGCATCACCTCACGGATCGCATTCACGGTCTCATTCAACCCTTCAACCGTTGTATTAATACTATCTCTAAGTTCCCCCAGATCCCCTTTCGCATCGGTATCAATCTGCGCACTCAATTTCCCGTTGGAGACCTCTCTCATCCCGACTCGAATCGCATCAACGCTACCCTGCAGAGAGTCCATCAGTTGGTTAAAACCTGAGGACATTAACCCTAACTCACTCTTTCCATAGTCTCGGCAGCGCACAGAGAAATCACCATGCTCGCGCAACTTCTCCATCAACATCACAATCCCCTGTAGAGGACGACTCATAGAGCGAGAGAGCAAGAACCAAACAACCAGAATAGAGACAAAAATCGCAAGACTGGCAACCATCACCACCATCATCGCCTGCTCTGCAACCATTTCAGCCTCATCACTGGCTGCACTGATACGCCCCTTCTCTAACTGAACAAATCCATCGAGCGCCTTGAGTAGCTCGGACTGCAGTGCCGCGCCTTCCGTCTGTAACACTTCAACGGAGTCATCACCGAACCCATCAAGAATATTCTGCATCATCACATTCATCACGGGAAAGGTAGCGGCAGAGTTCTTGCGCACCCGGTCCATCATTGCACGCTCATCATCGTCTGTGATCATCTCATCTAACTGTAAGATCAACGCAGTGTAGCGTTCGACAGAGGCGTCAAACTCTGCCTTGTAGGCCTCTAACTTCTCCTCATCTTCCGTCAACAGCATGTTACGAATCGACTCTGCACGCTGACGCCCCTCATCCCGCACATCAGTCGCGAGCTGAATTTTGACGTTATAGTTAGTGACAATTTTCGTTAACTGGCCACTGAGTGCATCCATATTAAGGAGCACCAACCCCCCGCCTGTACCCGCTAAAACCAAAATCAATCCAAAAGCGATGGCAATACGCTTGGCAATTGATAGATCTCTAAAGAAATTCTGCATTAGACTCCCCCTCTACCTCTTTATTGTTGTTGGTAACCCCTCAGCCTACTCTCAGCTTGGCTGAATCTTTACTACTCTTACTACAAAACGTTACATTACTAACTTTTCATACAGAACATACCCTGTTTACTAAAAAAGATCCACCTCTCCAGAGTTATCTTTTTCATCAGCGGGACGCTCTCTATGCTGCATCGCCACTTGCAGTGCAGTTTCAAGGTTTTCCCCCTGCATAATGGCATCATACATACTGGCCTCATCGACCATACTATAGATCTTGCGAATCTGTTCTCTCAAGGCGTGCCAGTCTTCATGAGACTCAACATGCTCCCCATCTGAAACCAGCCCCGATAGAGCGATCAAACTTCTAT
This sequence comes from Gammaproteobacteria bacterium, assembly GCA_018648825.1. Lineage (GTDB taxonomy): Bacteria > Pseudomonadota > Gammaproteobacteria > Thiopontia. Next base: position 15,859 of record JABGQL010000094.1, read on the forward strand.
TTACATGTGAAAGTCTCTGTGTCAGCTTATCGTAGAACTGGAATGCCACAATAGCTGCATCCACCTTTTCAGCAACCAGATCCACATTGACCTGTACCGTCTCTCGAATACTACGACAATCGGTCTCTGCTGTGGGTTTATCTGGAATTTCAGCGCTGGCACTATCAATCACCTGTACGCAACCAGAGAGGGTTGTAAATGAGTCAATCAAAGTCGATACGGAGTGATCCCCGTCATTCATCGACATCTCAATCTGCGCTACCGCTAAATTGAGTGTTAACACCGTATCTTGTAACTCCTTCCAACCTAGAGAGAGGTCCGAGTCATCACGATCTTTCTGGTCCATAAATTCTATTTCTCGACAATCACTTACAGAGACAGCTGGCTGCTTAACCCTAACTGCTGAGCACTCTCGTTCAACAGATCAGAGCGATCACCCCACTGCCAAGAGACACCATCTTCATTCAGTTCTCGAATCAGCGCCATCACCAGCTGCAGTCCTGCAGTATCAATCACCTGAATATCACTGCCATCCAATGTAATAGGAGAGTCTACCCCTCCCATCACGCGATCCATCCACTCGGCCCGGGTCTTGCCCACCGTTGAGATCACCAATGACTCTCCCAAATTCAATACACCCGGCTCCTCGACAGCAGACAAGGCAACTGCTGCGGGAGCTTCATCAACAACCATTTCAACTGCTGCCTCAACAACAACCTCTGGCTCTTTTTCCACTACTGCTGGAGCAGGCTCTGGCACTGCTGGCGGTGCCTCTGCAACCATAGCCTCTTGCACAACCTCTGGTGCACTCTGGTCTGGTGTCTCTGCTTTAGGCTCCTCTTTGATCCAAGCCAAGGGATCATGACCGATCATCTCACCGTTTC
>JABGQL010000084.1 GCA_018648825.1 Gammaproteobacteria bacterium
GTGTTCGCCACTACGAAACATTAAAAGCGTGTAAAATTTTCAGGAAACTTCAGCTACTTAACCATGTAAACAATTGAGTCTATAATTAGAGATAGATAAGGTTTTCCATATAGTAGTTTCTGATATATCTGCTATATTACAAAATATTACATATAAGGAGAGAACAGTGAAACAGTTAAACTATAGAGATCAGTCGAAAGGATTTACCTTGATGGAGATTGTGATTGTCTTTATCTTGCTGGGTATTTTAGCAGTTGCTGTGATTCCAGCATTTACCTCTATGGATGATGTCGGTTATCAGGCAACTCAAGAGGGGGCGCTGGGGACCTTACGTACCTCTTGGACAGTGGCCTATGGGGATAGCAAAAGCGACCCTACATTGGATCAAATTGTGGCTAAAGTTGACACCTGTAGTTGCGCGGATGGCGCTGGTATTACCTGTACAGATGTGCTGCAGACTGATGGAACTAATTCTGCAGAATTTGGTGTGGGTACTGCAGATTCTGTAGTTTGTGCCTCTACTGCTAGCGCCCCATCCAGCATTGTAATTCTTGACAGCTGATTGTAAAAAACATCACAGCGGCTTCTCCCTAATGGAGGTAGTCGTTGTGATGATTCTGTTAAGTATCGTCTCCGTTGCCGTAGTCCCCAGCTGGAATAGCGCACAGGCGAATCTGAACCACCAAGCAGAGCTATTGGTCCGCAATCTCAATCATGCTCAAGTGTTGGCGATGCATCGTGCCACCTCTTTGACCATCAACTTCTCCTCCACAACATACAGTGTGTCGGACGCAGGGGGCATCATTACCGACCCAGCAACAGGCACCCCCTTTACTATAAGTTTAGATGAGGGGGTCACCTTCTCTACATGGAGTGACTTTACGGTTGATAGCTTGGGGCGGCCCAACAGTGGGGTGGTGCTGGCCTCGACCCCGTTTACTCAAACCCTGTTGGGAGGCAATCGCTCTAAAGTGGTTACCGTCTCGCCCATCAGTGGTGTGGTGACCATTACCGAGGGCTAGCTATGTTGCATCATTCAGCGCCAGTAATAGCCATGAGAGGTTTTACCTTAGCGGAGCTGATCGCGGTCTTTCTGCTGACCAGTATTCTGGCTGCGGGGGTAACCCACCTGTTCTCTGAGGCGATTAAGAGCATCAACATCAGTGAACAGAGGGTCGTCGCCACCCAACTGGCACAGCAGCGTGCAGAGCAGGTGATGGCTGAACGACGTGATGAACGCTATGCCACCTTCGCACTCTCCCCGGATGATGTGATACTTGGGACAACAACCTACAATCGCACCATCACCTCAACCCCTTTAACGGGTGGTGCCTGCCCCAGTGGCATGAGCTGCAAACAGGTTGAAGTGGCTGTGGCGGTTAGCGGAACCACTGAGGCCGCCGTTACACTACTGCTGGTCGATTATTGATGCCGCTCTCAAAACGGAATATATCGGGATTCAGCCTGTTTGAGGTGGTGTTGGTGCTGATGCTGATGGGTATTGTGGTTACTATTTCCGGGTTGATGCTGCTGCAGGCCATTAAAGCCAATGATGAGGTGCGTAACGGTTGGGATACGCTTGGAAAATTGCGTTATGCGGGTGAGCGCCTGGCGCGTGAAGTACGAACTGTTCGACGTGCCCCGACTGATCTTACCGCCTATGAGATCACTAACTGGAGCGCATCCTCACTGGCCTTTACCCGCACAGATGGAACGACTGTATCGATTGATTACAGTGATCCAGAAGACAAAGTTGAGATCACCTACCCTTCACTGTTAGCAACACCACAACTGCTGGTCGATCAGGTCACCAGCTTCTCTATCAGCTACCTTCAAATCAACCATGCAGATGTGGCTACCACACTGAATGATCTTGCCTATGTGGTGATGGAGTTGACCCTATCCGATGAGGGAGCCCTCTATCAACAACAGGTTGAGGTCAATCTCAGAAACCGCATGGGGTGGAACTGATGCAATATCACACTCGAACCGCACAGCAGGGGATCGGTACCCTGATGGGGGCGATGTTTATGGTCACCGTGATTATGGCGATGTTGGTGACCCTGCTACAGATGACCAGCTCCGATGTTATGGATGTGGCAGAACAGGATGATGGGGTGACGGCCCTATTCTTGGCAGAGAGCGCGCTGGAGTACGCCTCGGGTCAGTGGGATCAAGGTACAGACTGTGTTGATCTGGATGGTGGTGGAGCGATCTCCTTCGGAGCGGGAAGTTTTACCGTAGATACGGCAATGCTACAGAGCGATGGAAAGTGCCGTCTCAATGTTACTGGAACGGTCCGAGACAGTATCCGTAAACTGCAAGCCGATGTGCAGTTAGGGTGTACCAATACGGGATGGAGTGTAGGGGCCTCAGGCACCATTGCTGAATGGGATAGCAGCAGCTGGAGTGTTGCTGCCAGTCCGGTTTCGGTGTTGCTGAATGATGTTCACTGCGTAAGAAAAACCGAAGCGTGGGCAGTAGGCAGTAGTCAAGGCCGAGATATCACCATCTACCTTTGGGACGGGACCAGCTGGGCACTCTCTCCCGATCTATCCAGTAGTGGTGAGAGTGAACTGCCGAATGAAGAGATCCTCTCGATTCATTGCGTATCCAGTAGTGACTGTTGGGGGGTGGGTACGGTAGGAGCAACTGCAACGCTGGTCTACTGGAATGGCACCAGCTGGCTGGCTTCGAGTGCATTGAATCTTAACGTGCCGGATGTGAATTTGAATGGGGTGCACTGCATCAGTAGCAGTGACTGCTGGGCGGTTGGTAACAGTGCCACTACTGCTACACTGCTACACTGGAATGGCACCGAATGGGTCTTGAGTACGGCACTCAATGTCAATGTGCCGACAGTGAATCTCAATGCCCTCTACTGTGTAGCAACCGATGACTGCTGGGCGACAGGGGCGAATGGCACCACAGCGACGCTACTGCACTGGAATGGTTCCGAGTGGGCCTTGAGTACGGCACTCAATGGCAATGTCCCTACAAAAGAGCTCAATGATATTGAGTGTGTGAGCAGCAGTGACTGTTGGGCGGTAGGCGAGTGGTCCAATCAAGATGCTCTGTTAATTTATTGGAATGGCTCACAGTGGAGCCGTGATACTTCACTCAATAACAATGTGCCGAAAAAAGAGCTCTTTGGGGTGACTTGTGTGGCTAGCAATGACTGCTGGGCAGTTGGTATCAAGTCTGGTGATGCCACTGTGTTGCACTGGGATGGTATCGAATGGAGCCGTAGCAGTGCTCTAAATGGTAATGTACCCAGTGAATCCTTCTTTGACCTGCACTGTGCCAGCGCCAATGATTGCTGGATGGTGGGGGATCGCAGTGGCTCACCTGCACTGGTCACATGGAATGGCGTAGAGTGGAGTTTGACTGCTTTAGTCAATGAGAATGTACCCAACTTGGCGCAGAACAGTGTCTTCTGTCTCTCTAGTAGTGACTGTTGGGCGGGTGGGGCAAGTGACGGTTACCTCAATATTCTTCGCTGGAATGGTGCTCAGTGGTACCGTGCTACTGAAGAACTGGACAGCACAAGCCTCTATGGGGTGGAGTGTATCAGTAGCAATGACTGCTGGACGGTTGGACAGCGAGCCACTTTTCTCTATTGGAATGGACTCTCATGGCAGACCTCACCCTTTGTAAATCTCAATGTGCCAACCCGAAAGACGCTCTACTCAGTTGATTGTGTGAGCACCAACAGCTGTTGGGCTGTTGGGCAACGGAATACAACTACGGGGTTACCGACACTGGTCTATTGGGATGGCAATGAGTGGAGTCTAACCAGCAGCCTCAATGCCAATGTTCCAGTGGTGGACTTGTTTGCAGTCCACTGTGTGGCAGAGAATGACTGTTGGGCAACTGGAGCAAAAGATGCCACGGTCACGCTGTTACACTGGAATGGAACTGAGTGGAGCCTCACCAGTAGCCTCAATATCAATGTCCCCAGTGAGCACCTGCATAGTCTCTACTGTGTCACTACGGATGATTGTTGGGCGGTGGGTGAGACAGGGCAGAGTTCAGCAACGCTATTATACTGGAATGGAATCGAGTGGAGCCTAACGGGGGCATCAGGGGTATTGGCTGCACACTATTATGGGGTTGGCTGCCTGAATACAGAGGAGTGTCAGGCGGTAGGGCGTAAAGATGGTGAGTTGAATATTATCCGCTGGGATGGGATTCAGTGGAGTGATGTGATCACCTCATTGGGGGTGAATCAGACCCTGGAGTCGGTCCATATCACTCAGCCAACAGCGGTGATTGATTGGACTGAACCGGTGCTATAACGGTTACTGCGATATGATGCGCTCCAAAATAGTGAAAGCCTGTTGTAGCTGTTCGCTAGTAGTGTAGAAGTGAGGAGAGAGCCGAACCCCTCCAGCACGAACGGCGCACTGAATACCCTGTTGGGTGAGCTGTTCATGCACCACAGCACTCTCTCTGTTAGTGATAGAAAAAGTCACAATTCCAGCATGACGGTTTTCCGCTTCTGGTGTGATTAAATTCAGTTTGGGGTGTGACTGAATGGCATCGATCAGGTACCGACTATGCTGCAAAATCTGCTGTTCAACTTGCTTCATCCCCAGCTCTTGTAGTAGCGAGAGTGAGGCTTCCAAGCCATGAATACCCAGCATATTGGGGCTACCCGGCTCAAAACGGCGTGCGCTCTCAGCCCTGCTCCAATTGGGGATATCACTGCAACACCCGGACTGCTCGCAGCTGGACTCACTATCAAACTCATACAGCGCTTCACGCATATGCCAGCCATATTGATGCAGTTGTAGCTGCTCTCTCGCTATTGGTGTCGAGTAAAACAGTGCACACCCCTCTGGGGCCATCATCCACTTATGCCCATCGGCAACAATGAAATCTGCCTCAATCGCCGTACCATCAAACTGTAGTGCCCCCAAACTCTGAATGGCATCAACACAAAAGAGGATGTCTCGCTCTCTGCAGAACGCCCCCAGTCGTGGTAGGTCCATCTTCAGCCCAGAACCGAATTGAACAGAGCTGATAGAGAGCAGGCGGGTATCTGTATCTACCGCAGCCATCAACGCCTCTTCTGAGGAGTCCGCTGAGTGTAGTGGCACTTTTCGAGTGGTCACACCGTAGCGATCCAACGACTCCCACACCATGCTGTTAGAGGGGAACTCCTGATCTGAAGTAACCACGTTATCCCCCTGTTTCCACGGGAGACCATGAGCAATGATGGAGAGCCCTTCAGAGGTGTTTTTCAGCAGGGCAATATCCTCCTCAGAGCCAACCCCCAGCAACTCCGAGAGTCGACGGCGTAACCTCGCCTCTACCTCTAGCCACTGCGGATAGTTGGAGGAGCCTACAGTTCCATTCTCTGCAGCGAACTGTTGAACCGCTGTTACAGTGCGTTGCGGCCAAGGGGAGACCGCTGCATGGTTGAGGTAGGTCAGTCCCGATTCTAGTCTGAATTCATCATCAATGTTCATGGTCTGTAATCATATCGCTAAACATTCCCCTTAAGGGGTTAAAATAGAGCAATGCAACTGATCATCGCAGAAAAACCCTCCCTCGCTCGAACCATCGCCCAAGCACTGGGAGGGGGGCGACAAGGGAATGGCGTGATCAACGGAGATGACTGGAGCGTTACCTGGGCCTTTGGCCATATGTATGAGCAGGCGATGCCAGATGAGTACCTGTCGGATGAGATTCCCACCACCAAAAAAGGGAGTAAGGTGTGGCGCAAACAGGATCTACCGATCATTCCCCAACAGTGGATTATGAAACCACGGGGGGATGCCGCCAAACAGCTTAAGGTGATTCAGGGCGCGCTGGAGCGGGCGACAGAGATTGTCCATGCGGGTGACCCGGATCGAGAAGGGCAGCTGTTGATCGATGAGATTCTAGAGGAGATGGATAACCAGAAGCCCGTGCAACGGATCTGGCTGAAAGATCTCACTACGGCAGGTATTCAACGTGCATTTAAACAGATGAGAGATAACCAAGAGTATCGAGGACTCTATTTGGCGGCACTCTCCCGTTCGCGCTGTGACTGGACCTTGGGGATGAATGTGACACGCGCTTATACCCTCGACTATCAGAAGGCGGGGGGGGAGGGGGTGATCTCCGTGGGGCGCGTGCAGACTCCAACACTGAACCTGATTGTGGAGCGAGACCGAGAGATTGAAGACTTTGTTCCACTGGTCCACTTCACGGTTCGTGCACAGTTTGAACACCCCCATGGTGCGGTGAATACAGAGTGGCTTCCCGGTGAGGAGATTGCTGACCCAGAAGGTCGTTGCATGAAGGTGGAGTTTGCCGAGGCCGTTGCATCGAAAATCAGGGGGAAGCAGGGTAAGGTCACCCTAACCAAACGCAACAAAAAACGAGAGACTCCACCGCTCCCCTTTGCGCTCTCCACACTGCAGACGGCGATCTCTGCAAAGTGGGGATATGGTGCAAAAGAGGTGTTGGATATCGCCCAACGGTTGTATGAAGAGCACAAGCTAACCACCTATCCGCGTACTGATTGCGGCTTTCTCTCGGAAGGGCAGCACAAGGATGCCGGTGCTGTATTGGCGGCCATTGGGGCGGTCAACCCCAAACTGGTGGAGCATGCCGATAGCAATAAAAAATCAAAGGCATTTAACGATAAAAAGGTGACGGCGCATACGGGCATTATCCCCACGGCAAAGACTCCTCAGCTCAACCGCTTGAGTGAGAAAGAGCGTAACGTCTATGGACTGATTGCACGTCACTATGTCGCACAATTCCTTCCGGACTATGAGTTTGAAGCGTTACAGATCCAGGTGGAGTGTAAAAAAGAGCGTTTTCTAGGGAAGGGAAAAAAAGTGGTGGTGGTTGGCTGGCGAGAAGTGCTTCCCTCCAGCAAAAAAGAGGTGGAGCTGCCTGCGATGAGTAAAGGGGATGCGGTAGACTGCACAGAGAGTGAAGTCAAAGAGAAGAAGACCAAGCCCGCTTCACGTTTTACCGAAGGTACCCTGATCAAGGCGATGGCAGGTATCGCCCGTTATGTAGAGAATCCCAAGGTTAAAGCGGCTCTTAAAGAGTCCGCCGGTATTGGTACCGAGGCGACCCGTGCATCGATCATTGAGACCCTGAAAGAGCGTACCTATATCACTGTCAAAGGGAAAAAGATTATCTCCACTCCCCATGGGCGCAACTTCATCGACTCTATTCCCGGGCGAGTCAAAGACCCCGCAGTAACCGCTTGGTGGGAACAGCAGATGGGGGAGATTGCCGAAGAGCAGGCTGATGCCGATCAGTTTATGGAGAAGATCAATGGTTGGATGAGTAAGCTGGTACAGGCCTCTCATCCAGATCAATTTAAAGCAGCAGCTGCCGCCAATCCGCGTAAACCTCCAGAAAATGGGGGAGACAACCCTCCCACGCCAAAGATGAAGGCCCTGGCCAAAAAAATTGCTGAAGAGAAGGGGGTAAAACTTCCCCGTGGATACAGCAAATCCTTTGATCTAACACGAGAATTTCTGGACCAACAGCTGGGAGGTAAACGTTCCGGAAGCCAGCCAGTAGACTCCCAGTAACGCAATGAGTGCCGTTGCTACGTTCTTTTATATTCACTATTCAGCTTGATGGGTATTGACAAGCGAAAAACAGATCTATAAAGTACGCGCTCGTTTCCTGATACAGGAAATTTCACACCCTGCCTGGGTGGCGGAATTGGTAGACGCGCTAGCTTCAGGTGCTAGTTGGAGCAATCCAGTGGAGGTTCAAGTCCTCTCCCAGGCACCATCTTATATATTATTCATTTCAAACATTTTATTGATGACAATGACTAGAACCAGCAATGGTAGAATAGTGGTCTATGTTTGATCGACTTACAGAAAAAATATCAGAGACAGCTATCACGGGACTGCTATTTCTATTGCTGTTTTCTCTACAGGCCTCTGCTACAGAGGGGGCTGATAACAGTCAGCAGAAGTTAGAGCCAGTTCGCCTACAGTTAAAGTGGCTGCACCAATTCCAGTTTGCCGGGTATTACGCCGCGATAGAGCAGGGTTATTATCGTGATGCAGGATTTGAGGTGACGTTGCTGGAACACCCTAAAAAACGCTCTCCGATGGATGTGCTGCTGTCTGGAGATGCTGAATATGTGGTGATGGGAAGTGACCTGCTGGTCAAGCGTTCAGAGGGCAAACCACTGGTTGCTCTGGCTGCGATTGCACAACATGACCCTCTGGCCCTACTGGTCACCAAAGCATCTGGAATCACCCACCCGAAAGAGCTGCGTGGTAAGCGGGTGATGTTGAACTATACAGCAGACAGTGCAGCCATTCTCTCTATGCTGAAAAAGGCGGGACTCGAAGAGGCCGATTACAGTGCACTACCCACCAGCTATAATGTGATGGATTTAGTAGAGGGGAAGACTGATGCTTACAATGCCTATGTCAGCAATGAAGGTTTTTTACTCAATGAACAGGGCGTTGAGAACACCTACCTCCATCCTCTGCGTTATGGGATCGATTTCTACAGTGATATCCTGACAACAACAGAGCACGAAATTGAGCAAAACCCACAGCGTGTTGCACGCTTTCGAGAGGCCAGCCTCAAGGGGTGGGCCTACGCAATGGCCAACAGTGATCCGATGGTTGAGTTGATCCTGCAAAAATACAATACCCAAAACCGCAGCCGTGCCCACCTTAAATATGAAGCAGAGCAGATGCGAGAGATGGTTCAACCACTACTGGTTCAGCTTGGTTACATGCACCGAGAGCGCTGGGTACACATTCGAGATATCTTTCAAGAGTTGGGGTTCCTAAAAAATAGTCTAGATATTGATGGCCTGTTCTATCAACCTGAAGGGGATGAAGGGAAAATATGGAGACCACTTCTATTGCCAATATTGGTCTCTATTGCAATTTTGGGGGGGATTATCCTGTTGGTGGTGTTCTGGAACCGAAAACTGCAGCAGCAGGTAGCCCGACGTACCGCTGAATTGGAACAGGTGACAGAACATATTGAGCTGATTTTACAGTCCATGAATGAGGGGTTAATCGTAACGGATGCCAATCGGCATATCCTGCGAGTGAACCGGAAGCTAGAACAGTTAACGGGCATTGCAGCCTCTGAACTGCTTAATCAGGGGCTGAATCGACTGCTTAAGGATGGTTGTGAAAATGGTGAAGTGGATGCGCAATGCACACTAAAAACCGTTGGGGAAGAGCTGGTCCCCGTACAGATCAGTGGCGCTCAACTTCAGCACCAAGATGGAGAGATGGCAGGAACGGTATTGGTGGTGCATGATCTACGAGACCGTGTTCGTGCAGAGCATCAGGAGCAGTATGCCGCTTTTCAGGCGGGTGTGGCTGATATGGGGGCCTCTGTACTACATAATATTGGTAACGTTATTACAGGGATGAGTGGGAACGTCATCAAACTAAGTCACACCCTGAAGTTGATGCATAAACTTTCGACCAGCTTAGGTGCCTACCTGGATGGGCAAGGTCAAAATAGTCAGGAGATGAGTCTGGAACAGCAGTTAGAGCATCAGCGGCGTATTCTTCAGGGGACGGTGAGCACACTGCAGAAGCTAGGTGGACAGATAGAAGAGAGTGGTTCTGTAGAAAAACTGGAGAATGGTATCCGCCATGTGGGTGACATTATCTCTATTCAGCAGAGCGCATCACGCCCTGTTATTCATGCTACAAAATTCACCTTGAGTCGGATGCTGAACGATACTTCAAACCTGATTGAGGATCGTATTGGAAAGTACAATGCCTGCTTAAAACTCGACCTTGATCCAGCCATTAAAACAGTCCAGCTGCCACGTAATCCATTAATGCAGTTGTTACTGAACTTGATTAAAAATAGCCTAGAGGCTGTTATGGAAGAGATGTTGGTAGATTCTGCGTTGAGCGGTACCATTCGCATTACAGTGAAACCTGCGGATGCCGAAAATTTTTGGATAACCGTTGAAGACAACGGTTGTGGATTGGATGCGGATAAACTTAAAACGATATTTTATTCAGGGTTTACAACAAAACAGCGGGGGAGTGGGTATGGGCTTCATTCAGCGGCCAGATTTGTTGAGAGTCTGGGAGGGAGCATTACCGCCCACTCGCCCGGATTACACCAAGGGATGGTGATGCAGATAAAACTTCCTCTTTCAATTACTGAAAAACAGACGGACAGTGAGTAAATGAGCAGAACATTAAAAATATTGGTGGTGGATGATGACCTATCGATTATCGAACTCTATAGAACCCTGTTCGGAATGCCCGATGAAGATAGTGAGGTCAATGACACACTAAACAGTGTATTGAGTCTGCTGGGTGAAGAGGAGGAGCATCAAGAGTCTGCCTATGATGTTACTTTGTTGTCACAGGGGTTGGATGCGGTACGTGCGGCACGTGAAGCGCTGGATGCGGGTGAACCATTCAGTCATGCACTGATCGATATGCGTATGCCACCGGGAATTGATGGGCTGGAGACAGCCAAATACCTGCTGAAAGATACCCCGGATCTCGATGTTACCTTTATAACGGCCTATACTGATTATGAAGATGAACAGATTCAGGCCGTGCTACCGAATGGGTACCGTATGTTACAGAAACCATTTACGGACCAGCAAGTACTCGGACTGTTTGATATAGAAGATAGCTGAGCTCCGGCTTCTCCATAGAGTACTCATAGATCCTACCACTTTTAAACCATAAGAATTCAACAGTAGACCGTATCAACGGGGCTACCATCTGCCGACCTTAAAATTGAGGTCAGGTATATTCAATAAGAGAACCATTTTGAAACAAGAGAACAATAAAACGTATGCCACTCCAGTTGCAGAGCGTAGCGAGATCCTTCAGGCACTAGAGGCCAGCGATGCCCCGCGCTCACTGCAGGAGATGATCACTCACTTTGAGTATGAAGGGGATGAGGATCGAGAGGAGGGGCTGCGCCGTCGGTTGATCGCCATGTCTCGTGATGGACAGATCGCAAAGAATCGCCGTGGTGGCTACGGCTTGATCGAGCGTATGGATCTGGTGCGAGGACGAGTTTCAGGTCACCCTGATGGCTTTGGTTTTGTTATCCCAGAAGAGGCGGGCGAGAAAGATATCTTCCTCCACGCCAAACAGATGCGCTCGTTGATGCATGGAGATAAAGTATTGGTCTCCATTGTTGGCATTAACCGCCGAGGTAAACGTGAAGGGCAGCTGGTCAAAGTGCTGGAACGTGGCACCCTGCAGGTGGTGGGGCGCTACTTTAAAGAGCGCGGCGTTGGAATTGTGGTCCCCAGCAACAAGAGTATCAATCACGATATCCTAGTTCCACCAGAGCAGACTGGAGGCGCCGAACATGATCAAATCGTATTGGTGGAGCTGATTGAGCAACCCTCCAAACATAGTGCACCGATTGGACAGGTGGTTGAGGTGCTGGGTGACCATATGGCTCCGGGGATGGAGATCGATATCGCTATTCGCGCCTTTGACATCCCCCATATCTGGCCTGATGCGGTAGAGCGTGAGTCTTCGGCTATCTCATCAACGGTACCGGAAGAGGCTAAAGAGGGACGACAGGATTTTCGCGACCTTCCGCTGGTCACCATCGATGGCAGTGATGCCCGTGACTTTGATGATGCCGTCTACTGTAGCCGTACCCCTAAGGGGTGGCGTCTGCTGGTTGCCATTGCCGATGTCTCTCACTATGTAGAGCCACAAAGCCCACTCGATAGTGAGGCGGTGGTGCGTGGTAACTCGGTCTACTTCCCCGGTCATGTGGTGCCGATGCTGCCAGAGTCCCTCTCCAACGGGCTCTGTTCACTCAACCCCAAAGTAGATCGTCTCTGTATGGTCTGCGAGATCCTGTTTGATGAGGCGGGGAAAATCTCCCGTTCTCGCTTCCACCGCGGGGTGATGCACTCAGCAGCACGGATGATCTACGATGAGGTGGCTGAGGCGTTGGCAGGTAACTTTGACGAGATTGATGAGCAGTACCAGACCTATCTGCCGCAACTGCAAGAGCTACATAGCCTCTATGAAGTGCTTCTACAGGCCCGTAACAACCGAGGTACCATCGATTTTGACACCGTAGAGACCCAGATTCAGTTTGGTGAAGGGAAGAAGATTGAGCGTATCGTGCCTACGGTGCGTAATGATGCCCACCGCATGATTGAAGAGTTTATGATTGCCGCGAATGTCTGTGCGGCACGCCATCTCAAACGTAACAAGATCGCCACACTCTACCGTATTCATGAGCAACCTAACTCAGATCGACTGGATGAGGTGCGCCTCTTTCTGCGTGAGTTTGGTCTTACCTTGGATGGTGGGGACACCCCCCAACCGGGTGACTATGCGCGGGTGTTGGGGTTAGCCAAAGAGCGTACTGAATTTAACCTGATCCAGACTGTACTGTTGCGCAGTCTCAACCGTGCCGTCTACTCACCAGACAATGTTGGTCACTTTGGCTTGGCGCATGAGAACTACGCTCACTTCACCTCACCGATTCGTCGCTACCCCGATCTGCTGGTTCACCGAGCGATTGGTCATCTGATTGATGGTGGGGAAGGTAGTGACTTCCTCTATGATAAAGAGGCGATGCTACGGCTGGGTGAATCGTGCTCAACAAACGAGCGCCGTGCCGATGATGCAACCCGTGATGCAACCGACTGGCTCAAGTGTGAGTACATGATGGATCACGTGGGTGAGAGCTACAGTGGAGTGGTCAGTGGTGTAACCGGATTTGGTCTGTTTGTCACCCTTGACGATATCTTTGTTGATGGGCTGGTTCATATCACCGCACTGCAGAATGACTACTACCACTTTGACCCTGTACGTCATCAGTTGACTGGAGAGCAGGCGGGACACAAATTCCGTCTCGGGGATCAGCTGGAGGTACAGGTGGCACGGGTTGATCTCGATGAGCGCAAGATTGATTTCCTCTTGGTGGGCTCAGAATCAGATGCCGAGAAGAAAAGCGGTGCCGGAAAGAAGGGGGCTAAACGCCCAGCTAAAAAAAAGGCGCGCCCCAGTAAAGGCAAGTCAACCGCTAAACCGAAGGGGAGCCCCCGTAAGAAAAGAGCATCGAAGCCGACAACGGATTGATGACTGCTGTATAATCATCCTCTAATTTACTCGACTCTTATTTTTCTAAAAAGAGCCCGTCACAATAGCTGTGACGGGCTCTTTCTCTGTTTTTTATGCTCTGTTTTTTATGCTCTGTTTTTTGTAAAAAATTTAACCATCAGGATATGCCATGTTTCAGTTAGGTTGCGCCAGTAAAATCTGTTTTAAAAATGAGATGCTCTCGGGTCTCACCGTCGCCTTGGCGCTGGTTCCTGAGGCAGTTGCCTTCTCCTTTGTAGCGGGGGTTGATCCTCTGGTAGGGCTCTATGCTGCCTTTATGGTGGGGTTGTTGGCCGCAGTATTTGGTGGTCGTCCAGGAATGATCTCCGGTGCAACCGGTGCTATGGCCGTAGTGATGGTCTCACTGGTGGCAGAACATGGGGTCGAGTATCTGTTTGCTGCCGTGGTACTGACAGGGCTAATTCAGATCAGTGTGGGGTTAATGAAGCTGGGTAAATATATCCGTATTGTGCCGCACCCAGTGATGCTCGGTTTTGTAAATGGTTTGGCAATCGTCATCTTCCTTGCTCAGCTACAACACTTCCAGTTTACAACTGCAGACGGTTCCACAGCATGGATGAGTGGAGAGAGCCTGATGCTGTTTGGAGGGTTGATTCTGCTAACGATGATGATTATCCAGTATCTGCCCAAATTGACTGGTGCTTTCCCCGCCTCACTAGCGGCGATTCTAGTGGTCTCTCTAATGACCATTGGGCTTGATCTCGATACCAAGAGAGTCGCTGATCTCGCTTCGATTGAGGGTGGTTTCCCCAGCTTCCATCTCCCTATGGTCTCATTCAGTTGGGAGACTCTCTATATCATCCTCCCCTATGCGGTGATCCTTGCAGCCGTTGGTCTAATTGAGTCGCTGCTGACGCTAACGTTGATTGATGAGGTGACAGATACCCGAGGACAAGGTAATCGTGAATGCATCGGTCAAGGTATCGCCAACACCACCACCGGACTCTTCGGAGGAATGGGAGGGTGTGCAATGATTGGCCAGAGTATGATCAACGTAAATTCAGGGGGGCGCCAGCGTCTCTCTGGTATTTCTGCGGCACTATTTTTACTGAGCTTTATCCTCTTCGCCTCCAGCCTGATCGAGATGATCCCGATGGCGGCACTGGTCGGAGTGATGTTCATGGTGGTGCTGGGCACTTTTGAGTGGTCAAGCCTGCGTATCATGAACAAGATTCCCGCCAAAGATGCCTTTGTACTGATCTTGGTCTCTGGGGTAACCGTCGCAACTGATCTAGCGATTGCTGTAATTGTTGGGGTGATTGTCTCTGCGTTGATCTTTGCTTGGGAACATGCCAGCCACATCAATATCGAACAGCGTGATGAGGAGGGTGGGTTACGTATCTATGAGCTCAACGGGCCACTCTTCTTCGGTTCAGTAAAGAATTTCCTCGACCTGTTCGACCCCAAGAGTGATCCAGATGAGGTGATTATCGAGTTTAAAAACTCACGGGTTGCCGACCACTCTGCCATTGAGGCGATTGATACCTTAGCTGAGAAGTATATGCGTGCGGGTAAACAGCTGCATTTACGCCACCTCAGTCCAGAGTGCCGGATTCTTCTACACAAGGCGGGAGATCTGGTCGAGGTGAATATGATGGAAGATCCAACCTACCATGTAGCGGATGACCAACTCGCTTAAGGATACCTCTAAAAGTGCACTTTTCTCACGATAGCGGCGTCAGCTTCGTACTCAAATCCTCATGTACTCGTATGTACACAGCGGTTTTCCGTGCGGGGCTTTCTTGCTCTCCCAAGAAAATCACTATTTTTAGAGACACCCTTAAGAAGTAGATCAGACAGCAACCACGTTCTCAAACCTTTGGCAGAAGGAGCAGGGGAGTACCACTTAGTACCTGCTTCGGGAAAAATGAAAAAGTGTGATCAACAGATTGCCGAACGGTACTGTAAAAGGTGTTGATATTAATGGTAGTTTGACGTACATTAAACATTGTGTGTTTGGTGGTCAGCAAAGGGTTGCTGTGTTAGGGCTATTAATCACAGATGAGATATAGATACTGACCGAATACCAAGTGGGAGAGCAGTGATGGAAAGGGTGGTATGGGATGAGGGGAGGTTTAGTGTAGGGGATGCAATTATGGATTCTCAACACTCCAGTATCATTTATATGATCAATGATCTGGTTAGCGCAACAGAGGATTCTGCAGAACAAGAGGTAAGGTTTGCACTGTCTAGCCTCAACCAATATGCTGTCTCTCATCTTCTGACAGAAGAAGAGCTGCTTAAAGATCGGGGCTACCCTGAGTTGGAGAGTCACAAGGTGCTGCATCGAGAGTATAGTGAGAAAATCTCTCAATTTATGAGTGAGCAGATAATTGACAAGGGTACAGTTCTCACATTCCTAGTGAACTGGTGGTCACAGCACATCTTAGTTGAAGATATGGCCTACAAAGAGTTCATAAGGAACAAATAATGTCGATACAAAATGGGTTACTATCAGTCGGTCATTTTGGTTGAGTTGTTATACAGACTTAGGTTCATCGCTACAAAAAAGGGGCTGCCAGCAAGAGGGGCGTTTTTAGACTCACCTTAAGTGGTATTTATGAAGATGGATAAAATTTCTGTAGATAGAGCGTCTGAGGAAACACTAGAGGTTAACCCTCATGTCTTAGTGATCGATGATGATGAATCGGTTTTTCAAATGTACAATCAAGTGCTGTCTCGTGATTTTGAGGAAGTTGAAGGACTCGATGAAATAATCTCGCTTGTTGGTATCGATGATGAGGAAGCGGATCAAGAGCACTCGACAGAGAGCAAAATCCAGTTTATGGTTGATTTTGCAGATAATGGAGAAGAGGGGTACAAGAAGGTAGAACAAGCTACTCGTACAGATACCCCTTATGGAGTGATTCTTCTAGATATGCGTATGCCCAATGGGTGGGATGGGCTGGTGACTGCAGAACAGATTCGCCTGATTGATCAAGAGGTGCGGATTGTATTTATCACTGCCTATATGGACTACTCAATACCGGAAATTCGTCAGCGAGTAGGAATGAACTTTGAGTTCCTTTCCAAACCAGTAAAGAGTGATCACCTCTACCAGATGGTTCTGTCTCAGGCCTTTAGTTGGACACAGTTTGATCGATTTATTGAAGATGATACGGTATCACAGCAGTTATCCTCTGAGCTGGTACAGACCAGAGAAGAGTTGATTCAGGCAAAAGAGGATGTAGAGAGAGCCAGTCAGGTCAAGGATGAGTTCTTAGCTTCAATGAGCCATGAGCTGCGTACACCATTGACCTTGATTATTGGAAATAGCCAAATCCTGCGTAGTCGACTGGAAGAAAAAGATAATTTGGAGTTGATTGACGCTATTGAGGTTTCTGGGCGCTCTCAGTTGGCTCTGGTAAATGATATTTTGGATCTCTCAAAAATCGACTCAGGTAACTTCACAATTGAGGAGACTCCCTATGATCTTACTGTTTTAATTAAAGAGATACAGAAAACCTTCTCCAGCCAAGTCAAAAATTTGGGGCTAG
>JABGQL010000041.1 GCA_018648825.1 Gammaproteobacteria bacterium
CTGATGCGGC
Organism: Gammaproteobacteria bacterium; assembly: GCA_018648825.1. Taxonomy (GTDB): domain Bacteria; phylum Pseudomonadota; class Gammaproteobacteria; genus Thiopontia. Next base: position 11 of record JABGQL010000041.1, read on the forward strand.
TTGAGGGGGCTGAATGCATGATTTTGAACTCCGAAACTTGAGGTAGTAACGAGCCAGCCATCGTATGGTAAAAATAGACCCAACAAACGCAAGCTATTGAAACATGGTCGAATGTAACAAAATGTAACAGAGTGTAATAATTAATTTATGTCATAATTTAACCGAAATCTGAGTAAAAAATTAACAACCTGAATTAACAACCTTTTGAGACCAAGACACCTTTAATATGCACTTCATCTCCGGTCTGCCCCGCTCCGGCTCCACCCTGCTCGGCGCACTATTGAAACAGAACCCCCGCTTCCACGCCTCGATGTCGAGTGGCCTGTATGCACTGGTCTCTGCCAACCTCGGCATCATGAGCGCCGGCAGTGAAGTCTCACTACTGATGGAGGCCTCACAGCGCCCCACCATCCTGCGCGCCCTGATTGATGCCTACTATGCGGAGACCACCACCCGGCATGAGGTGATCTTTGATACCAATCGCGGCTGGAGCGCGCGGATGCCATTAATAGAGGAGCTATACCCCCAAGCCAAGGTGATCGCCTGTGTACGTGACGTACCATGGATTATGGACAGCGTAGAGCGCCTCACCCGCCGCGATCCATTTGAGAACACCCGCCTCTACAGTGGCGAGGCCCGTGCCACCGTCTACAGCCGGGTCGAGTCGCTGGCCCGACAAGATAGCTTGGTCGGCTTCCCCTGGAGCGCACTGAAAGAGGCCTACTATGGCGAACAGTCCGAATCACTGCTGATTGTCGACTACGAACTGCTGGCCCGCGCCCCTGAAAAGGTGCTACCGCTGATCTATCAGTTTATCGATGAGCCCTGGTACGAGGGGCACGACTTCAACAATGTCGAATATACGGCGAGTGAATTTGATGAAGCACTGGGGGTTAAAGGGCTACACACCGTACGCCGCAAGGTGAGCTTTGAACCGCGAAAAACCATCCTCCCTCCCGACCTGTTCAAGAAATTTGAGGCGATGGACTTCTGGAACGACCTTGCCGCCAGCAAGGCCAATGTGATTACTGCACACCGCCAGGAGCAGCGGGGGCAGAATGAATCATGAAACTGTCCCATAAATTTTTTGACCCACCGATGGGTCAAGGATACAGTCAAAAACATGGCCTCTATCACCATCGACACGCTCAAATATGCGCAACAGCTGCAACAGGCAGGGGTTCCGCACGAGCAGGCGAAGGTATTTTCCGAAGTGCAGAAAAACTCGCTTTCAGAGGTCCTGGGTTCACAACTGGCTACCCGATCCGATATTCATCACCTCGAATTGCGTCTGGAGCGCATCGAGGGGGAGATCCGACCCAGCTGTTAACGCTGGATGCTGACAATCGTCATTGCAGTCAACGTACTGCCAACCCCCAAAGCCTTTTTCGCCTAAGGCAACTCCCCGAAACAGAGCAGTCTGGCAGATTACACCCGCTGTTGACCTCTAAAGTCGGCAACCCGGCAACTGGTTCTCCTCCCTGCGAAAAAACCAGAGACAACCAGAGACAACCTCTTCCCCCCCATTGCCAGCAATCGGCTAGTAGGAGACATAGCGTCGCCCTCCCATACCAAGCCACCTCCTAAACAGCAGCCTTTGCCTCTTAGCGCCTTAGCGTGAGAACAGACACCATGAACAGAACCACCCCCAAAATCACCGCTCTTGAACCTCGTCTGATGTTTGATGCCGCCGCTGTTGCCACCGGTGCAGAGCTGATTGAGCAGAGCAGTGAGGCCTCGCAGCCAAGCGAGATCGCCTTTGTTGATACCTCCGTAGAGAATTACCAGACCCTGGTCGACGGCCTCGCCAACCATATTGAGGTGGTGCTGTTACAGGGTAGCGGCGATGCGGTGGAAGTGATGGCCTCTACCCTGCAGGGGCGCAGTGAACTCGATGCGATCCATATCTTCTCACATGGTGGTGAGGGTGCGGTCAATTTTGGTAACACCACTCTCTCTGTGGCCACCCTTAACGGCTATCGCGATGAGCTGGCCACCATCGGCAGTGCCCTCACCACAGAGGGGGATCTGCTGCTGTGGGGCTGTGAGATTGCCAGTGGAACCGGGGCCAGCTTTGTGGATGCCCTGGCTGAGGCGACCGGGGCCGATATCGCCGCTTCAGATGACCTCACCGGTCATAGCAGCTTGGGGGGAGATTGGGAGCTGGAGATTCAGCAGGGGGATATTGAGACCGCAGTGCCATTAGACTCTACCGCTTTCAATAACTTTGAAGGTACATTAGCTTTTACAGATGGAACAGGGGCTACGGCAGGCTTTGGGGGTATTGGCAACTTAGGGGGGACCAACGCTGGCGACAATGTAAACTATACCCTCACTGGTTCTTATGTTCTGGAGATCGACGGTCATTTAGACGGCACACAAAGCTATACTGGTTCTGGATATGTGTGGTTGGGAATGAGCGGAAGTGCAATTGAAGATTACGTTAAACTCTCCATGACCAATGGGGCAACCTTTGACCTAGATGCCATTACATTTTATCAAAACATAAC
>JABGQL010000070.1 GCA_018648825.1 Gammaproteobacteria bacterium
CATAGCGCCGAGCAACTGATTCAGGTGGAGTCCTACCCCAACTATTTCCAGGCCGTTGAAGAGGAGCGTGCCCTGGTTATCCCTCAAGTAACCAAAGACAAACGCATCCAAGAGCTGCTCTCTGACTACCTGCAACCACTCAACATTCAATCACTGCTAGATGCACCGATCCGCATCGGCAACCAAACCATCGGTGTAGTCTGTAGTGAAGCGGTCGGAGAGGCCCATCAATGGACTGTTGATGAAGAGAACTTTGCCATCTCAGTAGCTGACTTTGTGGCCTTGGCGATGGAGAGTGATCAGCGTCGACAGGCGGAAGAGGATCTGCGTGAACACCGCGACCACCTAGAAGAGCTGGTTGAGGAGCGCACCGGTGAGCTACGTATCGCCAATGAGAAGCTGAAAGAGGAGATGGATGTTCGGGAGAAGCTGGAGAAGGTAGAGCAGTTCAGCGCCTTTCAGTCCGGCATTGCGGAGATGAGCGCAACCATCCTCCACAACATCGGCAACGTGGTCACCGGCATGCAGGGAAGCGTGGAGAAGAGCAGCCGCCACCTCAAAACCTTCAGCAAAATATCCAAAACCATGCGCATGATGCAACAGCAGATGGCAGAGGGCAAATTGGATTCAACGCAGGTGGAACGGGGGCTGCAATTAACTGCGGATTCAATCGACCATGTCATTGGTGAGGAGGGGATAGAGGCTCAACTAGAGAAGCTCAGACAGGGGATCTTCCACATCGGAGAGATCATCTCCGTCTATAAGTCCGCCTCTAAAATAGAGATCAACCCCTCCCGCTTTAATCTGCAGACCATGTTGAAAGATACCATGCAGCTGATTCAGGACAAGTTCGACAAGTATCACATCGCACTCGAAGTAAAGTGCCCCGCCGATCTACAGCTGACCATTCCACGCAATCCCGCCATTCAGGCGCTGCTCAATCTTACCAAGAACAGTGTTGAGGCCATTCTGGAGCGCCGCCAACATCAACCCGAGCATAGTGGACTGGTGGTGATAGAGGCCCAGCGTATCGACCAAGATCATATTGAACTCAGCGTATCCGATGATGGCTGCGGGATTGAGCCAGAGCTACAGAAGCGAGTCTTTAACCACGGCTACACCTCAAAAGACTACGGTAGTGGGTATGGGCTACACTCTGCCGCTAACTTTACAAACAGCATCGGAGGATTAATTGATGTGGAGAGTACAGGCATAGACCAAGGCACAACGATGCGTCTCTGCCTGCCTGAGGTAGATCAAAGAGAGCAACAGCGTAAGGAGTCGCAGGCTTGAATATCAACCACCCCTATATTCTCATCGCCGATGATGATTACGAGATGCTGGAGCGCTATCGCCTGTTACTGGGACTACCCGACGAGGCTTGCTCCAGTAGCACCCTCGACAAACTGGATGACTTCATATCCAGCCTGGGTGAGCCAGAGGAATCCACACCGGAAGCCCCTTGGGAGGCTACACTGGTAGAACAAGGTTTTGATGCCATCCATACAGCCACTCAGGCAAAGCAGCAGGGGACCTCTATCACTCACGCCTTTCTCGATATGCGTATGCCGCCAGGGATGGATGGACTACAGACCGCAGCGCGCCTTCGAGAGCTCTATCCACAGATTAAAATCATCTTTGTCAGTGCCTATATTGACCACTCCACCGAGGAGATGGACCGGGTACTGGGCAAGGCCCACTGGCACTTCCTGCAAAAACCTTTCAAGGATGAAGATATTCTGAAGCTACTGCCCTAAAATGATCCCATGAACGAAGAGATTAGATACGACGATATAAACAGTGCGCTGCAGCGCCTCTCACTCACCATGGATGCAGCAGAGCTGCATGGCACCTTCTGTGGCCGGCTCAGTTCTGGGCAGGGGTCAGAAGAGAGTCAGTGGATGAGAGAGTTGATTGGTGAACGTGATGAAGCCAATCTGCAGGCGCGTGACGATGTAATGCTGATCGCCAAACTGTTGGGGGCGATGGTAGAGCAGCTGAATGATGCAGAGCTACACTTCCAGCTACTGTTACCTGAAGAGGTATCACTGGTAGAGCGTACCGAGGCACTGGCCGCTTGGTGTGAAGGCTTTCTCTATGGCTATGGGATCGCCGTTGCCAACCGCAAAGAGAACCCCGGAGAGACGGAGCGCGAGCTCCTGCAAGACCTGATGGAGATCTCCAGAGCCTCATTTGAGGGCGAAGAGAGCGATGAGGATGAGATGGACTTTATACAGATCGTAGAGCATATCCGCATGGGCGCGCTACTGCTCTATGAGGAGACTCACCCTGCACTTGCAACCCCCGTCAATCCACAGCTGCATTAATCCTCCTCGACAAATAGCCAATGATGAATAGCAGAGAGTTTGCGCGCCGAAGACGTACACTGCAGCAACAGATGGCCGACCGCTCTCTGGCCATTGTACCTGCCGCGCCTCACCCCATCCGCAACCGGGATGTGGAGTACCCCTATCACCCAGACAGTGACTTTTACTA
>JABGQL010000102.1 GCA_018648825.1 Gammaproteobacteria bacterium
AACTTAATTGGATGTAGTAATGCATAGGTATCCTATGCAAATACAAGATTTTAAAAACCAATGGCTCATTCGACAATAAAATCTCTGGAAAAGCATCTACCAGATGGACTGGTGGTCAACCGCGCCTGGCTATTAGACCGAGGCTTCAAACGGCCTCTGGTCGACTACTATCTACGCTCCGGTGCGTTGGTCTCGGTTGCCCGTGGGGCCTATCGCCGTCCCGGCCCACCACTGAAGTGGGAGCATATTGTCTACTCTTTACAAGAGTTGGGCTATGATATTCATGTGGGGGGACGTTCTGCACTGGAGCTACAGGGCTTTGCCCATTACCTCTCAATGCAAGGTGTGAAACTGATAGAGCTTTACGGGGTGGATAAACTACCGGGGTGGGTGAGTCAGCTGGAAGCGCCATATCAGTTTATCCTGTGCAAGCCCCGACTGTTTGATGAGCCTACCCCCGAGGCGGTGACCACTAAGCCTTTTGGGCACTGGGATTGGCTGCTACGCTATGCTACGCCTGAGCTGGCGTTGTTGGAGTTGGTTGCTGAGATCAAGCAGGATGCCGATTTTGAGCGGGTGGACAAGCTGTTTGATTCTGCCGTCTCACTACGTCCACAGCTGATCATGGATCTACTGAAGGCGTGTAAATCAGTGAAGGCGAAACGGCTGTTTCTCTGGTTTGCGGATCGTCATCGCTTTGCCTGGTTTGAGCATCTTGAGGTTGATGCGGTTGATTTAGGTAGCGGTAAACGGGTGATTGTGAAGGGTGGTAGCTTCAATAAGAGGTACCAGATAACGGTACCGAGGGCGTTGGCGAGTGAGAGAGCGGATGGATTTGAACAACCCTTTCTATAAACAGGTCCGTTTACTGGTTCAGATTCTTCCCATGGTTGGGCGGCAGAGCTGTTTTGCCCTGAAGGGGGGAACGGCCATTAACCTGTTTGTGCGTGACATGCCCCGCTTGTCGGTTGATATTGATCTGGCTTACCTGCCAATGGCTGCGCGTGATGAGGCGCTTGCCGAGATTGATCATGGACTAAAAATAGTTGCGGCTGAGGTGATGAGGTGCTTGCCGGGGATCAAGGTGGCGGCCCAACCGAATCCACAAACGGGCACCTTGCTCAAGCTGAATATCTCCAGTTCGGATGCCATTGTGAAAGTTGAGGTTACCCCCGTACTGCGTGGGGCGGTCTACGCTGCTGAAGTTTGCACAGTACGCCCATCAGTGGAGGCGCGTTTTGGTTTTGCTGAAGTGCCGCTATTAAGCTTTAACGATCTGTATGCTGGTAAGGTGTGCGCAACGCTGGATCGGCAGCACCCTCGTGATCTCTATGATACGTTTTTGTTGCTGGATCATGAAGGTATCAACCGTGAGTTGATGGTTGCCTTCATTGTCTATCTGATGGGGCATAATCGACCTATGGCAGAGTTGCTGGCACCCAGAGCCAAGCCATTGGCTGCACTGTATGCATCCGAGTTTCAGGGTATGGCTGTTGATGAGGTGGGGGTTGAGGTGCTTGAGGCGACGTTACCTCGGTTGATAGAGGCAATACATGCCAATCTGACCGATGATGATCGAGCATTCTTGCTTGCCTTTAAGGAGGGAAGAGCTGACTGGGATTACTTGGTGCTGCCTCATATTAAACAGCTTCCATCTGTACGCTGGAAACTGCTGAATCTGGAAAAAATGGGCAAGAGTAAACGCATAGAAGCGATAGGCAATTTGGAAGCGGTACTGTGGAGAGGTTGATAAACAGGGGGCTGGTCCTTACCCCTCTAAATCATCTACAGTTACGCCTAGCACACTGGCAATGGCCTTCAGGCTTTTGAGTGCCCCGACACGCTTTTTATTTTCGATCTGTGAAAGGTACGCTTTACTGATCCCAGCCTGATTCGCGACTTCATCTTGGGTAAGCTCTCGATGTGTGCGCCAGGCTTTGATGGGCTGGGTGCCATCAAGAATGCTGTTTGCTACAGCCTCAGGTATGCGGAAGCCGTCATCGTGACTGCGGAATTCTTCAAGGTCTGCGATATCATCAAGCTCTTCCAGAGAGGGGGCAATTTTTTCAAAGAGTGACATGGGAATGATGGCGTATTCACGCTTTCCATTTTGCTCGATAAACTGGATATTGTTCATTGGTAGGCATCTCCGCGTGGCTTGATCTTTAATACTTCAATAGTGAGTACATCATCACGCAGGCTGTATATCACTCTCCAGTCACCAACTCGCATACGGTAATCTTCACAGCCCGTTAGTTGAATTACATTATTGTTGGGGTGGTACGGGTCTTCAGCCAGTTTTTCGATCTTGCTGCGGATGGTCTGCATGGTGTTGCGGGGCATCTTCCTCATTGCCTTGAGTGACTTCCTGCTGTATTCAATTTTGAACATGTTTTTATGTTAGCAAAATGCTAACAAAAGTAAAGTGTTCGATTTGCTTTGGCTATGTCTATCAGGGATGTCTGGAATACTCACAGCCCCAAATATTTTTACTGAATAACTCTTCGCATTCCGCCTCTTTCTCTCTCTGCTATATCTGTGAGCTGTTCTCTTTGAGTTAAAGGCACATTATCTAGCTCCATAATAGCTTCAGTATATCCCTCAGTCGCCTCAAGCAAATCAGCAATGATGTTTTTAGTTTGTCTATCAGAGAGGCTAAATTGGCTCCCTAGGTATAGAAAATACTCACTGTGAGTTTTGTGATTGGTTGGATCAAACGGGATGGCAGAGAGAATATTGTGTCGTGGCCATGCTCTCATCGGAGCTGGATCGTAGATTGGGGAGAGTTCACACCCATTGAGGTTGCCAATCAGCGACAGATTTTCGAGGTGTAAATCTCCATTGCCTGTGAGTAACGCCATGATGATTCTCTTGTACGTCTCTCTTTTTGTCTCTGGAGCCAGCTCTACAACAGTAGATAATTGATCAAAGATCTCCCCCAGCTCTTCTAATAAAATATCTCCGGTCTCTCTGAAGTTGTGATCACCTGAAGCAATAATAGAAAATAGAGACTCCATTGGAACCGGTTTTTTATTGGACCTGTCGAAACGCTCTACTGCGAGGAATTTTAATGCTCCATCATCATAGCGATTAAATGTAGGAACATTTTTAAACCCGGCATCATCGTGAAGCTTTAAGCATAGAGCCTCAAGATCGAGTAGCCCCCTGTATTCTGGGGGTTCAATCTTAAGGATGACATCCCATGCTCCCTTTGTCTCTGGACGGAAGAGAACAAGCTCTCTGTCCTGTTCTAATTTCTCTTTATCGATAGCAACCAGGATTTTTGAGATCATGCCGCCAACGGTAGGGGTTGGCCCCAGCACCAGATCAACTTCACTTGGGTCAAACTCTATCTCTTGGTCAAGTACCTCGCGCTTGGCCATTTTCCAAATCTGGCTTTTGTTTGCTGGAGTGCCGGAACGTGTTTTTCCGGCGTTCTGGTACCAATGATCGGCAGCCAGGTCATCCTGAAATACGTCAATATGCCCGACCCCTCCATGACCGCCGAGGAGCATCAGTTTCCACTCTGTTTCGATATTTTGTGGAGGCTCTCGCCCCATCTCTTGACGAAGAATATTGAGGTACTGTTTCCTCTGCAGGTTGCGAGGGTTTTTCCCTGGGACTAGAGAGATCAAACGTGGGAATAGTGGCACACGTTCACTGACTGGATAATGAACACTTTTTTCATCCCATAGTTGTTGGTCACCAAGAAGTGACAGGCCCGCTAGTTCTGATTGATGGTAATGATCGGTGTAAGTGAAGACAATCTGTTGCTCGCCAAGAACCAAGTCTCCCATCTTTTGAGGGGTTCCTGTAATTCTTGTCCAGATTACAGCATGGAGGTTCTTAGCCATAATGCACTCAATCCATGCTCGGTTTTTTCAGATTAAACAGAGTGCCGCGCTGCACAGCTTCTTTCCCCTTTTTCATGGTTTCACGGGCTGTAAGAGTCAACTCCATATCCAGTACTTCAGCCATTGCTTGAAGTGTTGATGCTGAGATCTCTCCCTTCTTTTTGGCGCGACTCAAGTTCTCTGGAGTGATGCCCACTCTTTTGGCAAGCTCACGTTGTGATATGCCATTATCCTTTGCGCTATCGGTGACCTTAATAATGAGTGCTTGGACTGATTTCATTGATATTTATATTAATATATGGCTTACTTCGGTCTTGATTATGCATTATGTTGATATATATATCAATCGTTCGTAACCCTAGCAGAAGGAGCAGGTCGTGTCTGAATACCAGTTCGTAGAGCGCCCACTCATGACTCAGCTGGAGTCGATGGGGTGGATGGTGATCGACCAAGGGCGTGGTATCCCGCAAGACCCCACCAAGAGTAAGCGCACGGATTTCCGGCAGTGGTTGTTGAAAGAGTCTTTTTTCAACGCCGTCCGCGATATCAATAGAACAGAGGGTGGTGAGACTTGGTTGACTGATGCACAGCTGGAACAGCTACATGAAGACTTTCTCGACTTCGGCACCCAGAAGCTGCTGCAGGCCAATGAAGAGTGTCTGAGCCGACTGTTTAAGTGGCAGGTTGATGAGAACTCAGTGACTGGTGAGGTGGACCCGGTTGTAAAGATTATCGATTTTGAACAGTGGGAGGCGAATGTGTTTGTCGCAATCAACCAGTTCCGTATCGATACACCGGGCGGTGTAAAAGAGTTTATTATTCCCGATCTGGTGCTGTTTGTGAATGGCCTTCCGCTGGTTGTGATTGAGTGTAAAGAGGCCAATGGTTACGCCTCTGACCCGATGTATGATGCGATAGAGCAGCTGCGCCGTTATGCAGATCTGCGTGAGGATGCAACCTCTGTTTTGAAAGAGGGAGAGCAGCGCCTGTTCTGGAGCAATCAGCTATTGGTCGCCTTGCATGATGAGGATGCTCGGTATGGAACCATCAGCTCGGATGAGAAATATTATTACCAGTGGAAAAGTATCTACCCAGATGAGGTCCCCTATGTCGATACGGTGATCGGTCTGCATCGACCGCAAGAGCAGTTGGTTCAAGGGATGCTTCACCCGCATAGGCTGTTGGATATGGTGCGTAGCTTTACCCTGTTTATGGATAAAGGGGATCAGCGGGTGAAGGTGGTCTGTCGCTATCAGCAGTACCGCGCGGTGAACCGGGTGATTGAGCGGATTCGCACAGGGGGGAGCAGTCTGGAGCGTTCGGGGGTGGTCTGGCATACCCAAGGGAGTGGAAAATCACTGACGATGGTTTTTCTGGTGCGCAAGATGCGCCGTGATGATGCGTTGAGGGCGTATAAGGTGGTCGTGGTGAATGACCGCAAAGATCTGGAGCGGCAGTTGACGGAGACGGTGGCCCTGACGGGTGAGAAGCCGATTGTGATTCAGAGTTCAGATGAGCTGAAACAGAAGCTGTTGAAGGATAGCTCTACCCTCAATATGGTGATGCTGCATAAGTTTCGTGAGGCCAATGAGAGTGCTGTGCCTCTCTATCTTCGCAAGGCGATGGATCAGGGGGCTGCCAATGAGGCGAGTGCCAACTACCGCAAGGTTGCAGAGCCGGTGCTGTTTGATGCTTTTGGAGTGGTGAACCCTGCAGAGGAGGTGCTGGTGTTGATTGATGAGGCGCACAGAACACAGCGTACGGGGAGTGATCGCGCCAGCCTTTCGGATAACCTGTTTGATGCCTTTCCCAATGCGACCCGAGTGGCCTTTACTGGTACGCCACTGATCGCCAAGCACCACAGTGATCCGACTTGGAAGCGCTTTGGGGTGGATGCTGGCTCGGCCTATATTGATCAATATCGGCTACAGGATGCAGTAGATGATGGGGCTACATTGCAGATTCTGTATGAAGGGAAGACTGCAGAGGTGGCGATACAGGGGCGCTCTGGTTTTGATCGGAAATTTGAGGATCTGTTTCGAGATCGTAGCGCAGAGGAGCTGCTTGCGATTCGCAAGAAGTATGGCGCAGCGGGTGATGTGTTGGAGGCAGAAGAGCGCATTCAAGAGGTCGCAGATGATCTGGTGCACCACTATGTGGCGAATATTCTCCCCGCTGGGTTTAAGGCGCAGGTGGTTTGCTCCTCCAAAAATGCGGCGATCCATTATCAGACCTATATCCGTTCTGCCATTGAGAGGTTGATTCAGGAGGAGGTGGAGAAGGGAGGGGAACAAGATGATGCGCTATTAACGCAGTTGAGGTTCATTAAAACGGCGGTTGTGATCTCTTCTGATGGCACCAATGAGGATGCCAACTTCGTGCAGGCGCGAAAGGAGGCGAAAGCGCTCAGTGCTGTTATAAGTTTTAAGAAGCCGTTTGACTATGATGATCCAAACAGTGGGGTCGCATTTCTGATTGTCTGTGACATGTTGCTTACTGGGTTTGATGCACCGATTGAGCAGGTGATGTATCTGGATAAGAGGATTAAGGAGCACAATCTTCTGCAGACGATCGCTCGGGTGAACCGAACCTATACCGACAAGACGCGCGGCTATATTGTCGATTATATCGGTCTCGCCAACCATCTGCGTGATGCCCTGTCGCTATACTCAGGAGAGGATCAACAGGCGTTGCTGGAAGGGTTAAAGAGTGTCGAGTCGGAGATGCCGGTGCTGGAGAGCCGTTATCGTCGTCTGCTCCAGCTGTTTGAAGAGAAGGGGGTGGTGCAGATTGAGGATTTTGTGCAGCAGCGGGCGCTGGATGATCAGCAGCGTTATCAACTGCTGGAGTCTGCGGTACGGTTGCTGGAGGATGTAAAAATCAGGGACAGCTTTACGGTCTATCTGAAGAAGCTGATGGAGAGTATGGATATTGTGCTGCCGAATGCGATGGCCCAGCCCTATAAAATCCCCATGTATCAGTTCGCCCATATTCAGGCCAAGGCCAAGGAGCGTTATAAGGATGGCTCGATCAGTTTTGCCGGGGTGGGGGAGAAGGTACGCAAGCTGATTAATGAGCACTTGGTCGCGCTGGGTATCGACCCCCGTATCCCACCCACTGAGCTGTTCTCGAATCAATTTATTGTTCAGCTCAAGCAGGAGAAGAGTAGCCGTGCACAGGCGAGTGAGATGGAGCACGCCATTCGTAAACACTGCAAGGTGAATTGGGAGCGTGACCCAGTTCAGTTTAAGCGCTTCAGTGAGAAGCTGGAGGTTGTGCTGAAGAAGTACCATGATGACTGGGAGCAGATGGTGCTGCTGCTGGAAGAGCTGCGTGATGAGATCCAGTCAGGGGAGCGGGAGGGGAGTGACCCCTTTACCGATCTGATTTTGTCGATTGCATGGCGTGGTGACGGCTCAGAGGTGATGATCCGTAAGATCCAGCCGATCACAGCAGAGGTGATGGATCTGCTGGCCAATACCATAGGGGGGCTGAATTTCTGGGAGCGAACGGAGCTGGTAGATGAGCTGGCTGCAGAGCTGGATGATCTGTTTGTGGTGTCGGGTATTCCTGAGTTGGTTCAGCACTCGGAGATGCTGGTGACTGAGGTGATTGCTTTGGCCAAGCGGCGTGAGCAGGATGTTCTGGGGCGTTAACGGATGCCAAGTTATCGAGATATCAATTATGAGCTGAAGAAGAGCGCTCGTAAAACCACCAGTATCTACATTGAGCGGGATGGCACCATCAGCGTGTTAGCGCCTGAACCCTATGAGTTGGGTAAGGTGGAGGAGATACTGGAGGCGAAGCGTAGCTGGATCTATCGTAATCTGGCCGAGTGGGAGGACCTAAACAGAACAGGTGTAGTGCGTGAATTTGTGAATGGGGAGGGGTTTCCCTATCTGGGCTCCACCTATCGGCTGCAAATTGTGGATCAGGCGAGCCAAGATTTGTTGTTGAAGGGGGGGATGTTTAGGCTGCGGCGTTCAGCCTTGCCAGAAGCCAGAGCGCAGTTTGTGGCATTCTATCGAGAAAAGGCCAAACTACGCCTTCCTGTGTTGATGGCGGAGTATGCGGGTAAGGTGGGGGTCGAGCCAGCAGCTATACGGGTGCAGGAGCTGAAGAGCCGTTGGGCATCGTGTTCTGCAGATGGAACCCTCAACTTTCACTGGCGTTGCATGATGGCACCGCTCTCTTCGTTAGTGTATATCGTGGTGCATGAGTTGGTCCATCTTAGGCACCCTAACCACACCCCTGAATTTTGGCATACCGTTGAGAAGGTTCTGCCCGAATATCAGCTGGCGAAGGGGTGGTTACGGTTGCATGGTGCGGGGCTTGGACTGTGAAGGGTGGATTGATGCATGTAATAGAGGAGCAGGTTGCCGGTATTGTGAATCGGGTGACTTACCATAATGAGGAGAGTGGCTGGTCGGTGTTGCGTCTCAGCCCATTCAATAGCCCAGAGAGTCAGGTCACGGTTACGGTGCATCAGACCAAGGTGTTTGCAGGTGCCACTATGGAGTTTTCTGGGAAGTGGACCGATCACCCCAAATTTGGTCGGCAGTTCAAGGCAGATAAGGCGACAGAAAAGAAGCCAGCCACCGCAGCTGCCCTTGAGAAATACTTGGGGTCAGGGCTGATTAAAGGGGTTGGTCCCAAGACCGCCAAGAGAATCGTCAAACATTTTGCTGCAGATACCCTCGCTGTATTTGAGGCGGAGATTGAGCGCTTGGTTGAAGTGCCTGGTATTGCTACCAAGAAACTGAAAACTATCGAGAAGGCGTGGAGTGAGCACAAGGCGATCCGAGAGGTGATGATGTTTCTGCAGGGGCATGGAATCTCTACCCTGTTCGCAGTACGCATCTATAAAGAGTATGGCGACCGTGCCATTGAACAGGTCAGAGAAGACCCTTATCGGCTGGCCTTGGACTTTTTCGGTATCGGCTTCTTCTCTGCCGACAAGGTGGCACTCTCAATCGGGTTGGCAAAGGATAGCCCGCAACGGATTATTGCAGCCATCCGCCATCTGTTGGCCGCCAGTCGAGAGCAGGGACACTGTTACCTGACAGCCGCGCAGATTCAGCAGCAGGTTGATGAGCTGCTGGAGATGGATTTAGGGCCGTTGTTAGATCACTACCTACAACGGATGGAGCAAGAGAACCACCTGCGTCTGCGTACTCTTGTTGATCCATTGTCGGCTGAAAAAACACCACAGCTTTGTTACTACTCCAAGAGTCTCTACTATGATGAGGAGACCGTAGCCCACAAGATCGGTGAAATGAGCTTTCCGGTTGAGGTGGATGGTCAGCGTGTCTCTCGCTGGATTGAGAGCTATTGTCAGGCTAAATCTATCAACCTCAGTAGTGAGCAGGCCCGTGCAGTAGTGGGCGTGGTGCAGCAGCAGTTTTCAATCCTCACTGGGGGGCCGGGGTGTGGCAAGACCACCACCACGCTGGTGATTGTGCGTCTGTTAGAGGCGATGAAGCTGCGTGTACTGCTTGCTGCCCCAACGGGGCGTGCGGCGCAGAGAATGGGAGAGGTGATCGGTCGAGAGTCGAAGACCTTGCATCGGCTGTTGGAGTGGAAGATGGGGCAGTTCAATAAGTGTGAAGAGGAGCCTCTCAAGGCGGATTTCCTGATTATTGATGAGTGCTCTATGCTCGATATCAGTATGAGTGCATCGCTGCTTAAGGCGGTGCCACATGACTGTCAGCTGCTCTTTATTGGTGATCCCGATCAGCTCCCCTCTGTTGGAGCTGGCAATGTACTGCGTGACATTATCGATGCCTCGGTTGTGCCTGTGTTTCGTTTGACTGAGGTGTTTCGTCAGGCGCAGGCATCGCTGATTATCCGTTCAGCCCACCAAATCAACCGGGGTGAGGTCCCCTTTATCACCTCACCATTTAAAAAACCAGAGAGCTGGAGGGAGGAGGACTGCCTCTTTATCGACTCTGATGAGGCAACCCAAGATCAGTTGCGTTTTGTCTCGCGGGTGAAACAGAACCTCGGCTGGCAACAAGATCAGTTAGAGGCACTTTCAGCGTGTAGCCCCTTTACCTTCCGCGTAGAGGAGCCGCTCACCCCCTATCAGGCTGAATTTGAGATCCCCAAAAAATTCCAACATGTGAACCTGCAAGAGGTGGCAGCAGCCTATGGTGAGGTTGATGAGCTGAAGTCTGTGCTGAAAAAGATACACCCGTGGTCTTCACTCCATTATGGACTCTCTGCGGTTGATGTCGTGGTCAAACTCTACCAGCAGTGGATACCAAAATATCAGGGTGAGGGGGGGGAGATTCAGATCCTTTCACCGATGACTAGAGGCACACTCGGCACCAGTAATCTCAACCGGGTGATCCAGCAGGCTATCAATCCGCCCGCTACCGGCAAACCACAAATCAAAGTGGGGGAGAGAATTTTCCGGGTGGGGGATCGAGTGATCCACCGTCGCAACAATTATGAGTTAGAGGTCTTTAACGGAGATATTGGCAACATTAAACAGATCAATAGTGAAAATCTCACCATGACGATCTCCTTCCTTCCCGATCATCGTGAAGTGGAGTACCTGAAGGAGGATATTGTGGAGCTTGATCTTGCTTATGCCATCACCATTCATAAGTCACAGGGCAGTGAGTTTTCTGCTGTGATTATTCCGGTACTCACCCAGCACTTTAAAATGCTCTACCGTAACCTGGTCTATACAGGGCTGACCCGCGCCAGGAAGCTGGCAATTTTTGTCGGTAGCCGTAGAGCCATGGCGATGGCGGTTCAGCAGCAGGATACGCTACAGCGCCAGACGGCACTGCAGCAGTTGTTGTCTGAGAGTTCTTCTTAAAATAGATTGTTACATGATTTTTCTAAGGTTATTTCTAAGTCTATTTCTAGGGGTTGGATAAGGGGCTGTTTACTGGGTTGAGGTGGGTATCTGCATTTCGATCTTTGCCTTCCACGCCTCAGGTCCGCTTTTGTGTACCGAGTCTCCTTGGCTATCGACGGCTACCGTGACGGGCATATTCTCCACCTCAAACTCGTAGATGGCCTCCATCCCTAGCTCTTCAAAGGCGAGTACGCGTGATTTTTTAATCGCCTTGGAGACCAGATAGGCGGCTCCACCCACCGCAATCAGGTAGACCGACCGGTGCTTTTTGATCGATGCGATGGTGGCAGGGCCGCGCTCTGCTTTGCCTACCATGCCGATCAGTCCAGTCTTCTCCAGCATCATATCGGTGAAGCCATCCATCCGCGTGGAGGTGGTGGGGCCAGCGGGTCCTACCGCTTCATCTTTAATTGGATCAACAGGTCCCACGTAATAGATCATCCTGTTTGTGAGGTCTACACTCTCTGGAAGCCCTTGGCCTGAGGCGAAAAGATCGGCGATACGTTTGTGTGCAGCATCACGTCCGGTGAGCAGTTTTCCACTCAATAAGAGTGTATCGCCCGGTTTCCACTGTTGTGTCTGCTCTGGAGTGAGGTTGTCGAGGTCGACATGGATGGCATCGGCGGCGGGGGTCCACTCAATATCGGGCCAGCTATCCATCGGTGGTGGAGTCAGTGTTGCAGGACCAGAGCCATCCAGTGTGAAGTGAAGGTGACGGGTGGCGGCACAGTTGGGAATAATCGCCACCGGGAGAGAGGCAGCGTGGGTGGGGTACTCATTGATCTTTACATCCAGTACGGTGGTCAGTCCCCCCAACCCCTGTGCGCCAATCCCCAGCGCATTAACCCGCTCCATAATCTCCAATCGCAACTCTTCTGCACGATTTTGTGGGCCGCGCTCTCGTAGCTGTTGAATATCGATGGGGTCCATCAATGACTCTTTCGCCATCAACATCGCCTTCTCAGCGGTGCCGCCAATGCCAATTCCCAATATGCCGGGAGGACACCAACCGGCCCCCATTGAGGGGAGCTGCTCGACCACCCAGTCGGCGACGTTGGCGCTGGGGCTGAGGTTGGCAAATTTTGATTTGTTCTCGGAGCCGCCCCCCTTGGCGGCAACGGTGATCTCTACGCTATCTCCGGGGACCACCTCGGTGTGAACAATGGCAGGGGTGTTATCTTTGGTGTTTTGACGTGCACCAGCGGGGTCAGCCAGTACCGAGGCACGTAGGGTGTTGTCGGGGTGCAGATAGGCGCGGCGTACCCCCTCATTCACCATCTCTTGAATAGAGAGTTCACAGTCCCACTGTACATTCATGCCGATCTTGAGGAAGGCGACCACAATGCCGGTGTCCTGACAGATCGGACGTTTGCCGAGTGCAGACATGCGTGAATTCATTAAGATCTGAGCAATCGCATCCTTGGCGGAGGGAGACTCCTCTCTCTCCCAAGCCTCTCCCATCGACTGGATAAAGTCAGCAGGGTGGTAGTAGGAGATATACTGCAGAGCATCGGCGACGCTGGAGATAAAATCTTCTTGTTGGATGGTGGTGTTGCTCATATTCAGTCCATGGTTCATTATTGAGTGAAATAAAGGGATCACTGGGGGATCTGTACTCCCAGAATCATATCAATAATTCAGAGGATACGATGCGCGTTTTATCTCTAATCTATGGGCTGTTGGCCCTGTTGTCTCTCTCTACAGTCTCTGCGGAAATCCGAGATCCAGGAGAACACTTTTTTGAGTCCACCTTTGGTGACTATTCGGAGGAGCTAGAGATAGCCCGTGAAGAGGGTAAAAAAGGGATCTTCCTCTTTTTTGAGGAGGATGACTGCCCCTTCTGTGCGCGGATGAAGGGGACCATTCTGAATCAGAGTGCCGTTCAAGTGTTCTACCGTGAGCACTTTAAGAATTACCGTATCAACATTAAGGGGGAGGTAGAGATTGTCGATTTTGCAGGGGAGGCGATGTTGGAGAAGGTATTTGCGGAGAAGAGGAACAAGGTACGGGCTACTCCGTTGATGGCCTTCTATAACCTTGATGGTCAGATGGTAGTGCGCTACACCGGTGCCGCCTCCAGCATCAAAGAGTTTCTGATGTTGGGGCAGTATATGCTGGATAAGGGGTATCTAAAGCAATCTTTCTCTCGATATAAGCGCCTGCAGAGAAAGAAAAATCGATGAAAAATCTATGGGTTGTTGCAGTTATCTTGAGTAGTTTGTCAGTAGAGGCTGTGCCGATTCCTGAACCATTAAGCCTAAAACAGGCGTTGAGCTTCGCAACCGAACCACACCCTGATCAGCAGATGGCTCTGGCACAACAACGTGCAGCAGAGGCCCGTTTGGGGGTGGCTGAGCGGGGGCAGGCGATGACGGTAGATTTGAGTGGCCGCATCCGCTGGAAAACCTTACAGCAACAGCCCGAGCAGCGCTTGGGGGACCACCTCTTGAGTATAACTGCACGCAAGCCACTTTATGACTTTGGGCGCAGTGAACTGGCAGAGCAGATCGCCCAAGGGGAGGTGACGCAGCAGCAGTGGGGGGTTGTTGATGCACCGGAGCAGAAGAAGCTGGAGATTATGGAGCACTTCTTTGCGGTGTTGCTGGCTGATCTGCAGCGTACGGTAGAGGATGAGGCGATGACCATCGCCTACCTACGCCATAAGAAGAGGTTGGACAGAGAGCTTACCGGAGACTACTCTGAGTTGGATCTACTACAGGGGGAGTCAAAATTTCAGGATGCGCGGGTCAAGCAGAAACAGGCTGAGATGGCGCAGCGTCTCACCCGTATTCAGCTGGCAGAGGCGATGAACCGCCCCGGTGAGATCCCCTCTACATTGGAGACACCAGAAATCACCCCAGAGCAGATTGTAAAAACCCTGGAGGCGGTAGAGCTGCTACAGCAGCAGGCGCTTGTGGGTAATCGGCAGTTGATGCGCAGTGCCAAGCAGGTGCAGATTGCAGAACGTCAGGTTAAACAGGCCAGATTGGGTACGGCACCGGAGCTGGATGCAGCCTTTGAGGTGTTGGAAAATAGCCGAGTCACCAGTTCTAAAGATCGCTGGCGTGCCTCCCTGTTGCTGGAGGTGCCGCTGTTGGATGGCGGAGTAAATGGCGAGCAGGTCGCGGTAGCGCGTGAGGCGCTGCATATCGCCCGTGCACAATATGAGTTGTTGAAACGTAAGCTCAGTCAACAGGTTGAGCAGTACCATCTGCAGCTGAAGGTGCTGGATATGCAGTGGCAGGCCGATCAAGTGGCTGCAGAGTATCGAGAAATTGAGTTGGAGCGTAATCGAGCCCTGTATGAGCAGGAGCAGCGGTCAAATTTGGGTGATGCACTGGTGGGGATATCCCAGTCTCATCGGCGTAGTGCAGAGAGCCGTTTTCAAGCGCTGCTGGTGCGTGCTCGACTGGATCAGTTAACAGGAAAGGAGATTGTGATTCATGAGTAAGAAAATCTGGGGCGTACTTGCTCTGCTGTGGGTCAGTCCGCTGTTGTTGGCAGAAGAATCGGTAAGAGAGATTGAGCTGAGTGTGCCGCTCTCTGGAGTGGTGCAGCAGGTGCTGGTGGAGCAGGGGCAGTCGGTCAAAAAGGGAGAGCTGTTACTGAAACTTGACCCGCGCCGCTATCAGATTCGTCTCAACTATGCCGAGGCAGCACTGCAAGAGGTAGAGGTGGAGAGAGAAGATGCTGAGCTGGAGCTGACTCAACAGCTAGAGCTGTTTGAGCGTATGGTAACCACCGAGAGTGACTTGAAGCAGGCCAAGCGTGTGATGGCAAAAGTGCACTCAAAAATTGCACAGCGTAAGGCGTTACGTGATGAAGCGGCCTTGAATCTGGAGCAGACGCACCTCAAGGCTCCGGTGGATGGGGTGGTGTTGAAGCGTTATGCAGAGCCGGGGGAGGTGGTCTCTGCTCATCAGTATCCATCGACTCTACTGCTTATTGGAGTGAAATAGTGTTGTGTAAACGCTGCATCGTTTCCGGTCGGGTACAGGGGGTCTATTACCGTGGCTCCACCCAAAAAGTGGCGCAAAAGCTCGGCGTAACGGGTTCAGCCATCAACCGATCGGATGGAACTGTTGAGGTGGTTGCCTGTGGTGAAGAGGATGCAGTCAACCAGCTGGAGCAGTGGTTGTGGCAAGGTTCTGACTGGGCCAATGTCTCCCATGTCGAGTGCGAAGTGCTACAGATTCAACCAACAACAGGCTTTATCACTCGGCAGAATCGCTGCTCTCTTTGCTCCAAAAGAGGTAGCTACTTCCCAGTAGCGCCGTTGCCAAACTGATATCTACAGTGGCAACCCCAATCAAATAGTTGAAATCACCGTGAGCCTGCTTAGAGAGTAGTGATCCCAAGGTGATCATCAGTAGCAGAAAGAGGATGAACCGGGGACGGAAGAATTGCCACAGCTTAGGTTGTTCTAATTGGTTGATTCGATTTATGTTTCGTGAGCAACTTTTGCTGAAGAGGTACTTGGCCTTGAGTGCCCCGATCAGTAAACCACAGAGAATACTCCACTGGATGGCGCTGCTGCTAGGTTGGAGTAGGGCGGCCTCCTGCAGTAGAGCGTTGGCCTTGAGCGCAAGAACAAAGCCGCCAATATACCAAGTAAGTGCAGCGGCGATTTGGAGTTGTTTGTGGCTGCTGTTAAGCACCTCGAAAAAGTCCCGCACGGAAAACTACAGTGTAGGTTTGTGAGGATTTGAGTACGGAGTTGACACCGCTATCGCGAGAAAAGCGCATTTTTTAGAGAAGCCATTGAACATGTTGGGGTGTTGTTTCTTCTTATTATGCTTACTATTTAGCAGCCAATCAATAGCGGGTGTTAACGCTCAGCAATTCTCATTATGGCACTGCTTTTGGCTCCTTCCCCATTGAGGGGGAAGGTTGGGACGGGGGTGGAATGTATAATCAGATGCTTAACCCACACCCTAGCCCTCCCCCTGACAGGAGGAGGGGACTTAAAGGCCATAATGACAATTGCTGGTTAACGCTGGTGGGTATCTACTGCTTGGTTGATAGTAATAGCTATTATTGTAGGTGTATTAATGTTAAAAAAGACTCTTCATCACTTCACTTCATCACTTTTTACTTGGGGCAATCCGCAATGGGTAATGAATAATGACTGAACTACTGAGTGCAATCCTGTTGATTATGCTGATCTCCCGCTTGACGGAGTCTCAGCTCAAAGTGCCTTTCACATTGGCCCTGATTCTGATCTCGTACCTATTGAGTCACTTGATGCCTGAGCTGTTTCGAGGCTTGGCAAATAACTTTGATGAGATTCTCTTTATGATGTTGCCGGTGATTCTATTGCCCGATATTTTGCAGATGTCCTTTCGTCAACTGCGGGAAAATTTCTGGGAGCTGATCTATCTTTCGGTGTTTGCCGTTATTGCAGCAGTGCTCTTCTCATCACTGTTGGCCTATTGGTTGATGCCCAATATTCAGT
>JABGQL010000052.1:0-2573 GCA_018648825.1 Gammaproteobacteria bacterium
AACCTTCCCCCTCAAATGGGGAAGGAGCCAAAAATAGAGCCATAATGAGAACTGCAGCAGCCTCAGGGAGTGATCGGTGGCGTGTATAATCTCCCTCTTTCAGTTCTGTAAAGGATAGTTAGCGTGAGAAGAGCAGCTACAGGTGCGCGATTGAGGGATCTACTCTATGTGGCGCTCACCTTCTTGTTGATCTATCTGGCCTTCTCTTGGTTGCTAGAGAGTCCGCCGCCTCAGGCGATGGTTTCAACTCAGGGGAGTGAGGTGGTGATTACCGCAGACCGCTCGGGCCATTTCAAGGGGGCGGGAACGATTAACGGTATGCCAGTCAATTTTTTGGTGGATACAGGGGCCAGTTATCTCTCTATTCCACTCTCTATGGCAGATCGGTTACAGCTTACATTAGACCGATCTCCCGCCGGCATGGTGATGCTCAACACGGCAGCAGGGCAGGTTAAAGCCTATCGAACGGTGGTTAACTCCGTCCGTTTCTCTATTATTGAGCAGCAGCATGTGGCTGCTGTTGTTGTCCCCAAACTGGATCAGCCGCTGCTGGGGATGAACTTTCTAAGTAAGCTCCATATGAGCCAGAGGGGTGGGGAGATGGTGCTGCAGGTTGAGTAATGGCAGCCTCAAATAGGTGTTCTTAAGGAGCTGGATTAAAGTAGTGTAGATGGATCTCTTCAACCGCAGACTCCAGCTCATCACTCCACTCTACCTCAAAGGCCCCAATACTCTCTGACAACTGCTCCATTGAAGTGGTCCCGATGATGGTACTGGCAACAAACCAGCGTGAGTAGACAAATGCCAGTGCCAGTTGTGCAGGTGTCAGTTGATGTTGTTGGGCCAGCGCTGCATAGGCCTGCACGGCGGGTTGCACCATCGGTTTTTCGTAGCGCTGACCAAAGCCGTCAAACAGAGTAATACGCCCCTTTGCATCAGGATTGTCGAGGTATTTTCCACTGAGGTGCCCAAAGGCGAGAGGAGAGTATGCCAGTAGTGAGCACTGTTCTCGATGGCACATCTCCAGCAGGGCGGTCTCATAGGTGCGGTTGATCAGGCTGTATGCATTTTGTGTAGAGACAATCAATGGCAGATCATATTCGCGTGCCGCATTCAAAAATTGCATCACCCCCCAAGGCCACTCGTTAGAGAGACCGATATGGCGCATCTTGCCAGCCTCAACCAGTTCAGAGAGGGTATCCAGCGTCTCTCGCGCAGAGGGGAAGTCGCGCTCTTGAGTGGGATCGTAAAGGTAGTGACCAAACATCGGTGTGTTACGTTGGGGCCAGTGCAGTTGGTAGAGGTCCACGTAGTCGGTCTGTAGACGGGCAAGTGATCCCTCAATGGCATTGTGGATGTCGTTGCGCCCATAGGAGAGTGAGCCGTCCCGTATCCACTCCATATTGCGCCCACCGCCGGTAACCTTTGTGGCGATTACAACCTCATCCCGCTGCTGTTTTGCCAGCCAGTTGCCTACAACCTGCTCGGTACGATGTACAGTCTCGGCTCGGGGTGGCACTGGATACATCTCTGCGGTGTCGATACTGTTGATGCCGTGCTCACGAGCATAATCAAGCTGGCTATGTGCTTCGCTCTCACTGTTCTGTTCACCAAAGGTCATGGTGCCGAGGGTGATTTTTGACACACGAAGTGTGCTGTTACCGAGAGTGGTGTACTGCATGAGGGGCTCCTGTTGGTGGCATAGTGAGCTATTAAATCCTGTTTTTCTCGCTTCATCCAGTGGCTGGGAGAGAGATTTATCAATTTTAGTGATTGTATTAGCTATTCATGAATGACTTGCTGGGAAGATCCATCTATAATTCGCGCCTTCCTTTCTATCCCCGTTTTTTGGAGTATGCCATGCGTCTTGTTGAGCAAGCCTTTACCTTTGATGATGTTCTTCTTGTTCCTGCCCATTCCATCGTCATTCCATCCCAAGTTTCGCTACGCTCACGTTTGACGCGCGAAATCGAGCTCAATATTCCTCTGGTCTCTGCTGCGATGGATACGGTGACGGAGTCTGGTTTGGCTATTGCGCTGGCTCAAGAGGGGGGGATCGGTATCGTACATAAAAATATGACGCCGAAACAGCAGGCAGGTGAAGTACTTAAGGTGAAACGCTTCGAGAGTGGGGTCGTGACCGATCCGGTGACGATCTCACCCAGTGCCACTATTGGTGAGGTGATGGAGCTAACGCGTCGTTATGGCATCTCCGGATTGCCTGTAGTCGACGGTAATGATCTGGTGGGTATTGTCACCAGTCGTGATCTCCGCTTTGAGAACCGCTTGGATGAGAAGGTCTCCGCAGTGATGACTCCAAAAGAGCGTCTGGTGACGGTAAAAGAGGGGGCCAACAAGGCACATGTAAAAGAGCTGCTGCATGAGCACCGTATCGAAAAAGTACTGGTGGTGAATGATAACTTTGAACTGCGTGGGATGATTACCGTGAAAGACATTCAGCGTGCAACCGATAAGCCGAATGCCTGTAAAGATGATCAAGAGCGCTTACGTGTAGGTGCGGCAGTCGGTACGGGTGCGGATACGGAAGAGCGTGTGGCTGCACTGGCTGAGGC
>JABGQL010000052.1:2673-15882 GCA_018648825.1 Gammaproteobacteria bacterium
GATATGAGCACCGATATTCATAACGATAGAATTCTGATCCTCGACTTTGGATCACAGTACACACAATTGATCGCACGTCGAGTGCGTGAAGCGGGCGTCTACTGTGAGCTCTACCCCTATGATATGGAAGAGGAGGCGATTCGCGAGTTTGCACCGAAAGGGGTGATCCTTTCGGGAGGGCCAGAGTCAACCACAGGGCAAGAGGCGCCACGTGCGCCGCAGATCGTATTCGATCTCGGTGTTCCAGTACTGGGCATCTGCTATGGGATGCAGACGATGGCGGCACAGCTCGGAGGCAAGACCGAGAACGCGGACCATCATGAGTATGGTTATGCACAGGTGCGTGCACATGGACATACCGCACTGCTGAAAGATATTGAGGACCACGCCTCTCCAGAGGGGTACGGCCTGCTGGATGTGTGGATGAGTCATGGAGATCGCGTGGCTGAGTTGCCAGAGAACTTCATTGTGATGGCCTCTACTGACAATGCACCACTTGCGGGAATGGCTGATGAGAGTCGTCACTTCTACGGTGTACAGTTCCACCCTGAGGTGACTCACACCAAACAGGGTGATCGCATCCTCAACCGCTTCGTGTTGGATATCTGCAATTGTGCGGCACTGTGGAATCCAGCCAACATTATTGAAGAGAGCATCCAGCAGATCCGCACTCAAGTGGGTGAAGATGAGGTGCTGTTGGGGCTTTCTGGTGGGGTCGACTCCTCAGTAGTCGCGGCACTGTTGCACCGTGCCATCGGTGATCAGCTTACCTGCGTATTTGTTGATAACGGGTTATTGCGCCTCAATGAGGGTGACCAAGTGATGGCGATGTTTGCCGAGCATATGGGGATTAAGGTCATCCGTGCCGATGCGGAGAGCCGGTTCCTCGATGGATTGCGCGGTGAAACCGACCCAGAGAAGAAGCGTAAAATTATTGGCCACACCTTTATTGAGGTGTTTGATGAAGAGTCGGGCAAGCTGAACAATGTGAAGTGGTTGGCACAAGGCACCATCTACCCTGATGTGATTGAGTCAGCGGGTGCAAAATCTGGCAAGGCCAAGGTGATCAAGTCACACCACAATGTGGGAGGATTGCCAGAGGATATGAATCTGGAGCTACTGGAGCCACTGCGTGAATTGTTCAAGGATGAGGTGCGCAAGATTGGTGTCGAGCTGGGGTTGCCTTCTGAGATGGTCTATCGTCACCCATTCCCAGGGCCAGGGCTTGGGGTGCGTATTCTGGGTGAGGTGAAGAAGGAGTTTGCAGACATACTACGTCAGGCCGATGATATCTTTATCTCTGAGTTACGCGCAGCCGACCTCTATGACTCGGTTAGTCAGGCCTTTGTGGTCTTCCTGCCGGTACGTTCGGTTGGGGTCATGGGAGATAACCGTCAGTATGATTATGTGGTCTCACTGCGTGCTGTGGAGACTATCGACTTTATGACTGCGCGTTGGGCACATCTGCCTTATGAGTTCTTGGGGAATGTCTCCACCCGTATCATCAATGAGGTGAATGGAATCTCCAGAGTCGCCTACGACATCTCTGGTAAACCACCCGCTACGATTGAGTGGGAGTAGCGGTCTGGAGTTTTCGAAACTCTTCTGCCTCCAGCTCCAAATGAACATCCATCCACTCAAATAGCTGTTGCATGATGAGGTTGATGTCGGTGAGGCTGCGTGAGCGGTTGAGTGCTTGGTCCAGGCTTTTGCAAAGCAGGTCATGCTCCTGTTGGTGTTGCTGGTAATGGGGAGCGTTGGATGAACAGAGCAGTGCCTCTTCGGCCTTAAAGTGTTTTCTTAAAAAGGCCAACAGCTCACCCAGATGATCTGCGCACGCTTCCCAGTTTGTGACTTGGTTATCGATGCACTGATCGACCAAATCGTTAAAGGATTTGACGAAAAATTGGTGTTCATGGTCTATCACCTTATAGGTGGTAGAGAACTTCTCCATATTCCATGTGAACTTGTTCATCTGATCTATTTAGAAATAAGCCTTAATTGATTCTGTATGGTTATTATTATGATATATCATAGGTTTTGAGATGGATAGTGAAATAATGTATCAAAACTGTAATGTTTCGGACCAGCAGTGGATGGAGCGTGCCTTGGAGTTGGCACGACATGCAGAGTCGATTGGGGAGGTTCCGGTTGGGGCTGTTGTGGTGCGGGAGGGCGTGGTGTTGGGAGAGGGGTGGAACCGTCCGATTGGGCGACATGACCCCTCTGCGCATGCGGAAATGGAGGCGATTCGTG
The DNA here is from genome assembly GCA_018648825.1 of Gammaproteobacteria bacterium. GTDB lineage: Bacteria > Pseudomonadota > Gammaproteobacteria > Thiopontia. Next base: position 4,930 of record JABGQL010000052.1, read on the forward strand.
CAGCCACGGCAACTGTTGAGAATTACCGTATTCTCGGTGCTACGCTCTATGTCACCTTAGAGCCTTGTGCGATGTGTGCTGGGGCGATTATTCAGGCACGCATCAGCCGGGTGGTGTTTGCGGCTGCTGACCCTCGTGCAGGAGCTGCAGGCTCGCAGTTTCAGTTGCTACAGCATGATGCCCTGAATCATCGTTGTGAAGTTGATTCAGGGCTTTTGGCTGAGGCCAGTAGTGAGCTGCTGCGTAACTTCTTTCGCAGTCGACGTAAGGCGAGACAGTGAGCACAGCTCTGTGCGCCTATCTACACTCCCAGCAGATTGATCCTGCTCCCATACTGCAACGACTAGAGCAGATTGATCGCCCTCTCGGTGTATGGTTACAGAAGCAGTGTCAGCAGCATAGCCGACCTTGGGTTGTAGGGATCAATGGGGCGCAGGGTACAGGCAAGAGCACCTTTGCCGCCACACTACAGATTCTGTTACGGGAGGAGTTTCAACTGCAGAGTCTGGTGCTCTCGTTGGATGACTACTATCTGAGTAAGGAGCAGCGCCTACAACGTGCCGCAGCCATTCATCCACTGTTGGCGACACGGGGTGTCCCCGGCACCCATGATATTGAACAGTTGAATGTGCAGTTGTCGCAGCTCTCCTCGATCAAGCCGGGGGGAACGATCAGGCTCCCCCGTTTTGACAAAGCAACAGATGATCGTAGCAGTAGTGAGTCGTGGTGTTGTCACTCATCGGGTATTGATCTGATTCTACTGGAGGGGTGGTGTATTGGTGCACGTGCACAACAGCGTTCTCTGCTGTCTGAACCAATCAATGAATTGGAGCGCCAACAAGATAAGGATGCGGTTTGGCGTAGTTATGTGAACCAGCAATTAGAGAACCGTTATTCAACGCTATTTCAACAGCTGGATTGCCTGTTGATGCTACAGGCACCCAGTTTCGATGTGGTAGTGGAGTGGCGACAACTGCAGGAGCAAAAATTGAAGCAGCACAGATTAGGCAGGGGAATGAGTAACGCTGCAGTGCGTGATTTTGTCAGTCACTTTGAGCGGCTCACCCGCCATATGTTGGTAGAATTACCCCAACGTGCCGATGTGGTGTTGCCTTTGGGGTGGGACCACCAGATTCAATCTGTTCGGTTTAACCAATAATCAAGAGATGGGTTTGAGTGATGAGTGAAAAATGGGGCCTCTATATTCAGCTAATGCGGCTGGATAAGCCGATTGGTATTTTACTGTTGTTATGGCCGACCCTATGGGGGCTGTGGATTGCAGCAGAGGGGCTGCCGACTTGGAGTGTGCTGTTGGTGTTCTTGGCTGGGGTGGTGTTGATGCGCTCTGCAGGTTGCATCATTAATGATTACGCCGACCGTGAAGTCGATCGGCATGTAGAGCGCACCGCAGAGCGCCCACTCACCCGTGGTGCAATCAGCGGAAAAGAGGCGCTGACGCTGTTTGCTCTGCTGGTGCTGGTTGCCTTCCTGCTGGTGTTGACGATGAACGGTTTAACCGTTCAGCTCTCATTTGGTGCAGTGCTGTTGGCAATGCTCTACCCTTTTATGAAGCGCTACACACATCTACCCCAGCTTTTTCTGGGGGCTGCATTTGGCTGGGCGATACCGATGGCCTTTGCGGCTGTAACTGAGGGGGTACCAATGGCCGCGTGGTTACTGTTTTTGGCAACGCTTTGCTGGGCAGTGGTCTATGACACCATGTATGCCATGGTGGATCGGGAGGATGACCTGAAGGTGGGGATACGCTCTACAGCCATTCTGTTCGGTTCCTGGGATAGACAGATTATCGGACTGTTTCAGCTGCTGATGCTCGCCTTGTTGGTTGAAGCGGGGCTACAATTTCAGTTGGGGATTTTTTACTATTTTGGGCTGTTGGCTGCAGCGTTGATGGGGGGCTATCATCAGTGGTTGATCCGCAAGCGCGAGCCTAGCGGTTGCTTTCGCGCCTTCCTGCACAACCACTGGCTGGGGATGGCTATCTTTCTCGGAATTGCCGTTGACCAGTGGTTGAGCCGTGTAGAGCCTGCTATCGCTTAGGGTGCTTCTTTTGGCAGGCGCGGGTGATCAGCTTGGCAGCCACATCGCTGCCGATCCCCTGTAGATTATTGAGTAGGCAGTCCCAGTACTCCTCTGGGTATCCAGCAACAACCACCTTCTCCTGAGGGGGGAGCTGATGAGGAACCGTGATCGTTGCTGTTAAAGGTGCCTCTGGTCGTGAATAACGGTTTTGTGGCTGTGGCTCTGTTTGTAGCTGAGGAGGGGGCGGCGCCATGATTGTGACTGCTGGACGTGGCGTAGCAGCTTGAGGGGTTGCTTGTTGTCGAATCGGCTGCCGTGGTTGCATCTGTTCCACTCGACGTTGCGGCGCAAAACCGGAAGGGGTGGTAATGGGATCAAAGGGGGAGGAGATGGTGCTCCAGATATCATCTGGAATATCCTCTAGCTGTGCTACCACTGTGGGGTAGAGTGGGGCAGCCTGTGTGCTGTGTTCAATAACAGCGGGTTCTGCGTGGACTGCAGTTGCAGTGATCAATGCAGCTCCCAGCAACAATTTGAGACTATTTTTCGGCATCATTTGTGTCCTTGGTCAACCATCTTCCGTGATGGTGAATGATACCACCCCTAAAAGGGGGTTTTTATCCAAAAGAGCATAGAAAAAACCGGATTACTGCAGTAAGATTGAACAGTTCAATTGCCGAATCAAGGGCTTTGAATCGTAAGCATACATAGAAAATTATTGTGACCAGAGGAATATATTCAATGAAAAAAATGGACTTTGCCGCTTGGATTGCGCTGCCTGCACTGGCTATGACCACGTCTATTCAAGCCGGAAGCTTTGAAGGTTATTTGACGGACAGCTTGGGTAGTATTGTACGCACCCCATACGATGAGTGTATCCACACTGGTTATTGGACTAAGGACTATGCGCAGCCAGAGTGTGATCAGATTTTAGAGATTCGCTCTAAATATGCGGTTGCGGTAGAGAAGGCAAAAGAGGCGGGTGTACCAGCACCAGCCAAACCTGCAGAGATCATCGCGATGGAGACCCCAAAGATGGAAGAGGTGGTTGAGCCTGTTGCAACAGTTGAAGTGGGTATGCCTGAGTCGGCAGACAGTGCAGTGCAGAAGCTCACCCAAGTAGAAGTGGGGGATCTCGACAGCCTTTGGACTATTGCAGCTAATGAACAGGTCTACGGTAACGCCGAACTCTGGCCTCTACTGTTGTGTGACAACAAACAGCAGATTGTGGATGCCGATCTGATCTACGCGGGTCAGGTGTTGAGTATTCCTCAGCAGAGCACTGCAGCAGCGGTTGCAGCAGCAATCACTCATGCCAACCAGCGTGGTGAGTGGGAGTTGGGTGAGGTTGAGGATAGTGACTTAGAGTACCTTGCGCTGCACTGTAGCCGCTAACGACTGCTAACCACGACTAGAACGGCGCCCAGTTTCCAAGGCGCCGTCTATAATTATACAAAGTGACACAACGAGAGTGATTATGTCGAAGAAACTATACAGAGTTCTAATCTCCTTGCTGATTGCAGCGACCGGTATGCAGGTTGCACAAGCGGAAGAGAGTGCGAATCAAGGTGGTCTCTATATGGAGATCAACAAACTGGAGCAGCGCGAAGATCTATGTGTTGCCTATGTGCGTTTCTCTAATCAGAGTGAGACAGAGTTTTCTGAGTTTAAATCAGAGCTGTTTGCCTTTGATAAAGGTGACATTATCACTGCCCACTTCCTGGCAGACTTTCAGCAGGTGATGGCGAACAAGACCGTAGTCAAGTTGGTGCCAATGAAAGATACCGTCTGTGAAAATGTAAGCAGTGTGCTACTCAACCGCATGACCGCCTGTAAGAGTGGTGAGGAAGAGGTAACAGACTGTTTGCGGATGTTGAAAACTGGGGCCAAAGGCACCATCAAACTCTTTAAGTAGGAGCGTTCTCAATGAATGTAGAGTTGCTCGTAGATAAAGGGGGCATGGTTGCCATCATCTTGTTGGCGCTTTCCGTGTTTGGCTTGGCGATTCTGCTGCTCAAGCTCTACCACTTCCAGGCGCGAGGGGTGTTGTTCAGCTCTAGAAAGCTGGTCGATAAAACGGTCAATAAGATTGAACGTGGAGAGGTAGAACTTGCGGTACGAGCGCTGGTTAAGAAGAGAAAAGATCCAGTTGCTGCGGTGATGGTTAAGGCGATCAAGCTCTGTGAAGCCAAAGAGATGGATGGTATCGCTAAAGAGGAGCTGGAGAGTGAAGGGCGTGCGCAGTTGGAACACCTTACTTCCTATATACGTGGTTTGGATGCAGTAGCACACCTCAGTCCTCTGTTGGGACTGCTGGGAACCGTTCTGGGTATGATTCAGGCCTTTATGCAGTTGGAGGGGGCTGGTGTCCGCGTCGATGTCACTATGTTGGCTGGCGGTATCTGGGAAGCGCTGATTACCACTGCATTTGGTTTGGCAATTGCGATTCCAGCACTGGCAATGGTTAACTGGTTGGAAGGTATTGTGGAGCGTGTACGGCAGGACATGGGGGATGCGGTTACACGTACCCTTGGCTCCATGCGTCGCGCGGGTTAACGCCCATGCAGTTCGAACCAGTCGGTCTCAGAAGCAGGAGGCGCTGGCTCAGCCTTACCTCGCTGATTGATGTCGTCTTTCTGTTACTGATCTTCTTTATGTTGACCACCAGTTTCTCTCAGCAGCGTATGTTAGAGCTGGATATGCCTGCGAGTAAAGGCAAAGGCAAGAGTGCTTGGCAGGGGGGATCTCTAGTTCGAGTACATAGTGCCTCTCAGGTCGATTTTAACGGCCGCCCACTACACCTCTCCAAGGTAAAAGAGAAGACCGTGTTGCTGTTGCAAAAACGCCCCGATACCCGCTTTATTGTGCGCCCAGACTCTGGCCTACCTCTGCAAGAGGTGGTTCAGGTGATGGACCGCCTGCGTGAAGGAGGGGCCACCAAGGTCACTTTGGTGCGTTAGTTATGCATTTTCAATATCACCGCAGCAAACATAAAGAGCTGGATATGACACCACTGGTGAGTGTCATCTTCCTGCTGATCATCTTCTTTCTGGTAGCGGGAACCGTACGCGCTCCCAGCTTCTGGGATATCGACCACCCGCAGTCGAGTAGTGAAGCCCCCGTTGAAGCGATGGCCGTCACCATCTATATCGATCAGGAGGGACGGCGTGCAGTGGCAGGGCGTGAAGTCAAAAACCGTTTTCAACTGCGTTATCTGCTGGATGAAAATCGACAGAATGGAGAACCCCCTTCGGTTGAGATTCATGCCGATGGCCGTGTTGATGCGCATGAGGTGGTGAAGCTGATGGAGGAGATCCGTGCCGCTAAGGTAGAGCAAGTTGAGCTGATTACCGAGGTTACCCCTTGAATCTAACGATTCGTTCCTACCACTGGTTTTTTGCGCTGATCCTCTCCGGGCTGGCGCATGGCTGGTTGATCTATTCATTGCAGCTGTTTAAGCAAGAGCCCGTTGAGGTTGAACGTGTTGAGATCCCCTTTACCGTACTGCTGGCCGATAAAGAGGTGATCGAGCAGGTGGAGCTGGAGCAGCCGGAGACAGCCAGTAGCGAGGTGATTCCATTGGTCTCTCTGGATGAGGCCGAGCAGCCGCAGGTTGAAAATTTGGCGGCTCCGGTTGACCTCTCTCTCAGTGGTGAGTCATTGGAGTTGATGACAGAAGAGGAGGGGGCGATTGATGCGACTGAGAGTGCAGAGGTGGTCATGGAGCAAGGAGCTGAACTCAACACCTTGCCAGAGCATCGGGTCGTGAGCTTGGTAGAGCAAGAGGTGATAGAAGAGCAGGAGGTGACTACACTCCCCGAACTATCGAATGTAGCAGTACTGACCCCACAACAGTTTGCCGAGTTACGCCAACCTGAGGCAGAGGCGCTTCCCCAAAAAAGTATAGAGCTGTTGCCAGAGGTGGAGAGTGTTGAAGAGGCACCGGAGCTTCCAGAGCTATTGGTGGATGAGCTCTCTCTCCCTATGGATGAGAATGTTTTGCAAAGTCCAGAGATTCTGCCTGATGAGACTGGGCAAAGTGATCTGGTTCTGCCTGAGGTGAGTCAACAGAGTGAGGTCATTCTCGCGGAGATTACTGTTGAGCAGATCGAGTTCGACCAGCAGGTATTCGATACCCTACCTGAAGTGAAGGCTGAGGAGTGGAAGCCTGAGTTAGCGACTGCTGTGAAGGGGGCTAAGGGTAAAGGGTGGAAAAGTCGTTATCGTGGCGCAAGCGGGATCAGCGCCCGTTATCGCAAGAAGATGCGCTCTACGTTGACCCAGTTTGTGCTCTATCCGAAGGCGATAGCGGAGGAGATGAGGATTGAGGGTAAGGTGGTGATCGGTTTTACTATCAACCGCGAGGGCCGTCTAGAGGATACCGAGGTCTTGGAGAGTTCAGGGCATCCAGCACTGGATCAGGCGGTAGAGAAGATGATTGAATTTGCCCAGCCATTCTCGAGCCTGCCTAAAACCGTGAAGAACGATAAAGTACGCTTCGCTTTTCCGGTAACGATCAAACTGAAAAAATAAGACTCTTTTCCCATTGGGGGGGGAGAGGGAAGTCGCACTGAAAGTTATAACCCCAGATTTATCAGTTGATCGCCTCGAAAGCCTTCTTGAAAGCTTATAATACCCCGCATGAAAAACCTCTTCTCCAGACGTAAGTATTGGGCGCACCGCTTTGGTATCGCCCCCGTATTACCCATCTCCCGTGATGAGATGGATCACCTAGGGTGGGACTCCTGCGACATTATTCTGGTAACGGGTGATGGCTATGTCGACCACCCCAGCTTTGGTATGGCGCTGATTGGCCGCCTGCTGGAGTCGCAAGGGTTCCGTGTCGGTATTCTCTCGCAGCCGGACTGGACCAGCGCAGAGCCCTTTCGCGCACTGGGCAAGCCCAACCTCTTCTTTGGTGTGACCGCGGGCAATATGGACTCGATGGTCAACCGTTACACCTCTGATCAGCGTATGCGCAGTGATGATGCTTACACCCCCGGTGCAGAGGGGGGCAAGCGCCCAGACCGCTCTACTATCGTCTATAGTCAGCGTTGCCGTGAGGCCTATGGTGATGTGCCGATTATCATTGGAGGCATTGAGGCGAGCCTCCGCCGTCTGGCCCACTATGATTATTGGTCAGATAAGGTACGGCGCTCGATTTTATTGGATGCGCGTGCCGACCTGTTGCTGTTTGGCAATGCTGAGCGGGCCATTGTAGAGGTTGCACATCGTATTGCTGCAGGGGAGAGTGCGAAACAGATTCGAGACCTGCGGGGGACTGGTTACCTGTTGAGTGAGCAAGAGCTGGCGCAGCGGCTCTCCAACAGCGTTTCAACGGTCGATACAGAAGATACAGAAGAGGGGGGATGGCAGTTGCTCAACTTCTCTGACCTGCCGGATGAGTCGGTTAGACAACCATCTACCACGGGTAGGAAGAAGCGTCAGCAGACCGTAGTGCGACTGCCCGATTATGAGCAGGTAAAGCGTGATGGCAAACTCTATGCGCACACCTCGCGTATGTTTCATCTGGAGACCAACCCCGGTAATGCACGTGCACTGCTACAGGCGCATGGTAATCAACAGCTATGGCTAAACCCACCCCCAGAACCCTTGACGACAGAAGAGTTAGACCGTGTCTATGAGCTGCCCTATACCCGGCAGCCTCACCCCGCCTATCAAGGGGCAAAGATCCCCGCCTTTGAGATGATTCAGTTCTCTATCAATATTATGCGTGGCTGTTTTGGAGGTTGTACCTTCTGCTCAATTACCGAGCATGAAGGGCGTATTATCCAGAGCCGCTCAGAGGAATCTGTACTGCGTGAGATTGGTGAGATCCAGAAGCAGCCAGAGTTTCATGGGCATATCTCCGACTTGGGTGGACCCACCGCCAATATGTACCGGATGCGCTGTGAGAGCCGAGAGATTGAGTCGGCCTGTCGACGCCTCTCTTGTGTCTACCCAGAAATCTGCAAACATATGGATACCAGCCATAAGCCACTGATCAATCTCTATCGCAATGCGCGCAAGCTGCCCGGAATCAAACGCATCTTCGTCGCTTCGGGGCTGCGTTATGACTTGGCTGTGCGTTCACCAGAGTATATTGAAGAGCTGGTGAGCCACCATGTTGGCGGGTACCTCAAAATCGCACCAGAGCATACAGAGTCCGGTCCATTGAGTAAGATGATGAAGCCGGGAATTGATACCTTCTACCGTTTCCGAGAGCTATTTGAACGCTTCTCCAGACAGGCGGGTAAAGAGCAGTACCTGATCCCCTACTTTATTGCAGCACACCCCGGTACTACCGATGAGGATATGGTGCATCTGGCGCTCTGGCTGAAACGTAATAAGTTCCGTCCCGATCAGGTACAGAATTTTCTGCCAACCCCAATGTCACTGGCGACGACCATGTACCACTCTGCGCAGAATCCGTTGCGTAAAGTGAAACGCAGCAGTGATGATATCCCGATCCCCAAAGGGGGGCGTCGTCGTCGGGTCCACAAGGCGTTGCTACGTTATCATGACCCCAGTAACTGGCCACTGCTGCGTCAGGTTTTGATTGATTTGGGAATGAAACATTTGATTGGCTCCGGTAAGGATCAGTTGATACCTGCCGCATCAGAGCGTTTTCGTGGACGTGTTCAGCCCAAAAACAGTGGACAGAAACGGGGTGAGAAAAAACGAGGGGGGCAAAAAATGGCCCGACCGAATCGATCTCCTCGCAACAGAAAAGGATAAGTATGAAGGCAGCGATGGGTGTGAATCGTTCTCCCCAAGCGGAGCTTGCATGGCGCTGGATCAGTGAGCATGCAGCGGAAAACGTAGCAGCAGAGGAGTATCCGCTGCTGCTAGCCTCTATTGAGGCTGTGAGTTCTGTGATTGAGCAGATGGCACCGCAGGATCATGAAATGGCAGCTGCAGCGATCCTCTACAGTTATAGGCAGCGGGTGACGCTGGAGTTTAGTGACTCTCTGATCGAGCAGATGGGTGATGCAGTGATGCAGCTGGTCGAGGGCTCTATTGAGATGACGGCGCTGCATAGTGCCTCTGCGGTGGGTGAAGTGCAGAGTGATCTACATCATGAGAACCTGCGCAAGATGCTATTGGCAATGGCCAAGGATGTGCGTGTGGTGGTGATCAAGCTGGCTGAGCATCTAGAACGGATGCGCACCCCGCTGGGGCTGAGCCGAGAACAACAGGTTATCAATGCGGAGTTGACCCGGAATATTCTTGCCCCTCTGGCCAACCGCCTGGGGATGGGGGCTCTGAAGTGGCAGCTGGAGGATCTCACTTTTCGCGCTCTAGACCCAGAGACCTACCAGAGCTTATCTCGTCAGATTGAACTCAAGCGTGATCAGCGAGAGGCCTATATCGAGGCCTCTGTCACAGCAATTGAGCAGGCATTGAGCGCATCCAAGCTGAGTGGTGAGGTGAGTGGGCGTACCAAACATCTGTACAGTATCTGGAAGAAGATGGACCGTAAGCAGGTCGGGGTGGAGTCACTCTATGACCTTAATGCGGTGCGTATTCTGGTGGATAGTGTGGCCGACTGTTACGCGGCACTGGGGCTGGTGCATGGGCTCTGGAACCATATTCCCAAAGAGTTTGATGACTATATTGCCAACCCCAAGGGCAACAACTACCGCTCCATCCATACTGCGGTATTTGGTCCACAAGGGCAGGTGTTGGAGGTGCAGATTCGTACCCATGAGATGCATGATGCAGCAGAGATGGGGGTTGCCTCACACTGGCGCTATAAAGAGGGGACACGCTACGATCCAGGGTTTGAACGCAAGATTGAGTGGCTGCGTCAGCTGCTGGAGTGGAAAGAGGAGCTAAGCGAGCAGGATGCGGTCTCTGAGCAGTTTCGGGATGAGATGGCAGAGGAGCATATCTATATCCTCACCCCCAACGGTGAGGTGGTTGAGTTACCGGAGGGGGGGACAGCGCTCGATTTTGCCTACACCATCCATACGGGGTTGGGGCACCGTACCCGAGGTGCCAAGGTGGATGGAAAGATCATTCCTCTGCATCAGTCGTTACACTCTGGGCAGCGAGTGGAGATCCTCACGGTGAAAGAGGGGGGACCTACACGGGATTGGATGAATCCCAATCTGGGGTACTTGCATACCTCCCGAGCACGCTATCGGGTGCGGCAGTGGTTTCGTAAACAGGATTTTGATGAGAACGTGGCTGCAGGGCGCACCATTGTAGAGCGTGAACTGATGCGAGCGGGCTCTCCAGAGGTGAGCACCGCACAGTGGTTGGCACGCTATGAGCAGAAGGATCTGGAGCACTTTCATGCAGCGGTAGGTCAGGGCGATATCACCTCGGGGCAGGTTGCAGGGGCAATCCAACTGATTACCGGGGTAGAGAAGCGGGCTGTTGAGAAAAAGCGCCCTCGTAGAGAGGCGTTGAAGAGTGATGCCAGCAGCGGTGAAGTTACCATCTGTGGGGTAGGTAACTTAATGACCTCAATCTCTAGCTGCTGTAACCCCAAGTACCCCGATCCGATTATCGGTTTTATTACCCGTAGTCGGGGTGTCACCATTCATCAGCAAGAGTGTTCAAATGCACTCCACCTAATAGAGACGGAGCCTGAGCGGGTGATCGAGGTCTCTTGGAGTGGGGGGGTAGATGAGATGCAGCACTATCATCTGGAGGTTGAGGCCTATGATCGCTCCGGTCTTTTAAGAGACATTACGCTACTGTTGAGTGATGAGGCAGCGAATATTGACTCTATTCAGACTCAGACCGATAAACAGCGTCATACAGCCCATATTACCGTCTCTATTGAACTCCAAAAGGGGAAGAGTATTGGGCGTGTATTGGATCAATTGCTGCGGATGAGTAATGTCATCTCTGCTGTGAGAGCCGATTTAAAATAGAGTGATTGTTATAGGTGCCTTCATG
>JABGQL010000095.1 GCA_018648825.1 Gammaproteobacteria bacterium
ATACCAAGAAGCTGGCGCTTTATGATCTCCCTTTCCTGTTCAAGGATATGGATGCGGTTGAGCGTTTCCAAAAGGGGCCAGCAGGCCAGAAATTGCTCAAATCTGTCTCTCGTAAAGGGTTGCTGGGTCTGGGCTACCTGCATAACGGCTTGAAGCAGCTCTCTGCCAGTGAGCCACTGAAAGTACCTGCAGATGCCAAGGGGCTGAAGTTCCGCATCATGTCCTCTGATGTACTGGAGGCACAATTCGAGGCGGTTCACGCCATGCCACTGAAGAAGCCATTCTCTGAGGTCTTCACCCTGCTACAGACTAGGGCGATTGATGGACAGGAGAATACCTGGTCTAACATCTACTCTAAAAAGTTCTTTGAGGTACAGCCTACCATCACTGAGTCTAACCATGGCCTGCTGGACTATATGGTTGTAACTTCCAAGGAGTTCTGGGGCAGCCTTCCAGCTGACCTGCGTGGTGATGTACAGAAGGCACTGGATGAGGCGATTGCACACGGTAATACCGTTGCCGCACAGAAGTCTGTTAGTGATAAGCAGAAAATCATCGACTCTGGTCGTTCCAAGGTGCTGAACCTCTCTGCTGCTGAGCGTAGCCAGTGGGTGGATGTGATGAAACCGGTATGGAAGAAGTTTGAGAAGAAGATTGGTAAAGATCTGATCGATGCAGCTTACGCCTCTAATAACTAAGTTGTTGAACCTCTAGTTATATAAACCGTAAAGGCAACCCCCACATTTGTGGGGGTTGCTGTTTTTATCAGACAGAACCCGAAGGAGGGTCGGCGAATGTTTTTAAAACGACTTCACAAGGCTGAAGAGGCGATCATATCGCTGCTGCTGGTGTCGATGACACTGCTGGTCTTTATCGAGGTGGTACTGCGTTTCGGGTTTGGAACGGGCTTCAGCTGGGGACAGGAGCTAACGCTCCATCTATCGGCTTGGTTTGTTCTGTTTGGTATCTCCTATGGCCTCAAGGTTGGGGCTCATATTAATGTGGATGCCTTTGTGCGACTGTTTTCACCCAGTGTGCAAAGGGTTCTGTCATTAATTGCTATATTGCTGGCGCTCACCTACTGCGCCCTGTTTCTCTATGGCTCATGGGTCTATCTGGAGAAGATGTACGTGATCGGGGTCTCAATGGAGGACCTTGAATTTGCCGACTGGATGGTGAGTGGGATGTCGGAAGAGTCACAAGAGTTATGGAAGATCTATATCGATGAGCCACTGGTTCCACTCTGGTTGGCGCACGGTATGTTGATTGTTGGACTCACCTTCTTCTCCATTCGTCTGCTAGAGCTGTTGTGGTCCGTTGCTACAGGCCAATCTAGCGGATTTGGTCATGTGGATGAGGCGGAAGAGAGTATGCATCTGGCTGAGTCACTGAGGGGTGAAACACTGGATGATGATGAACCACCTGCTGAATTGAGTCTCTCTCTCAATAGTGGTGAGAATAGTAGTGACAAAAAAGAGGAGGCCGCCAAATGACTACCGCAATCCTGTTTATCTTCCTCTTTGGCTGCCTGCTGCTGGGTATGCCAATTGCTTTGGCGCTGGGCTTCTCCAGCATCACCACCATCCTCATCTTCTCTGATGACTCCATGGCTTCGGTGGCACTGAAGCTGTTTGAGGCACTCTCTGAACACTACACGCTGTTGGCGATCCCCTTCTTCATCTTGTCCTCCGCATTCCTCTCAACGGGTGGGGTGGCGAAACGGCTGATCCGTTTTGCGATTGATATGGTGGGCCATATTCGCGGTGGAATGGCGATGGCCTCGGTAATGGCCTGTATGCTGTTTGCGGCAGTCTCTGGCTCATCACCCGCTACGGTAGCGGCGATTGGTACGATTGTAATTGCGGGTATGGTTAAGTCGGGTTATCCCAAGGAGTTTGCGGCGGGTGTGATCACCAATGCCGGTACCCTCGGTATTCTGATCCCCCCCTCCATTGTGATGCTGGTCTATGCAGCGGCAACCGAGGTCTCTGCGGCACGGATGTTTATGGCAGGTTTCATTCCCGGTTTAATGATGGGCGGCCTGTTGATGGTGGCTATCTACGTTGTGGCACGGGTCAAAGGTCTCCCTTCGCAGCCCTTCCCCGGCTTCGGTAAAATAGCGAGGAGTGGTGCCTCTGCATCCGGTGGCATTATGTTGATCGTGGTGGTGCTGGGTTCCATCTATGGTGGTATTGCCAGTCCAACTGAGGCGGCGGCGGTCTCGGCCATCTACGCCTTCCTGGTCTCTGTCTTCTTCTACCGTGATATGGGACCGCTCAAACAACAGCCTTGGCGTAAGGCGGGTGAGAGCATCGGTGGCATGTTGCTGCGTAACAGTTGGATTATGGCTTGGGGGTTGCCAAAATCGGTCACTCATCCCGAAGTGCGGAAGACGGTACTGGATGGTGCGCGTGTCAGTATCATGCTGCTGTTTATCATCGCCAATGCGATGCTGTTTGCCCATGTACTCACCACCGAGCGTATTCCCCACCAGATTGCTGAGACCATTGTGGGCTGGGGGCTAGAGCCATGGATGTTCCTGATCGTAGTGAATATCCTGTTGCTGATTGCCGGTAACTTTATGGAGCCCTCTGCGATTCTGCTGATCATGGCCCCGATCCTCTTCCCAATTGCGATGAAGCTGGGGATCGACCCCATCCACCTCGGTATCATCATGGTGGTGAATATGGAGATTGGTATGTTAACGCCGCCGGTGGGGCTTAACCTCTTTGTCACCGCAGGGATCACCGGAGAGAGCATGGGCTGGGTGATTCGTTCGGTACTACCGTGGATGCTGCTGTTGCTGGCATTCTTGATGATGATCACCTACATCCCACAGATCTCGCTATTCCTGCCGGAGTATATTGATCAGTTAAATGGTTACAAATAGAGGAGTTGTCTCATGAGCAATAACCCAACGATCAACACCATCATCTACGCTACCGATATGGGGGAGCACATGCGCCCAGTGTTTCGTCGAGCGATCCACCTAGCAGAACACCATGAGGCGAATATCATCATGGTCCATGTGATGGAGCCGTTGACATCAACCGGTAATGCGGTGGTGGAGGCCTATCTACCCAAAGAGCAGCTGGAGAAGTTCCACCATGAGGGGATGCAGAGCGTGTTGGAGCGGATGCACCAACGGGTAACCAGCTTCTGTAGAGAAGAGACCGGGGCCTGCCCCACGACGGGTTCTACCCTAGTGAGTGATATTGTGGTAACACACGGTCGCCCCTCGATGGTGATTCCGGCACAGGCGACCGATAAAGGGGCGGACCTGATTGTGATGGGTACCTGCTCTCATCGCCTGTTGGGGCATGGGCTACTAGGTTCAACGGCACAGCGGGTGATCCAGCGCAGTGATGTGCCGGTGATGGTTGTTCCCAACTGCGAATAATAGTTGACCACTATTTTTAGAGAGACCCTATCTCAAATTTTAGATTCCATTCCTGAAGGGTCAGGGGTAATCTCAAGGCTATCCATCCACAGTTGATTGACGAAGAATGAAATCATGGCAGAAGATCTGAAGCAGAGCGCACTCCACTACCACCGCTACCCTAAACCGGGCAAGCTAGAGATTAAAGCAACCAAGCCACTCGCCAATCAACGAGACTTGGCGCTGGCCTACTCCCCCGGAGTGGCGGCCGCCTGTGAGGAGATCGTTAAAGACCCACTCCACGCCGCAGACTACACCGCCCGCTCCAATCTGGTTGGGGTGATCAGTAACGGTACCGCAGTGTTGGGGCTGGGTGCCATTGGTAGCCTCGCCTCCAAACCGGTGATGGAGGGGAAGGCGGTACTGTTCAAACAGTTTGCCGATATCGATGTCTTTGATATCGAGATTGAGGAGCGTGACCCTGAAAAGCTGATCGACACCATCGCGCGACTGGAACCCACCTTCGGTGGTATCAATCTTGAAGATATCAAAGCCCCCGAGTGCTTTATTGTAGAGAAGGCACTCAAGGAGCGGATGAAGATACCGGTCTTCCATGATGATCAACACGGTACCGCGATTGTGGTCTGTGCCGGTATGGTCAACGCCCTGCGGGTAGTGGAAAAAGAGATCAGCGAGATCAAACTGGTCGCCTCGGGTGCCGGTGCAGCAGCGCTTGCCTGTCTTGATCTGTTGGTTGAACTGGGATTGAAAAAAGAGCATATCACCATCACCGATCGTCATGGGGTGGTGCATAGCGAGCGCACTGAAGATATGGACCCATACAAGGCGCGTTATGCGATTGATACCCCACTGCGCACACTGGAGCAGGCGCTGGAGGGGGCTGATGTCTTCTTGGGACTCTCTGCAGCGGGTGTACTGAAGCCAGAATGGTTGCCACAGATGGCAGAAGATCCGTTGATCTTTGCACTCGCCAATCCAACCCCAGAGATCCTGCCAGAGACCGCTACCGAGGTGCGCCCTGATGCAATTTTTGCTACCGGTCGCAGTGACTACCCCAACCAGATTAACAACGTGCTCTGTTTCCCCTTCCTCTTCCGTGGTGCACTCGACTGTGGTGCTACCGAGATCAATGGAGCCATGAAGAGAGCCTGTGTCGAGGCGATTGCTGAGATGGCTCGTGCACGCCCCTCTGAGATTGTGCGTCGCGCCTATGGTGGACTTGACCTTAAGTTTGGCCGTGACTACCTCATTCCCAAACCTTTTGATCCACGGCTGATGGAGCACATCCCCTCCGCAGTGGCACAGGCAGCGATGGATTCTGGTGTCGCCTCGCGTCCTATTGAGGATATGGAGGCCTACCGCCAATCCCTACATAATCGCATCTACCAGACTGGGATGACCATGAAGCCAGTCTTCCATCAGGCACGTTGTGAGCTACAGCGGGTGGTGTTTGCCGAAGGAGATCAGGAGCGGGTGCTGCAGACTGCACAGCAGGCGGTAGAGCAGGGAATCGCCTACCCGATCTTGATTGGCCGTAAACATGTGATTGAGGCCAAGTTGCAAGAGCTCGGTCTCAGTATTCAAGCGGGCAAAGATTTCACCCTGCTGGACCCGCACGATAATCCCGACCAAGAGGGCCATGTTGATAGCTATTATCGCCACACCAAACGGCTTGGCTACTCACTGGCTGAGGCACAGGAGGAGGTGCGCAATAACCCCACTGCAACAGCGGCCACTCTGCTCTATCGAGGGGAGGTTGATGCGATGATCTGCGGCACCGTGGGACGTTATATGCGTCACTTGGAACAGATTGAGATGCTGATTGGACATGCCAAAGGGGTCAAGCGTTGCTCCGCGATGGAGGCGGTGGTGATGCAATCCGGCACGATATTCTTCAGTGATACCTCCGTACAGGTGGACCCTGATGCAGAGGCGTTGGCAGAGATCACGGCTCTCAGTGCACAAGAGATACGCCATTTTGGAATCGAGCCTAAGGCAGCGCTGCTCTCCCACTCCAACTTTGGCAGCCACGATGACCCAGCTGCCACCAAGATGCATCAGGCGTTGCGGATGGTGCGTCGTCAATGCCCTGATCTAGAGATTGAGGGAGAGATGCGTGGTGATCTGGCGCTTTCCGAGAGCATACGTCACAACCGCTTCCCAGACTCGTTACTGGAGGGGCAGGCCAATCTCTTAATCATGCCCAATCAAGGTGCAGCCAATATCGCCTGCAATCTGGTTAAGGTGGTGGGCGAGGGGATTATTGTGGGGCCGCTGTTACTGGGTGTTGCCAAGTCGGCGCATATTGCGACCCCCAATACTACAGTGCGTGGACTACTCAACATGACGGCACTGGCTGCAGTTCAGGCACAACGCTGTGTACAGAGCCGCTAGCTCTGCAGATTTTCGATCTCAACAATCAGCTTCTCAACGGATGAAGTAGCCGTCTCATACTGCTCTTCATCGAGCAGCTGACAGATCTCCCCCCCCCTCTTGCTCATCAAAGGGTAGCCAAAGACCGCACCGCTCCCTTTGATATCGTGGGTGATCTTCCTGACTTGTACCCAATCCTCAGCAGCTAGAGCAGTGATCAAACTTTTTCTGTATTCGGCATATCCCCTAAAAAATTCCTCCATCATCGGAGCGGGAATGGATAGGGTATTGGTGCTCTTTTTTACCTGCTCTTCTCCGCTCAAGTACTGCTTCAGTACACTTTCCAATTTCATCTTATCGAAAGGTTTGCCGATAAAATCATCACATCCAGCCGCCTCGAAGGCATCTCGATGAGACTGCATGACGTTGGCGGTCAATGCCACAATGGGTGTCTGGTTGCCCTTTTCGCGGAGTATACGGGTGGCTTCAATACCATCCATCACCGGCATCTGCATATCCATAAAGATCAGGTCAAACCGCTCCTGCATCGCCAGTGTGACCGCCTCTTCACCATGGTTGGCTACGCTGACCTCGGCTCCCATAGACTCCAGCAGATAACGCTCCATCATCTGCAGTGTCTGAGTATCCTCCACAACCAGCACTTTACCGTAGTAGTGGTGACTACTCCCCTGCGAGTGATGGTTCGTTGCATCGTACTCAACTATTGGCTGTTTGCTTTCGCGGTAGGGGAGGTTGATCGTGAAGGTTGAGCCGACCCCCTCAACGCTCTCCACATCGATTGAACCCTTCATCATCCCGATCAGATTATGAGAAATATAGAGTCCTAATCCGCTTCCACCAAAACGCCGAGAGATTGATTGATCCGCCTGCTGGAAGCGCTGGAAGCGCTGGAAGAGCTGAGAGCGCACCTCTCTAGGTATACCAATACCACTATCCTGTACACTGAAGTGGAGCTGGTTTTGGTGGGTAGATACCGTCAGTACGACAGAGCCTTTTTCAGTGAATTTGATGGCATTACCCAATAGGTTGATTAAAACCTGTCCGATACGTTGCTTGTCACCGATCAGTTGAAAGTCTGGCTTGGCCTGCTGAATCACCTTCAGCTGCAGACCAGCGTCTTGTGCGCGGACTGAGAAAAGTTGTTTAATGTCGGCTATAAAGTGGCTCAGATCATAAGGGTGTTCATCGATGGTGAACTTACCCGACTCAATCTTCGACATATCAAGGATGTCATTGACCAGTGCCAGTTGGCTTTGACCAGCGACCTCAATGGAGCGTAACAGACGATTCTGTTTCTCGTCACTGATTAAATTAACAAGGATCTCACTGCTACCGATGATGCTGGTTAATGGTGTACGTAGTTCGTGGCTCATAGCCGCAAGAAACTCATCTTTTGTCCGGTTGGCTTTGACTGCCTGTTGCTCACTGTTAATCAAGCGCTTGATCAGTGGAGCAGTCAGGTGGTGAAACCCTATCGCACTCACCACCGTCAACATCAGGCTGATCAAAATCGCGACGGCTGCGGTTACGATAAAGGGCTGCTGAATCTCAGCCAGATCAATCTTGGCGACCACACCATAATTGAGGATAGCGACCGGCTCATAGGCGGCCAGCACCTCGACCCCCTGATAGTCTTTATCGACGATGATTCCAGACTGCCCCAGTAGAGCACGCTGCATCGGTACGGCATAGTCTCCGCCCATCTCAGCCTTGATGCGTTTGAATGTGTTATTGAGGGCAATTTGGTTGTGATTCTCTAATAGAAAGACCATTTCACCATTTTCCAGTTTTCCGAGTACAAACTCTCCGGTTTTACTGAGTCCACGATATCGGCTGTGTGCATCCCGAATTTGAGAGAGAGTCGCAAACTCAGAGCTGCTATCTACTGTTGTACTGTTCAGCTGATCAAAACGGGCAACGGCTTCGATCAGTCGCGCCTGACTAACCACGGTCTCTTGTAACCTGTCACGCTGCTTATCATAGGCGGTCTGATAGAGCATATAGGTGGTGATCGAGATACTGGCCAGTACCACCACAAACATGATGATACTCAGCAGATAGGGGTTTTTATCTAGGTCGTATTTTTTGTTGATGAACACAGTTACTCTCTATTTATTACAAAATAGTAACATAACGGCGGTTGTTGGCGATGGTCTGTCGCTGGGTAGCAATAGTGGGGTGCTACGAAGAGGGGTGTAACCTAACTCAAAGGGAGGATATGATCTGCTGCTTATATTTAGGTGATCTCCAGCGTAAATTTATTCATCATGGTGATCAAGCTGGAAGACTGCTCCTCCATATTCTGTGCATTGGCAGCCCCTTGTTCAACCAGTGCTGCGTTTTGCTGTGTTGTTGAGTCTAGCTTCTCAAGAGCATAGTTAACTTGACCAATGCCCTCTGACTGTTGCTGTCCAATGGTGGTGATCTCTGAAATGATGGTGCCAACTTGCCCAACGGCACCAATCATCTCCTGTAGTGATTCCCCTGAGCGCTGAACCAGCTGATTCCCCTCTTCTACCCGTTGTCCACTCTGCTCAATCAGTCCAGTGATCTGTTTGGTCGCATCGGCAGCGCGTTGTGCAAGGCTACGCACCTCTCCAGCAACTACAGCAAAGCCTCGCCCATGATCTCCGGCGCGTGCCGCTTCGACTGCGGCATTCAGTGCCAAGAGGTTGGTTTGGAAGGCGATACTGTCAATGACGTTAGTGATCTCAGCAATTTTACTGCTTGACTGAATAATCCCGTCCATCGCCTCAACCACCTGAGCCATTACTCGGTTGCTCTCTGCGGCTTTGTTGTGGGTCTCATTGGAGAGCTGATCAGCGCGTTGGGTACGTAGTGCATTTTGCTGTACCAGTTCAGTCATCTGCCTCATGGATTGAGCCGTATCTGAAAGGTCCGCAGCTTGTCCATTGGTGCGCTGAAATAGGTTGTCATTTTCAGAGGAGATCTGGGCATTGCCGTGTTGAATTTGTTGGGCGTTCTCCTGTACCTCTTCTACCATCTGATGCAGCTGCTTGAAAGAGCGGTTGAGTGCAGTGGTCAATGTGCCCAGCTGTCCATCATAGTGGGTATGGATGGTTTGGGTTAGGTCTCCCTGTGCCAGAGCATGTGCTGAGAGAGAGATCTCTTCGATGGCAGCAGAGAGGGTATCTAGTGAGCCGTTGAGGTTGCTCTGCAGGCGCTGTAGCTGACCTTTGAGAGATACATCAACTCGCTGTTTAAAGTCACCGGCAGCAACTGCACTCATCACTCGGTTAATCTCCTTAATGGCACTGCCTATCGCCTCCATCGTTGTGGTCGCACCATCCAGTGCCTCTTTATAGCCCCCCGATAGCGTAGCAGAAGGGGTTGATGAGAACTCTCCGGCAGCCATTGAGGTGAGTACACCATTCAGCGCACTCATAGTCTCTTGTATACGGATGGCACCTTGATTGACCCCCTGTTTTAACAGGCCTAAATCCCCTTTTAGATCAGCATTGACACGCTCATCAAAATTCCCATTAGCGATGGCGTGGATTACATCCCCGACCTCCTGATTGGCGACCTGCATACTCTCCAGTAGGTGGTTGACGGCTGTGGTGCTACGCCCAACCTCATCATTCCCTCTCACCTCCAGACGCAATGAGAGGTCACCCGTCTCAACCACACGGCGGGTCAATGCGGCGAGTTGCTGCAGAGGGGGGGAGGTGGCACGGTAGGTGGAGTAGAAGAGGGAGAAAATCAGCAGGGATAGCAGGGCAAAACCAAATATCACCATCTGCATAAAGGCACCGCTCTCCTCTGCAACCTCTTGATACTGATCTTTGGAGAGGTATTGCAGAGTATTGCGGATCTGAGCCATCTCTTCCAGCATCTTGCCGGTCTCCAATAATAGCTCTATCTGGGTCTCTTCCAGCTCCTCCAGAGTCACCCCTTCATCTACATCCACAAACTGCTGTAGTGAGATCAGCACCTTTTCCCATAACTGGTACGCCTTCTGCAACTCAATAAACTCTTCGCCATGGAGCACAGATTGATAGCGCCCCTGAGTGGCCTGAGAGAAGAATTGAGAAAGCTTGCCACCCTCCTGCTCGATGGCCTCAAGTGCAGTATTTCCCCAGCCCCCACTCATCGCCTCATGGCTGCCGCGTAGTACCCCTTCTATATGGAGTACAGCATCACCAAACTCCAGAGCCGCCTGTGCCTGTCCATTGAAGGTATCGTGACCTCGCCACACAAATAGCAGTAGTGAGACCACCAGCACCAGTATGGTGCCTCCTGAAATAAGCAGCTTTAAACCCAGTGAGAGGTTACGGTAAAAGGTAAACATGATTTTCCCCTATCGGCTCACTTCAAGAGCAGACTTTTTCCAGCCAGAGAACCCTTCACGCAGCCAATAGACATGCTGAAAGCCGTTACGGATGGCAATGATTGCGGCTTTGTATGACTTCCAGCCATAAGCGCCATCACTATAGAAGAGAATGGGAGTAGCAGGGTCTGATGGTAGCTTACTAAAGTTCAGCTTGTCTTTAGAGTCATCAAATCCGACCTGTTTTGCACTGCGTGGTTTGAAGGGGAGTGAGACTGCGCCAGGGAGATGTCCTTTAGCAAAGTTGAGTGTCTTACGTAGATCATAGATCTTGACTCTCGGTAGTCTGCTTGCATCTTGCGGAGTGATGATGGTGCCACCCTCCAGTGTTTCTGGGGTCAGCACCCGGGCGGCATATAGAGGCGCTGTAATGGTGGATAAAAGGGTAAATACCAGCAGTAGTGGGGTGAGTTTCATATTCTTTCCAAGTTGATGTCTGTTGTCTGAGTTGATCAGCATACAAACCAAACCTTAAGAAAGGGTTAACAGTATTCCCTAATAATTATTAATCGAGTACTCAGAACAGATGATGCTACTATCGTCTCTTTAGAATAATTTGGAAATTTACTACTCGTACTAGGTATTAGAGAAGAAGGAGAGTTGTTTGTCTCAAGCTGAGAACAGCGCAAATAGGTCACCATTAGCTGGTGCGCGTATTCTGTTAGTCGATGATAGTCGTGTGAACCAGCTGGTTGCACAACAGATCTTGTTGGCTGCAGGAGCTAAGGTCGCTGTTGTTGATGATGGAAAAAAGGCTGTAGAGGCAACACGCCAGCAGAGTTTTGATCTGGTGTTGATGGATATCTATATGCCAGAGATGGATGGGTATGAGGCGACACGACAAATACGTACCCGATTTAGCGCAAGGAAATTGCCGGTGATTGCGATGACTGGGGGCTCCTCTGAAACAGATGAGAGGCAGGCAGCCGAAGTGGGGATGAATGGCTACCTGTTTAAACCGATCGAGCTGGAGGCACTTTTTACGGCATTACGGCGCTGGAAAATGGTGATGAAGGATGCTTGAGTGTGTCTGCTCTTCAATGTTTGCTGTAGTAGTAACGAGCCCTTAAAAATAACAGATAGGGAGGGTAACAGTTGAACTGGGGAGCAATTTTACGCTATCGATGGTTGGTGGCAGCGCTATCTGCGATCGGCTATCTGTTGGTTGCTTGGCAGGCTGCAATGCAGGTACAGCAGACGGCCGTTGATGCACTGGCCGCATCGGGCCATAGTCAGCTCAACCTCTACGCCACCCACCTGCGGGGTGAGCTACAGCGTTTTGAGAAGTTGCCGACACTGATTGCAACCCACCCCAGATTGTTGGAGGTGTTGCAAGACCCGGATGATGTCGATGCAGTGGATGGCCTTAACCGTTATCTGGAAGAGATTAATCGTAGTACAGGGGCTGCTGATACCTATCTGATGGATCGCAATGGCCTGACCTTGGCGGCCAGCAACTGGCACAGCGAGCGCCCCTTTGTAGGGCGTAACTTTAATTTTCGCCCCTATTTTCAAGAGGCGATGGCGGGCCAGTTGGGGCGCTACTTCGCACAGGGTACGGCATCACAGCAGCGTGGTTACTACTTCGCCTCATCGGTCCGGGCAGGGGGTAAGGTATTTGGTGTGGTGGTGGTCAAGGTCAACCTCAGTAATATTGAGCAGGAGTGGGAAGGGCTACCGGAGGAGGTGGTGGTGACGGACCCCGATGGGGTGATCTTCTTTGCAACACAACCGACATGGCGTTTTAAAACCATTGCCCCACTGGACCATCAAGCGCGAACACGAATTGAGTTGAGCCGCCGCTACCCAAAGGCCGCACTGGAACCGTTACCGCTGAAGGCGTGGGTACCAGAGGGTACTCAACATCAACTGGTGCAGCTGGGTGATAATCAACAGCAGCGTTATCTGTTGCAGTCTCAGGCGATGGCAGAAGCGGGGTGGCAGGTACACCTCATGACCCCACTGCAGTCGGCCCACCAACAGATGGTGAATGCCATTTTGTTGATCTCTGCGCTTGCACTGGCGCTGCTTTTTCTGGGGTTGGGTCTGCGTCAACGCTACAAGAGAAGACTGGAGAAGATGCTCTATGATGAGCAGGCGCGTGAGGCGCTCTACCGTACCCATGCCCAGCTGGAGCAGCGGGTGAAGAGTCGTACTGCTGATCTGAGTGAGAGTAATGAGCAGCTGAGCCGAGAGATCGAAGAGCGCCGTCATGCCGAGGCACAGTTGCGTGCAACACAGAATGAGCTGATACAGGCTGCGAAACTCGCCACACTGGGACAGATGTCTGCTGGAATCAATCATGAGCTGAGTCAGCCGTTGGCTGCAATCCGCTCCTATGCAGACAATGGTCAAGCCCTACTGGAGAAGGGGCGGCTACAAGAGGTGGAGAGTAACCTTGTGCAGATCAGTGACCTCACCGAGCGCATGGCGCGTATCGGTTCGCAGCTCAAAATCTTCTCACGCAAGAGTACCGGGCTGGTGGGGGCTGTCTCATTGAAAGGGGTGATTGAGGCGGCACGGGCGATTATTGGCCCCCGTAGCAACAAGACCGATGCGACCCTGATTATTGCACTGCCCGATGAACGGCTACAGGTGTGTGCGGATGAGGTGCTGGTACAGCAGGTGCTGGTTAACCTGATTCACAATGCACTACAAGCCGTAGAGGGGGAGGCTGAGCGTAAGGTTGAAGTGCATACAGAGCAGCGCAGTGACCAGGTGGCGCTGGTGGTAGAGGATAGCGGCCCTGGTATTGCGGATGAGCATCTGGAGCATATCTTCGACCCCTTCTTTACTACCAAGGAGGCGAGTGAAGGGCTTGGATTAGGGCTGACTATCTCCAACCGGATTGTCACAGAACTAGGCGGTGAGATGAGCGCCAGCAGTGGTTGTTTGGGTGGAGCCCGTTTTGAGGTTGTATTGCCAAGCGTAGAGTCAGGACCAGAGTCAGAGCTAGAATCGGAGCGAAAGAGAGAAGAGAGATGAATGAACCACTGATCCTATTTATAGATGATGAGGCGCATATTCGTGCCGCCAACCGACAGACATTAGACCTTGCTGGGCTGGCCGTAGAGACTTTTGAGATGGCTGAACAGGCACTGCCGCAGATCACTCCAGAGCTGTTTGGTGTGGTGGTATCGGATATTCGTCTACCGAAAATGAATGGTATCGAACTGCTGAAACAGGTACAGGAGATCGACCCTGATCTGCCACTGATCTTGATCAGCGGACATGCCGATATCGATATGGCGGTGACAGCGATTCGTGACGGGGCCTATGATTTTATCGAAAAGCCATTTGGTGCAGATCGACTGGTCGATACCATACGCCGTGCGCTGGACAAGCGCAGACTAACCTTAGAGAACCGCCAGCTACGCAGTCAGGTGAGTGGTCAGATCAATTTGGGACCAAGAATCATTGGCCGTACCCGCTCCATCCAGACGCTACGTAACACCATTGCACAGGTGGCCGATACTGACGCCGATATTCTGATTTTGGGAGAGACCGGCTCCGGTAAGGAGATGGTTGCGCGTACCCTGCATGAACAGAGTGGGCGTAGAGAGCAGAACTTTGTGGCGATCAACTGTGGTGCGGTGCCGGAAAGCATTATCGAGAGTGAACTGTTTGGACATGAGGCGGGGGCCTTTACCGGTGCAGCGGGGCTGCGTATCGGCAAGTTTGAGCATGCGGATGGTGGCACCCTATTTCTGGATGAGATTGAGAGTATGCCACTGGTGGCACAGGTGCGACTGCTGCGGGTGCTGCAAGATCGGGCTGTGGAGCGACTGGGTTCCAATACCTTGATCCCGCTTAATCTGCGGGTGGTGGCGGCAACCAAAGTAGATCTACGCAAGGCGGCAGATGAGGGACTTTTCCGTGAAGACCTCTACTACCGCCTCAACGTGGTGAGTATTGAGATCCCGCCACTACGCCAACGCATCGAAGATATCCCCATGCTGTTCCAGCACTTTCTGCTGGTTGCCAGTGCACGTTATGGGCGTGAAATCACCACGCCTAATCCAGAACAGATCAGTGCATTGATGGCGCATGAGTGGCCCGGTAACGTGCGTGAATTGCGTAATGCCGCAGAGCGTTATGTGTTGTTGGGGAGTGATTGCGGCTTTGACTTCAAACAGCTCTTTGGTGAAGAGGGGGGTGAGGCACCGCGCACCTTACCTCGTCAGGTGGAGTGCTTTGAGAAGAGCTTGATCGAGCAGGCGCTGGGGGCGCATAAGGGGTGTATCAAACTCACTATGGAGCAGCTTGGGGTGCCGCGCAAAACCCTCTACGACAAGATGCAGAAGTATGGGCTGGACAAAAATGACTTCAAACAGGAGTAGGGGGTACCGTTAGAGGCTCCCTACATCTGCTCTATCGCCTCAATCAGTGCTTCAACTCGGCTGATTATTTTGGACTCCTCTCCTTGGTCAATCTCATTACAGACGGCAATGCCGAGTTTAGTCAGTTCAGGGTAGCCAAAGGTGGTGCCACTCCCCTTAATGGTATGTGCAGCAGCGCGTACCGAAACCCAGTCCTTCTTTGCGAGCCCTTCACTCAGTTGAGCTTCATCAGTGCGGAACGCTCTTGGAACAGTTCGCGTAGTTCATCATCAATCAGCACACTGGGGGTGCTCGGTTCAGCCACGGGTTCACGGTTGGTAGCGGGTTGAAGGTGATGGCTCAAGAGCTCAAATAGGCTGTTGCGATCAATCGGTTTCGCTAAAAACTCATCACAACCTGCGGCATGAAACTGTTCGCGATGTTGCTGTAGTACATTGGCGGTGAGTGCAACAATCGGTGTTCTGTTACCAGACTGTTTGATCCGCTGTGTCGCTTCAAGCCCATCCATGATCGGCATCTGCATATCCATCAAAATCAGATCAAAAGTCTGCTGTTTAGCCAGATCTACAGCCTCTCTGCCGTTTCTTGCAATGGTTGTGGTAACCCCAAACGACTGCATCATCCGCTGCTCCAGAATCTGTAACTCAGGGGTGTCCTCAGCGATCAGCACATGACCTTGTAGTTGTTCATAATGGCTCTTCTGTGGCTCAGACTTGCCGGAGTCGGGTAGTTCGCTGGCGACATAGGGGAGCTGGAGCTGGAAGCTGCTCCCCTCTCCAGTTCGATACTCCCCCCCATCAGTTCGGCCAGAATCCTAGAGATATGTAATCCTAGACCGGTACCACCAAAGCGTTTGGATATGGTGCTATCGGCCTGACGGTAGGGTTGGAACAGCATTTTTTGGGCCTCTGCATCAATACCCACGCCGCTGTCCTCGACGCTGAAGCGCAGCTGCTCTTCACTCTCTAGGTGATCAATACGGAGTCGTATAAACCCCTCCTCGGTAAACTTGATGGCGTTACCCAGCAGGTTGATCAGAATTTGTGTAATGCGTTGAGGGTCTCCAATCAGCTGGTGTTCCGGGGTGACGGATTGGATGATCTCAAAATTGAGTCCACTACTCTCAATACGGGTAGAGAAGATGTGGCGGATCTGTTGGAGTAACTCCGAGAGCTTGAAGTTATTCGGGTCAATCTGAAATTTCCCCGCCTCGATCTTGGAGAGGTCGAGCATATCGTTAATCAGTGACAGCAGGCCGCGCCCTGCAACATCGATAGAGTGCACCATCTCCTGCTCACTGCTGCGTAGCGGCTGTTCAATCAATATTTCACAGTTGCCAATAATGGTTGTCAGTGGG
>JABGQL010000149.1 GCA_018648825.1 Gammaproteobacteria bacterium
CATCGCATTCAAGAGTATGAGGACCGCCAGACTCAACGACTGCCGGAGAGTGATGAGCGCCGAGAGCTGATGGCTGAGTCGATGGCGTTCAAAACTTGGGATCTATTTTATGCACAGCTGACTCAGCACCGAGATGCGGTGCAGCAGCAGTTTGAGCAGCTCTTCTCTGTCGAAGGGGAGGAGGAGTCAGAGACGCACTCATTCCCAGAGATTTGGGAGCAGATTCGGGATGGAGAAACGACCGAAGCGCTAAATCAGTGGTTTGAAAACAGCGAATCCATTACCCAAAGTCTGCAGCAGCTGATGGAGTCCCACTCGATCCAGTCAATGAGTCGTGAAGGGCAACATCGACTCGACCGACTGATGCCGTTGTTGATTGAGGCGGCCACCGAGCTGGAGTGTGCCGATGAGAGCCTGCTACGGGCGATACGGCTGGTTGAAGGGATTGGCCGTCGCTCGGTCTACTTCTCCATGCTGGCTGAAAATAGCCAGTCACTACAGCACTTGTTGACCCTATTACAGAAGAGCAGCTGGATTGCCGAGCAGTTGGCGCAGACACCGATGATGCTGGAAGAGCTGATGAGTGTTCGCAGTGTGGTTATGCCGACTGGAGCAGAGCCGTTAATGAGTGAGCTTGAACTGTTGTCCAGTCGAGTTGATGTGGATGATCTAGAGCAGCAGATGGAGCTGATGCGTCACTTCCAACGGCGCAATATTCTCAAGATTGCAGCGGTTGATGTAATGGATCGGCTCCCAGTGATGAAGGTGAGCGATGCCCTTACATGGATATCTGAATCACTGGTAGCACATAGCTTTCGTCTCTGTTGGAACGAGATGACACGGCGTATGGGACAGCCTCGGAAACGCTCTGAGGGGGTAGCATCCCCCGGATTTGTTGCTATCGGTTACGGCAAAATGGGTGGACTGGAGCTGGGGTATGGCTCTGATCTAGATATGGTCTTTCTGCATGATGGTGATCCAGAGAGCCCCTTCAGCCGTAAACAGCGTTCTGTCAGCCGCAGAGAGTTCTATGTGCGCCTAGGGCAACGCATGATCCACTTGATGACTACACGCACGATGAGTGGGCGGCTCTATGAGATTGACTCCCGTCTACGCCCTAACGGTAACTCGGGGCTGCTGGTGACGGATCTAGAAGGGTTTCGTAGCTATCAGCTTGAGGCTGCGTGGACCTGGGAGCATCAGGCGCTGATCCGTGCCCGTGCGGTGTTTGGTGGTGAGGCGGCGATTCAACAGTTTGAGGCGATTCGTCACGAAGTGCTTTCACAGAAGCGTGATCCTGAAAAGCTGCGCAGTGATGTTTGTGAGATGCGAGAAAAGATGCGTGAATCATTGGGTCACTGTAAAGCGGGTGAGATTCACCTTAAGCAGATGGAGGGGGGTATGGTTGATATTGAATTTATTGTCCAGTACCTGATTCTACTTTGGGCTGCGGAGTACCCAGCTCTACTGCGCTGGAGTGATAATGTGCGACAGATTGAGTCTCTCGCCAAAGAGAAGCGACTGAGTCGGAAAGATGCCGCCACATTGGTACAGAATTATCGCCAGTTCCGTCGTCGTGCCTACCACCTCTTTTTAGAAAACCGTTCTGCACGGGTAGCTGATCAAGAGTTTGTTGAAGAGAGGGGGCAGGTAGTGGAGATTTGGAATCGGCTGATGCGGTAAAGGTGGAGATGTAGGCCCGACTGTTTTAGCGCAATAAATTGATTTTTATCTTGTATTGCCTCAGGTAATACTATTAAATAACAAGATGTTATTGTGGAAAACAGTTGTTACATTGTGTAACATATATGGGTGATGTTACGCGCACTCATATTTTTTCTGCTTACCTTGCTGCTTGCCCCAGTAAGCGCATCCTCACCGACTACGGAGCGCTTTAAGATTGGGGTGCTCGCCTACAAGGGGAAAGTGGCGGCAGTACAACGCTGGAGTGAACATGCTGCGTATCTCAATGAGAAGTTAGCACCCCTGCAATTTCAAATTATCCCCTTAACCTATAAAGAGGATGAGATGACCAAGGCGGTTATCAATCGTCAGGTTGATTTCATCATTACCAACCCGGGCCACTATATTGAGTTGGAGCTGGGGGGACATGTCTCTCGACTGGCAACGCGCCGTATGTCTGGGCCGCAAGGTGTGCTGGATCTATTTGGGGGGACCGTAATTGCTCACCCTTCTAGTACGGATATTAACCGTTATGCAGATCTTGCAGGAAAATCCCTATTGATCCCCTCCCGTTCTAGCCTTGGGGGGTGGCAGGTGCATCTACGAGAGGCAGTTGCTCAAGGGGTTGATCTTCGTGAGGAGAGCACGGTTACGGAGTTAAAAAACCACACTAAGGTTGTTGAAGCGGTTGTGAGAGGGGAGGCTGATGCTGGTTTTGTACGCTCTGATCTGGTTGAAGAGCTGATTGCTAAAGGGAAGCTACAGTGGGAGCAGTTTAAAGTGGTAAATCCACAATCGGTTACTGGTTACCCCTATCGGCTCAGTACCCGGCTCTACCCAGAGTGGCCCTTTGCCAAGGTCAGTGGCACCTCTACGGAGTTGGCCACTCAAGTGCTGCAAGCACTGTTGGTTATGTCTCCTGAGGATGCGGCAGCTCGTCAGGGTAAAATTTACGGTTGGAACAGTCCGGGTCACTATAGTGCCGTGAACGACCTTTTTAGAGAGACCGGCCTTGGTCCCTATGCTAAAACCCATACCACATTAGCTGAGATCCTCAATGAGTACTGGAGACAGCTACTCTCCATCACCATGCTCTTCTCGCTGCTTTTGTTGGTTAGCACGCTACGTACAAAAAGGGCTAACCGTTCACTGCAGTGTGAGATTGTCGAGCGACAGAAGGTAGAGCAGAAGCTGCGGCAGGCTGCCAATGTCTTTCAGTATGCCGATGAAGGTATCATTATTGCCGATACAACCCCTAAAATTATTGATGTAAATCAGGCGTTTTGCCGCATCACTGGGTTCAGTCGTGAAGAGGCTGTTGGAAGAGATCCTGGCTTTATGTATGTTGATGAGGGTGTTACAGAAGACTATCAGAATATGTGGGAGGGGTTGCTTGGATCGGGCTTCTGGAGTGGTACGGTATGGGGATTAAAGAGGAGTGGCAGCGTTTTTCCGCAACAGATTACCATCACCTCGGTAGTGAACGAATCAAAGGAAGTAGAGCAGTATGTCGGTGTATTTCGCGATATTACTGCACAGAAAGAGGTAGAGAGGCTTCAGTTCGAGACCAGTAAGGCAAAAGATGAGTTTCTGGCCTCTATGAGCCATGAGCTGCGTACCCCTTTAACTGCCATTATTGGCCATAGTGAGCTGCTTGTAGAGCAAGAGCCAGACCGTGAAAAGAGGAAATCGCTTCAGACTATTGAACATGCTGGGCGTATCCAGCTTGCTCTAGTCAATGATATTCTTGATATCTCTAAGCTTGAATCTGGAAAATTCACAGTCGATGAGGCCCCGTACAACGTCTCAACACTCATTCACAATATTGAGCAGATGTTCTCTATTCAGGCGCATGACAAGGGACTTTTTCTGAAGGTTGTTCAGCAGATCCCTGAGTCTCATCTGCTGCTTGGTGACAAGCACAGAGTTCAGCAGATTCTGATTAATCTGATCAGTAATGCGATTAAATTCACGGAGCAGGGAGGTGTCACCCTCTCTATCTGGCATGTGGATGGGCAGATCCACTTTAAGGTGAAGGACAGTGGTATTGGCATCCCTTCTGAAACTGTTGAACAGGTCTTTAAACGGTTTGAACAGGCCGATAGCTCGATCAGTAGACGCTTTGGTGGAAGTGGCTTGGGGCTCTATATTTCGATCAATTTAGCCAAGCTGATGGGAGGAGATATCAGAGTAGAGAGTATCGAGGGTGAGGGGTCTCAGTTTCAGCTTAATCTTCCATACAAGGTCTCTACACTGCCTGCAGAGGCTCATGCGAACCAATATGATAATGAGGGGCGGTCACCGGTTGAATCTCTGCATGGTAATCTGCTGGTTGCAGAAGATACCCTAGAGTTACAGATTCTGGAGAGGCGCATGCTGGAGTCAATGGGGTTTACGGTTGCCATTGCAGAGAATGGCCTAAAGGCTGTTGAGCTGGCATCCACGCAGCCATTTGATGCAGTTCTGATGGATATGCAGATGCCTGTAATGGATGGAATTGAGGCGACTCAAAATATTCGACAGCAGCATCCAGAGCTACCCATTATTGCGGTGACTGCAAATGTGATGCAGAAACATCGAGATGCCTTTCATGCTGCGGGCTGTAGTGGTTTTATCTCTAAACCGATTGATCGAAATGTATTAAGAGAGACGCTGACTGAAATGCTGAAGTTGTAGAGCGCGTCTTACTCCGAGCCAACCTCAATCAAAATACGCACGGCTCGCCCCTCTTGGCTCTTCTCTAATACCGTATGTCCATTAATACGGCACCAAGCAGGAATATCATTCAATGCACCGGGGTCAGAGGAGAGTACCTCTAGGCGGTCTCCCGCTTGTAGCTCCTCGACCTTGTCTTGTGCGCGAATCACCGGCATTGGGCAGAGCAGCCCTTGAGTATCAATGGAGTAGTCGGCCATCAGATGTACCAACTCTTTTCGACCTGGCTGGCTGGCATTGGGGCTACCTTGATTTCGTACGGCTCCTGTTTGGGTTTGGCAATCTCTACTGTTACCTCTTCGGCACTTTTGCCTTTACCAAAACGGGCAAGGATTCGGCCCGCCAGAGCCAGATCCTCTTCACTCGCTTCACCATCGATCATCACCAGCGGCCCCGGATGATCGGTAGTGCGCAGGGTGATGTAGCGGTTTTTGTACCCCATCAAGAAGTTGTTCTCTCCCTCTTCACGGGAGATGATCATCTTGAAATTTTCACGGGGGCGTAGGTGACGACCCACTTTCAGCAACATGATGTCATCCATCTCATAATCACGACTGCCGCGTGACTTCCACAGGTCAACCAGCTTCACCGAATAGCTCTCATCGGTGAGGAAGCAGCAGCCGCCAGCAGGGGTTGCATAATCTTCAAATCCAAACTGCTTTGCCAGAGCCATCTGTGGTTTGCGGGTGCGGCCACTAAAGTCGTAGAGGGTTTCACGGTCTACCCACCCTTCACGCTCTGGTCGGGTTGGGGGAAGGTTCTTGGCGCAGAGGGGGCGTAGTAGTAGGTCGTCTGCGCCGGACTCATTGGAGACCACAGGCATGGTGTCTTTGCGCTGTGACATGGGACGTTGCCCCACCACCTCCCCAGTGGCGATAAAGTCAAACTCTCTCTTCTTGGCCCACTCCACCGCCTTCTTCACCATGAAGATTTTGCAGTCAAGGCAGGGGTTCATGTTGGCCCCATAACCGTGTTTGGGGTTGATCAGAACCTCTTTGTACTCCTCTACAATGTCAACGATGTGGAGTTTGATCCCCAGCTGTTCAGCGACCCAGAGTGCGTTGTTGCGCTTATCCTTCTTCTGGTCTTTCTTGCGGATAGCGTGGGTGTGTCCCTCAACACAGAAACCGGTGTAAAAGTTGATCCCCTCGACATGGATACCCTGCTCTTGTAGCACACGTACTGCGAGCATGGAGTCCAGCCCTCCGGAGACCAATACCGCTGCTTTTCTCTGTTCGGACATGCTGTACCTGATAGTAAGTTGTAGTGAAAGCGGGGCATTTTATCAAACTGCGGCCACTGTGAAAGGGAGCCCTAGATATTAATCCTCTACGCGCTTTGTTGGTGCAACAACAGGCCTCTCTTCGGCGATGGTTTTTTCGGGGGCGCTTTTTTCAGCAGCCTCTTTTTCTTCGTCTCTCATTGCTACAACCCCTAGGTACAACATGGCGGGTATGGTCTTTCTAAAGGCAGGGCCTTGGATATCATAAACAAGCCATGCGGTAGATAGCACGCCAACCACTGGACCCATTGCACCCAGCCATGGATTTCTAACCACAAACTCCCCAACCAGTTTTTTTGAGGTGGCGGGCCCAATGATTCTCTCAATCAGCCCAATCACCACCGTTTCAATGATGCCCGGTAACACCCTAGGCCCAACAGCGGCGATCAAAACAGGCATTAGGGCCACTTTTCCACTGGACTTGAGATGCTTCATCACCAGCTCTTTATCTGCATTGCCCATCCCTATCTCACTAAAGCTTTCAGAGAGTTGTTGTGGAGACATAGCGGTTAGCTCTTTTTCTACAACGGCCCCCACCATTAGCCTTAGTTTTGTTTCAAAACTGCCCCCTTTTTTGATCCTCACCTTGAGCTGTTTGCAGACATCTGCAATTAAAGCTGCATCAGAAATCCCGGCTGTTTTGTTGATGATTTGCCTCCCCATATAGGCGATATCAGAGGAGCCATAATAGCGAATCTGTTTATCGATCAGCTCGATCAGAGCCTCTCTCTGCTGCTCTTTATTTCGGCTTGCAATCAATAACTTTTTTCGTTTTTGGTCATTGGTAAATGAGGCATTACTTTCAAGAACCTGAGATAGGTATTCGAGGTCTTCCTGTTTGCATCTGTAAAGTATTGATTTCATAATGCCTCTTAATTCCTATAAACTGATGGGGTATCTCTAGAAGTGGTGATCATAGCAAGGAGGTGGTATTGCAGGCACCCTTTATCGCCGGGTAGTGTTGAGTAGCCCTTTTGTACCATCCAAATACACTATGCTGCATAGTA
This sequence comes from Gammaproteobacteria bacterium, assembly GCA_018648825.1. Taxonomy (GTDB): domain Bacteria; phylum Pseudomonadota; class Gammaproteobacteria; genus Thiopontia. Next base: position 6,688 of record JABGQL010000149.1, read on the forward strand.
TGCTCATACTCTATGGGGTTGCACTGAATAAGTAACTACCGGATGATCTGCTTCAAATGGAACAAGTCGCTGCTCAAACAGAGGCCCACCAACAGCAGAGAGTAGACCTCGTTAATTTACTATGCAGCAACTGACCTTTATCAGCGTTTTTATCACCGTTATGGGGGGGATGAATCTCTATACCTATCGGAGATTTTTCCGTAAATTGCCTACAAAGTTCCATCTTTTTGGTGCTGTAGTCACCATCACCCTGATGCTTGCGGAGCTGTTGTTTGTTGCAGACCGACTTACTGGGCTACTGCCTGATTCTGTGCTGTTATACCGCCTCTCCACTACTGCGGTTGGTATCAGCTTTATGCTGTTTGTAGTCACACTGATCTATGACCTGATGATCACCACCTCTCGCCAGCTCCCATTTGACCATCAGCGAAGAGAGGCGATTAAATGGGCGTTTGACGTTACGATGTTGACTGCAGCTGCGGCCTATCTGCTGCGTGGTTTTGTAGAGGGGGCCAAGCCGCCTGTGCTGAATGAGGTGAGTGTGACGATCCCCGATTTCCCTGAAGATGGCTTTACCATCATACAGCTCTCAGATGTGCATGTGGGTCACACTATTCGCCGCTCCTTTATGCAGTCGATTGTTGCGCGGGTAAACGCGTTGCAACCCGGTTTGGTGGTGATCACAGGCGACCTGTTTGACCGTACGGCAGCACGTATTGCAGAAGATTTGGAGCCACTACGAGGGATTATCGCCCCCACCTATTTTGTTACGGGTAACCATGAGTATTTTCGGGGTGTCACTCCGGCATTAGAGATGTTGCGCAGCTTAGGTGTAATACCACTCACCAACCAGCACCGTCAGATTGTTCTAACGCAGGGGCGTTTTAATCTATTGGGGGTCAATGACTTGGTAGGGGCAGGTTTTGGTGTAGAGCCCTTCGATATTGATGCGGCTTATGAGGGGCTGGATGCCAGCCTGCCGACGGTTGTGCTCTCTCATCAACCAAAATCCATTCACTATTTTGAGGAGCAACGCTGTGACCTGATGTTGAGTGGTCATACACATGGTGGGCAAATCTTCCCGTTTGGACTGTTGGTAAAGCTAGACCAACCTTATGTGGCGGGGCTCTATCAACACAATGTCGCACAGCAAATTTTTGTCAGTCGTGGCACAGGCTATTGGGGGCCTCCCATTCGCGTGCTTGCCCCCAGTGAAATCAGTAAAATTACCATTAGAAACCGTTGATATAAGGCATGGTGGCACCCCATCATCAGCGTTATGCTCTTTGGTTCTTATGAGCGGGTCTATCTGTTGAATTTGTTCAGCGGTACAGCGCCACCAACTGCCTGATATCATTATGAAGGTTTCCTAGGCTCTCTTGCTGATCGAGGTGTGAATTAATGGCTGTGGTCACTCGGCTCAGGTAGCCTCTGCTAAAGTCATTGCGGATATGGTCAATAAAGTAGCGTAACACCGTCTCTTTAAGGGGGGTGGTGTAGGGTTTGCCATGCATCATCAGCTCTAGTGACTCAATATGATTGCTGGCCAGAGTGCGTTCTACCCCCAGCATCTCTAGTTGATCCAGTGCTGCAGTACGCTCTACGCGCTTGAGCCAGAGGTTTTTGAAAGAGAGGTAGATCGCCTCAATATCGGACTCATTTATCTCTTCAGTGGGAGAGGCTGCTTTACTTGTGGCTTGAGGCGGGGGGCTCATCATGCTTTCAGCTGGATTGTTGGTCGATACTTCAATAGCCTTATGCACTTCCTCTTTGGGTGCTGAGGGGGTGAGTGTTTGCTCAAATGTGGCTACCTCGTCAACTACAGCGGGCCAAATTGTGATGATTTGATCCTCTATATCAAACACCTTTCCATGGTTTTTGGGGCCGATATGGCTCATCCCAAAAATGTTGCTGTTGAAATTTTTAATCCCCTCACTGTCTGCGAACTGCTCCATCTTCTGTTTTGTGATCGGTTCCAGCCCCTGCTGTTTCAGTGTTAAAAAGTGGGTCAGTAGGCGTGAGTTGATCTGCTCTGGATTCTGAGACCAGCGTAGCAGTTTACGCTTTACCTTCTTGATCTCATGTGTTCGCTGCTCAGATTCAGTTAAGACTTTGGGGGCTGATTTGTGCTCACTCTGCTGGACTAGTTGCTCTAGTTCATTGACCTGCAGTAGCAGTGCTAGGGCTTGCTGATGGAGCTCGCGGTGTGGCTGTCCTTGGCCAATATCAAAGACCAAGCCGCTGGTTAAGAGGCTGATACCCTGTGCTTTATCAGTGATAATTCCCATCCTACAAGCCCCTTTGTTGTCTGTTAATTGAAATATAATTAACTTATAAGTAATAATAGTAGCAGATTGTGTCTCCTCAAGCTAAGTCTTACCCATAAAAAAGCCCATCCAATGATGGGCCTTTTCTAGCGTGGAGCCTCGCTCAACAGGGCTTAACCGTCTTGGTTGATCTGCTCAATCAGTGCACTCAACACCTCATCCGCTTGGTCGTGGTCGATCTGACAAGTACCCGCAGCATTGTGACCGCCGCCACCATACTTCAACATCAGCTCTCCGACATTGGTTTTTGAACTGCGATCGAGAATGGATTTACCCGTGGCGTAAACAATGTTCTGTCTCTTAAACCCCCAGATCTGGTGAATAGAGATGTTGCACTGTGGGAACAGTGCATAGATCAGGAATCGGTTAGCCGCATAGATGGTCTCTTCATCCTTGAGGTTGAGCACCACCAGATTTTTGTGGACCGTAGCATGCTCCTGAATTTGCTGCTTCGCCTTTGCCTCATGTTCGAAGTAAAGCTCTACGCGCTCTTTCACGTCTGGCAGCTGAAGAATCTCCTCTACGGAGTGGTTCAGACAGTAATCGATCAGCTCCATCATCAGGTCATAGTTGGAGAGCCGGAACTCTTGAAAGCGCCCCAGTCCGGTGCGGGCATCCATCAAGAAATTAAGCAGCACCCAGCCAGTTGGATTGAGAACCTCCTCCTCACTGAACTGTGCTGAATCGGCCTTGTCGACGGCTACCATCATCTCCTCTGATATATTGGGTAACTTCTCTGCACCACCATAGTAGTCGTAGACCACCCGTGCTGCGGAGGGGGCATTGGGATCGATGATATGGTTATCCATCTTCTCATTGCGCACGGTCTCACTCTGATGGTGGTCAAAGGCGAGGTAGACACCCGGTACGTAGGGGAGGTTAGTGGTGATGTCGTGGTCTCCCACATCAACGGAGCCATCCTGCATATCTTTGGGGTGGACGAATTTGATCTCACTGATCAGGTCCAGCTCCTTGAGAATGGCGGCACAGACTAGGCCATCAAAATCACTGCGTGTAATCAGTCGATACTTTGTGCTCATTTTATCTACTCTCCATTTAAATCTTTTCGTAATAGCTCAATCACGGAAGTGGTCTCTGGGCGCACACCGCGCCACAGTGCAAATGACTCTGCCGCCTGCTCCACCAACATACCGAGTCCATCCAGTACCTTGTTTGCACCATATTCACTGCCCCACTGCATAAAGGGGGTCGGTTCTGCGCTGTACATCATATCGTAACAGGTGGCCCCTTCGGCCAGCAGATCAAATGGGAGTGGGGGCAGCTCCCCCTGCAGACTGGCAGCGGTACCGTTAATCACCAGATCGTAGTGTTGGCCGTCCAGCTCATCATAGCCTCCCCCATCCACATTTCCATAGTTTGCAAATAGCTCAGCGAGATCCTCTGCCCGCTCTGCGGTACGGTTGGTGATGGTGAGTTGTTTGGGTTGCTCTGCCAATAGTGGTTCCAGTACGCCACGCACCGCCCCCCCGGCACCGAGGACCAACACCTTTTTATCTTTGATCACCACCCCGTGGTTCTGCATCAGGTCGCGAAGTAGACCAATACCGTCGCTATTTTCCCCAAAACGGGAACCATCTTCACGGATCAAGAGGGTGTTGACCGCTCCGGCCAACTCTGCGCGACTGGAGCGCTCATCTGCCAGATCCCACGCCTCATGTTTATAGGGGACGGTGATGTTGAGCCCTTTACCGCCCATCTCCTGAAACTTTTGCACAATATCGGGGAAGGTGCCGTGCTCTACCTTCAATTTGGTGTAGAGGATATCCTGATGCGTCTGTTGCGCAAACAGGGTGTGAATCTGTGGGGATCTGCTGTGGGCAATCGGATTGCCGACCACCATGTAACGATCTGTCATCTATTTAACCTTTAAGCCAGTGAGCCACATCCTTGGCATAGTAGGTCAGGATGCCATCGGCACCTGCGCGTTTACAACCCAATAGCGCTTCCAGCACTACTGCCTGTTCATTCAGCCACCCCTTCATCGCTGCCGCCTTCAACATGCTGTACTCACCACTGACATGGTAGACAAAGGTGGGTGCACCAAACTGATCTTTGACTCGGCGAACAATGTCGAGATAGGGCATGCCCGGTTTGACCATCACCATATCAGCCCCCTCTTCCAGGTCTAGTGCTACTTCACGTAGCGCCTCATCACTGTTGGCGGGGTCCATCTGGTAGGTTGATTTATCACCTGATCCCAAGTTGGTTGCAGAGCCGACGGCATCACGAAATGGGCCATAGAAGCTGGAGGCGTATTTAGCCGAGTAGGCCATGATTCTTGTATGGATCTGGTCGGCTCCCTCCAGTGCAAAACGGATCTCACCAATACGTCCATCCATCATGTCGGAAGGGGCGACGATGTCCGCACCTGCATCGGCATGGGAGAGGGACTGCTGAATCAGCGCCTCTACGGTCTCATCATTCAGTACGTAACCCTCGTCGTTGATGATGCCGTCTTGACCATGGGTAGTAAATGGATCTAGTGCTACATCGGTCATCACCCCCAGCTGCGGGAATTTTTTCTTCAAGGCACGTACTGCACGCTGCGCCAATCCATCGGGGTTCCACGCCTCTTCGGCCTGTAGGGATTTTTTGTTCTTGGGGACCACGGGGAACAGGGCAACGGTTGGAATGCCTAGTGCTACCAGCTCTTTCGCCTCTTTTAACAGTTCATCAATGGTAACCCGCTCTACTCCTGGCATTGACTTCACCTTCTGTCGACGGCCTTTGCCCTCAATCACAAACATGGGATAGATCAGATCATTGGCAGTCAGTACGTTCTCACGCATCAGACGGCGAGAGAAATCATCACGGCGCATTCTGCGCATCCGTACCTGTGGAAATTGGCCTCGGCCTGTATCAACTGTAGTCACATCAACTCCTCTGTCTCATCTCTATTCTGGTTTAGAGTCAAATCATAGCGCAGTTTTGTGGTTGTAAACTATGCATAATTCCGCTTTAAAGGATTCAGGTTATAATGATCTGGATATATCCATTTTTTCTTATATAGACTATTGTTATATAAGTGCAACCGCCACTGCCGGATAACTACAGTACCCTTATGAAATTATTGATCTCTCATAAAATTAACATCACCCTGCTGATCAGCATTATTCTGCTCTCTTCGCTGATCTATCTATTTTCTGTTCCATTGATCGAGGAGCGGGTAACAGAATCTGAGATCCGTAATGCCAATACGCTGTTAGACAATACCCATACCCTGCTGGAGTATTTCCATGAGGATTTGAGCAACTTTCGTAATAGTGCGGTCGATAAACAGAAACATCAGTTACGTAACACCGTTAACATTGCCGAGTCACTGATTGCTGAGTACTACCTACAATTTAGCTCCGGAAAGCTGAATAAACAGCTGGCTCAACAGCAGGCACTGTTGCATATCAATAAACTCCGTACTACCAACAGCGACTATATCTTTATCGTTGACCAAAACAGCAAAACAGTGGCCCACCCCAATCCGCTGATGGTAGGCAAAGATATGTCATCTATCAAGGATAGCAACGGTATCCACTTCGTTCGGGAGATGGTAGAGAAGGCGACCAATAGCCCTGCGGGTGGTTTTACTGAATATCTCTGGCCCCGACTCGACAATGAGCAGCCACAACCCAAGCTCTCCTATGCTCACCTCTACAAGCCTTGGGGTTGGGTTATCGGTACCGGTGTCTATGTTGACGATATAGAGCAGCAAGTTGCCAAACATCAAGACAAGCTGCTCGACAGGCTTCGTAAACACCTCAAGCAGATCTCTATTGCTGGAAATGGTTACCTCTTTCTGTTTGATGATGACCACAATATGCTCATCCACCCCAACAGTGAGCTGGAGGGGAGGCAGGTGAGCCAGATATTGAACCCCCAGACACAACGCCCTCTTGTTGAAGAGATGATTGCTGCAGCAGCCAAACAGGAACCACTCTACTACCTATGGAGCCGCCCAACTGCACCCAATCAGTATGATTTTGAGAAGATTGCTTGGGTACGCCACCATCAATCGTTGGGGTGGAACGTTGCCGCCTCGGTCTACTCCGATGAGTTTAAGCAGACCGCCCATCTCATCTCTAGAGAGATTTTGTTTTACATTACTATTCTGACTCCTCTGCTGGTTCTGCTCGGATATGTTGTTACCCAACGGCAGCTGCGCCCACTTAAGCAGCGGGCCTCTATTGCTGAGAAAGTGCGCAGTGGTGATCTACAGGCTCGTTGCACAATCAGTAGCAGTGATGAGATTGGTACCTTGGCAAGCACCATCAATGAGATGGTAGAAAAGTTGAGTACCAATATCACCACACTGGATCATCAGGTTCAGGAGCGTACCGAAGAGCTGCAACAGGCTGAAGCACTACAGCGGCTGGAGGCTGAGAAGTATCGCAACTTGTTTGAGTCCAGTTCGGATGCGATCATGATGTTGACCCTAGATGGTTTTACCGACTGTAATGCCGCTACCCTCTCTATGTTTAATGTGGAGAGTAAGGAGGCATTTATCCAGTCTCATCCTGCTGACCTCTCCCCCGAACAGCAACCGGATGGGCGCAACTCTATGGAGCAGGCACTACAACAGATTGTTGTTGCACAAGAGAAGGGGAGCAACTTCTTTGAGTGGGTCCATCGCAAACAGGGTACAGGTGAAGATTTCTCCTGTGAGGTGCTGCTTACCAATATCCATATGAGTGACCAGGATGTTATTCAGGCCATCATACGTGATATCACCAGTCGCAAGGAGATGGAGAGAAATATGCTTCAGGCCAAAGAGGAGGCAGAGCTGGCGAACCAGAGTAAGAGCAGCTTCCTCGCCAATATGAGCCATGAGATTCGAACACCGATGAATGGCATTATCGGCCTCAGCTATCTGGCGCTACAGAAGCCCCTCCCACCTGAGTTAAAGGATTACCTGGGCAAGATCCACTCCTCTGCCAACTCACTACTCGCGATCATCAATGACATTCTCGACTTCTCTAAAATTGAGGCGGGGAAGATGGAGATTGAGCGGGTTGAGTTCCAGCTCAGCAAGGTGTTGGAGGGTATCTCTAGCATCACCATGTTCAAGGCAGAGGAGAAGGGGCTGGAGGTCCTGTTTGATATCGACTCTTCGATCCCCTCCTCTCTGGAGGGTGATCCCGTGCGGCTACAGCAGATTCTGATCAATCTACTCAATAATGCGATCAAGTTCACGGATAGTGGTGAGATCATTCTGCAGGCACTACTCAAGCAGGAGCAGAATGGGGAGCTGCAACTGCAGTTCAATGTACGCGACACCGGTATCGGTATGTCTTATGAGCAGTGCTCTCGCCTCTTCCAATCCTTCTCACAGGCAGACAGCTCTACCACCCGCCGTTTTGGTGGTACTGGATTGGGGTTAGCGATCAGCAAGCAGTTGGTCGAGATGATGGGTGGAAAGATTGGTGTCGAGAGTGAGGAGGGGATCGGTTCTACCTTCTTCTTTAGCATCAATGTAGGGCATGGTGCCGGCACCAGTTGCAGAACGGTTAGGCAGCAGGCGATGCAAGGCACACGAATACTGATTGTGGATGACAACGCCTCATCCAGAACCATTCTGCAACACTCCCTTGACCAGCACACCTTCATTACCGATACCGCCTCATCAGGGCGACAGGCGCTGGAGTTACTGGAGCAGGCACAATCAGACAATACCCCCTACCATGTCGTATTGATGGACTGGAAGATGCCCGGCATGAATGGCATCGAGGCTACGCGAAAAATTCAGACAGACCCGCTGTTGACTACACCACCTGTGATCATCATGGTCTCCGCTTATCAACAGAGTGACCTTCATACTGAGCTGGAGGGTGTTGCACTGAAGCGCTGGATCACTAAACCGGTGACCCCGACACATCTGCTCAATACAATTGCTGAGTCCATCCTAGATGAGACTGAGTGGGATAGTGAGGAGGTAGAGGAGATGGGTGTGGAGGATATTGATACGGAGACACCGGATTACTCCGCTCTGCAGGGAATGCGGGTGTTACTGGCAGAGGATAATCTGGTCAATCAACTGGTCGCCCAGCAGATTTTGAAAAGTGCTGGGATTGAGGTGGTAACTGTTGAAAATGGGGATGAGGCCGTCAAAACTATTCAGAGAGCCCCCTTTGATGCGGTGTTGATGGATATTCAGATGCCGGTGATGGATGGCTATGAGGCGACCCGACAGATACGTCAACAGCACTCTGCTACCGAGTTGCCGATCATCGCCATGACTGCCAATGCGATGCAGGAAGATCGAGAGCTGGCACTAGAGGCGGGTATGAATGATCATCTGGGTAAGCCGATTGATGTGGATCTCCTCTACCAAACACTACTGCGTTGGCAGACAGCATCAACCGCCATAGGGGGTGAAGAGAGCCGTGCTGTTGATACTGCTGCAGGAGAGTGGCCAAAGCAGCTTCCTGGGTTGGCAATTACTGAAATTCTCAACCGTCTGGGGGGGAGTCGAGCGGTGCTACTGCAAATTTTAGACTCCTTTAGCGAGGATAACCATAACCTGATGGAGCGCTTGCAGCAGCAGATTGAGCAGCCTCAGATTGAAGAGGCGAAGCGGACTCTCCACTCACTGAAGGGGGCCTCGGCCAATATCGCGGCCCATGAACTCGCTGCTGCTGCACGGGAGAGTGAGCAAGCACTGGGTGCCAACCAGGCGCTGTCAGAGGTGGAGCTACAACAGCTACAGCAG
>JABGQL010000117.1 GCA_018648825.1 Gammaproteobacteria bacterium
ATACTGCTTCCAGTTCTGAACGACAGCTCCCACCTGATCCAAGTATTGCTTGGCCTCTGTTTCTACTGAGAACTGTTTGGCCAACTGCATAATATGAGACTTGGCTGGCTGCCTCCCCTCTCCTGCAACGGTCATCGTATGCTCCCCATGTATGCCATTGCTAAACATCAAGTCATAGGCTGGTGTTAAGCGCCACCCCCTCTCTGGCTGGCTCCAGAAGAAGGCGAAGTTTTTGCTATGGTCATCCCGATTATGAGTCGCTATATTGAAGATCATCTGTCGAAAGCTCTTCAGTAGCTCTTGCCTACTTTTGGTCACATCCAGCACCACTCGGAACAGGTCTTCATAGTCTAGGTTTGGAACCCGAAAATCAGCCCCCACCATGTTTCCAAAGGTGTGTATATGATGCCGCCCAGCCGCAGTCCGGTCAAAACGTTGGGTAGCAAAGTATTGCCCCTCCATCAGTTGAGTATTTGGCATATCAATACCCGCATCCTTAGCCATCAAAGAGTAGGCATATTCAATATTGCCTGCATCAGGAAAGTCATCTTTTGCAGAAAATTTCACCAACCAAGAGACAAACCCTTGCGGGATCTCTCCATCGGCTGTGATCACCTGATCACCCTTGGTTGCAATCAGTGCCTTGGGGCGGGCACCCCCAGGGGAACCACCTGCTCGAAACAGTTCTGGTAACACCTCATCGCTCTGCCCGGAAAAAACCTGTTGTGCATTATTTGCAAGACGGTTCAGATCAACCAGTAATGAGTCACTATCTGGTCCACTCACTGGCTCATAAACCAAAGCTCCCATCGTGCTGTGACCCAGCCATGCAAGCCGGTGAAGTGGACTGACACGATGCGGATCAACCCCTGACTTGCGTAACTCACGATCCATCAACAACAGCCCCCAACCATCAGGAAGAGAGTCATTAAAAACTCCGTGCAACCCCTGCCAAAGACCGACTTCATCCTGAATCAGCTCTGGAGAGCACCTCAAATGGTAGGGGGAGAGCGAAAATCCATCCGATAACCATGCAGGATCATATTGGAAGTAGATGTTCCTCTGTTGCTCGAACAGCTCACCCACTTTTATCGGGGCTGCCGGATCAAGCGCAAGCAGTACATTGAGCCGCCTCATCGTCGCCCCCGCTTCGGTAGCTTCTCTCTCTCCAGTAGCTGCTGAATAGTTTTAGGGTCTGGCAGCGGGAATAGTTGCTGAAACTCCTTTAGCGCAGAGAGAACCTGAGCGATTTTAAGCAGATGCTCCAGAGAGATCTTCCCTGTCTGTTCGAAGCGCTGAATAGAGCCGAGGCTTACACCAGAGTGCTGTGCCAGGCTCTTTCTGCTCATATTTGCAGAGAGGCGCAACTGCTTCGCGCTGTTGGCAATCTGCGTAGAAACCTCTTCAGGGGTATATAGATCAAGTGTTAACATTTTATTAGATATTAACAAAAATTTGGATTTTTCGTCAATATGTTAACACTTATAACTGGAACTCAAGTGCTTTATTGGGCTCCTCACCCCCATCCCATCCTTCCCCCTTAATGGGGAAGGGGCTAAAGGCAACTACCCCACATCTACTACTCTACTTTTCCTTCTGCCTGAGCCTTCATCTCCGCCTCTTTGCGGATCAACATCAGGTTACGCATATAGATAAACAGTCCCGTCCCCTGCCCCACAATAAAGACTGGGTCTTCACGCAGGATGGCATAGGCGAGTAGCGTTAACCCTCCACCCAAGCTGAAGTACCAGAAGGCGGTCGGGATCATGCTGCGTTTGTTTTTTTCGCTATAGATCCACTGGATTAGGAAGCGCATCGAGAACAGTGCCTGGCCAAGAAAGCCGAGGATGAGCCATGAGGTTGGGATATCTTCCATCTGATCAATTATTCCTCAAATATTTTTGGTTTCTACCCCCTCCCCAGCCCTCCCCCTGCAAGGAGGAGGGAGCATAGATTGCAACCATGATTATAGCTCTTCTACTTCTGGAGTTTTTGCGCGATTGAGTAGCCAGCGCACCCCTAACAGGTCCATGATTCCCACCCAGAAGCGGTTATGAAATCCATATTTAGATGTCCCCTGCTCACGGTGACGATGGTTGACCTCCACCGAAATCACACGCCCCCCCTGACGAATAAACAGTGCGGGGATGTAGCGGTGCATATGGTCAAAATAAGGAAGATCGAGGAAACGCTCTCGCGAAAAGACCTTCAAACCACAGCCGGTATCTGGGGTCTCATCCCGTAACAGGTTGGCACGGATACGGTTGGCGATACGTGAATAGAAGCTGCGGAACCAGTGGTCTTTACGCTTCTTACGGTGTCCTGCCACCACCAGTGCGGGATCACCCTTCTCCTCTTCTGTGAGTTTCAGATAGAGTTTGGGGATATCGGCAGGGTCATTCTGACCATCACCATCCAGTGTGGCAATCCACTGTGCATTTGCCATCTTGATTCCGCTACGGATCGCGGTACTCTGCCCACTATTCTGCAAGTGACGAATCACCCGCAGCTGATCAAGCTCCTGCTTCAATCCATTGAGCACGGCAACTGTTCCATCATGGCTACCATCATCCACTACGACTATTTCATAGCCGAGCGACCGCTCCAGCACCTGATCGATCTCTTTGATCAGGGTTCCGATGCTCTCCTCCTCATTGCAGACGGGGATCACAATGGAGAGATTTGGATTCTGTTCCATGATGCACTCTATTCCGTAGAAAAACGGGGGTATCTTCCCATAAAACGGGGACTACGTGGAGGAATTCAATGATTTGGAGAGGTGATCCCAGACCTTTTCTGGGGTGAGTTCTTGGTAGCATATCGGTTCTATGTGGTTGCTGTGGGTTTCAACCCCCTCCCTAACCCTCGGCTCTGGCTTCCTGCTCCGCTCTATCTCCTCCATCCCTGGAGTCGTCCCCCTGCTAGGGGGAGGGAACTGGCACATTCGTTTTAGGCAAGGAGAGCACTCCAATGATGCAGTAACGTGATCTTGATTTTCGCCCCAGGTTCCCGTTAGGCCGGGGTTGGTTGAGCCATAAATCGTTACTGATGGAATTTTTAGTGCTGCTCCCAGATGGGCCAGGCCGGAGTCTACACAGATCATCCCCTCCACCTGCTGAAACTGTCCGACCAACTCGGTGAGAGAGCTCTTTGGCAAGATCACAGCATCTCGCCCCTCAGCAATCTGTTCTGCACGCTGCTGCTCTTGCTCACTCCCCCATGGCAGCATCACTCGATAACCGGCACTATTGACCAGTACCGCCAACGCAGTCCAGTAACTGTCGGGCCAGTGCTTGGTAATCCATGTGGTGCCATGCACAAATAGAATAGTGGGTTTACTCGACTGCTGCCCCACAACACGGATACCTGAGTCCGCTTCTGTGTCGGGCATCGCATACCCCAGCGCCAGCGCAAACAGTTTGCGCAGACGCACAATCGCATGCTCCCCTTTCTGCACGGCCAGCGGATGATCGTAAAATCGACTAGCGAATGGCTCACGTGCAGAGTTGCGGTCCAATCCTGACTTTGGCCCACGCGCCATGCGGGTGATCAACCCACTCTTAATCAAGCCCTGTGCATCCAACACCAGATCATACTCACGCGCTTTCAATGCAGCTTTAAAACTCGACCACTCGCCAGATAAAAGCGCCTTCAGGGGCGACCTGCGCCAACGTCGAATCGACACAGGGATCACCCGATCCACTGCGGGGTGCCAAGCTGGAACCTCAGCAAACGGTGCCTCTACCACCCAGTCAAACTGGATACCGGGAATGGCGTTCGCCGCATCGGTCAATGCTGGCAGTGCATGGAGCACATCACCCAGCGATGAGATTTTGATCAACAGCACTCTCATTTGACTGGAAAGGCTTCTATCGCCTGTAGCACTTGGGCTGGCTCTAACTGCGTGAGGCAGTTTGTATGCCCCAATGGACACTCTCGTTTAAAGCAGGGGCTACACTCCAGATTGAGACCAAGGATCTGTGCCCGTTGGTTCAGTGGTGGTGTAAAGTTAGGATCGGAGGAGCCGTAGATCGCCACCAGATCACGGTCTAGCGCCGCTGCTACATGCATCAGGCCGGAGTCGTTTCCGATGACCACTGTTGCGAGTGACATTAGATCGATTGCCTGTTCGAGTGTGGTGCGGCCTGCGAGGTTTTCTACCCCCACCCCTTCCCTCCCCCTATCAGGGGGAGGGGGTACACTGCTTATCACCTCATCACAAATCACTTGATCCTTTTCGGAACCTAACAACCACACTTGCCACCCTTGCTCCATCTTCTCTCTGGCTACTGCGGCAAAGTACTCCGCTGGCCACTGCTTGGCCGGACCATACTCGGCTCCGGGGCAGAGCACCAGTAACTTGCCCTCTGGGCGCTGTACTCCAATGGATGAGAGCGCTTGGTCAATACGCTCTGGCACAACAACCAGCTGTGGCTCTGGAATCTCCGGCAGCTCTGCGCCATCAGCATCAGCCAGCGCCACAAAACGTTGCACCGTCATCGTCAACTGCTGCTTATCCAACAAGCGCAGGTCATTCAACAGACCATAACGCATCTCTCCTCGGAATCCGGTACGCTTTGGAATCTTTGCAGCCCACGGCACAATGGCGGACTTGAGAGAGTTGGGGAGTAGAATGGCCTGGTCATACTGTTCGGATCGCAGGCTTTTCCCCAGTCGGTAGCGTTCTCCTAACCCAAGCTTGCCATGCCCCAGTGGCATCGCAATACCTTGATTGACCTCCGGCATCCGCTCTAGCAGGGGTAGCGACCAGGCTGGGGCCAGTACATCGATGACTGCATTCGGTGATTGCTGCTTCAGTACCTTGAACAGGCTCTGTGCCATCACCATATCGCCTACCCAGGAGGGGCCGACTATTAGGATTTTACTCATGAGTTCTCTACCCCCTCCCCTACCCTCCCCCTCAAAGGGGAGGGAGTTGCAGCCTCTTCCCCCTTGTAGGGGGAAGATTGAGATGGGGGTAGAAATGTCAAAATAGACTCCAATACCCCATCCACCTCTTTCATCACTTTGTTATTCCAGAAGCGTAACACTGTAAAGCCTTGAGCTTTCAAGAATGAATCTCTTCTTTCATCATACTGCTGTTGATCCATATGCTGACCACCATCTAACTCAATCACCAACTTCAACTCTAGGCACACAAAATCAACAATATAATTCCCGACGGGGTGTTGCCTACGGAAACGGAATCCTTGTAGTCGACGACTCTTTATTCTACTCCATAGAGTCCGTTCCGCATCGGTCATGTTTTTACGCAGGTCTCGTGCGTTCTGTTTTATTTTGGGTGGTACTCTTTGCATTTCACCCCCTCCCCTGCCCTCCCCCTAAAAGAGGGAGGGTGCTCCTGACTCCTTCCCCTTTATAGGGGGAAGGCTGGGATGGGGGTACACCAACCATCATCCGTTGAGAATATCCATATACTCCCGCACGCCCTCTTCTACTGTAAGGAAGGGTTCGTCATATCCCATACTGCGCAACGCAGAGATATCGGCCTCGGTAAAGCTCTGGTAAGCCCCCTTTAGGTGATCCGGGAAGGGGATATACTCAATACTCCCCTTACCATGCCAGTCGATCACCGCATTGGCCATATCGTTAAAGGCCTGTGATCGCCCAGTACCCAGATTAAAAATCCCGCCCTTATCCGGATTATCGAGGAACCAGAGGTTGACCTTGACCGCATCCCCGACATAGACGAAGTCACGGCGCTGCTCTCCATCCGCATAGCCATCACAACTATCAAAAAGCTTGGCAACGCCACTCTCTTTAATCTGGTTATTGAAGTGGAAGGCGGTGCTCGACATTGTCCCCTTGTGCTGCTCACGCGGTCCGTAGACGTTGAAGTAGCGGAAGCCAACCACTTGGCTCTGCATCTCTGGCTGTAAGCGGCGCACATACTGGTCAAACTGGAACTTCGAGTAAGCATACATATTGATCGGATGCTCATACTGCCGATCTTCGATAAAGGTGGTGCCTGCACCATAGACCGAGGCCGAAGAGGCGTAGAGGTACTGGGCATTGTGCTTCAGGCACCAGTGAAGCAGTGACTTGGCGTACTCGTAGTTGTTGTTCATCACAAAGTGGCCATCCCACTCAGTGGTGGCCGAGGTTGCCCCTTCGTGGAAGATTGCCTGCACCTTGCCGAAATCTTCATCGTTATTGATACGCTCAATAAAGTCGAGACGATCCATATAGTCGGCGATATCGAGGTCAGCCAAGTTACGCATCTTGCGCCCGTTGGTGAGGTTATCCACCACTAGGATATCCGTCTCGCCGCGATCATTGAGCGCCTTAACGATATTACTGCCGATAAATCCCGCACCACCCGTTACGATAATCATGCTTCTATTCCTTTAATCTTTTCAACAATGGAGGTTGTGGAGTGTCCTTCCACAAACTTCAATATCTCTACGCTTCCACCGCTCTTAATCACACACGGCCCACCTGCGACCTCCTCCGGCTTATAGTCACCCCCCTTCACAATCACATCCGGTAGCACGCTGCAGTAGAGCCGTTCTGGGGTCTCTTCTGTAAACGGCACCACCCAATCCACACTCTCTAGTGCAGCCAACAGTGTCATTCGTGACTCAATATTGTTGATTGGGCGCTGCTCTCCCTTGAGTTGTCGCACCGACTCATCCGAGTTGACCGCAACCACCAGCCGCTCTCCCAACTTTCTTGCTTCAGAGAGGTAGCTGACATGCCCGGTATGTAGCAGATCAAAGCAGCCATTCGTCATAATCACCTTCTCCCCACGGGCATGGGCCTGCTGGATTGCCTGTTGCAGCTGCGCCTCATTCAACACACCAAAGCCGGTCTCTTCCGGATCGTGGATGGCCTGATGCAGCTCTGCCACAGAGGTGGTTGCGGTACCCAGTTTACCAACCACAATGCCTGCTGCGAGATTGGCCACCGCCACTGCATCTTGTCGATTGGCTCCGGCTGCAATACCGGCTGCCAGTGTCGCAATCACCGTATCCCCAGCTCCGGTCACATCATAGACCTCACGCGCATGGGTGGGCTGGTGGAAGGGGAGCTGTTCCCCATCCAGTAGCGTCATTCCCGCCTCTCCACGGGTGACCAACAGTGCCTCCATCTGCAACTGCTGGCGCAACTGCTCTCCCCGCTCAACCACCGCCTCACTGCCCTTACATTTTCCTGCAACCGCCTCAAACTCTGAGAGGTTGGGGGTCATCAAGGTCGCCCCTTGGTATTTGCTAAAGTCGCTCCCCTTGGGGTCAATCAATACCGGCTTACCTGTGGCTCGAGCCAGTTGAATCATCAGCTCAACTTGGCTCAAGGTACCCTTGCCGTAGTCAGAGAGAATCACCGCACCGCACTCCGATAGCTCTGCCTTGAACCGATCCATCAATGGGGCAAAAGAGAGGGCATCCATCGACTCTTCAAAATCGAGACGAATCAACTGTTGATGGCGACTCAAAACCCGCAGCTTGGTCGATGTGCGCAGTCCCGGCTCTTTCTGGAATTGGCAGTTCACCCCTTTTTGTTGGAGCTGCTGTTGTAGTGCCTCACCTTCGGCATCCTCTCCCACCACCCCCAGCAGCGTAACCCCACCACCGAGTGCCGCAATATTCAGTGCAACATTTCCGGCTCCGCCGGGGCGCTCCTCAATCTCTTTGATATGCACTACGGGGACCGGGGCCTCAGGGGAGACTCGATCCGCACCGCCAGACCAGTAGCGGTCCAACATCAGATCACCCACAACCAGTGTCTTGCCTGTAGAGAAATCAGGAATGGTCAAGCTCATACGTAGGCCGCCTCGACCTGTTCACACCAGTAGTGTCCGATCAGAATATGGGCCTCTTGAACCCGTGCGGTGACCGTTGAGGGTACACGAATGGTTTGGTCGGCAATTTGGCTAATTCGCCCTGCCGCTTGACCCGTCAGCCCCAGAGTCTCTACCCCGCTCTCTTTTGCCTTTTGCAGCGCACAGACCACATTCTCACTCTCACCTGAGGTGGAGATACCAACCACCAGATCACCCGGTTGTGCCAACGCCTCGACCTGCCGAGCGAAGAGTTGTTTAAAGCCGAAGTCATTTCCGGTTGCGGTGAGGATTGAACTGTCTGTGGTGAGGGCAATTGCGGGCAGTGCTTTCCTGTTTTTCACATAGCGGACCACCAGTTCTGCGGCGATATGCTGTGCATCGGCTGCACTGCCTCCGTTACCCATGAGCAGTATCTTACCGCCTTGTTGTAGACAGGCAGTGATATGTTGAGCCGATTGGGTGATCTCTGGCTCCATCCCCTGCAAGCTGGTGATGACCTGCTGGTGTTCACTGAGTATGGAGTGGAACATGGACCTCACCCTAGCCCTCCCCCTGCTTGGGGGAGGGAACTTCGGGTTCTAGGTTAATCTGGTGGAACTCTTTGTACCAGTTGGCGAAATTTTGCACACCCTCTTTTACCGACATGCTGGGTTTATAGCCAAACTCTTTGACCAGATCTTCCACGTCCGCATAGGTATCGGGGACATCTCCCGGCTGCAGGGGCAGCATCTCTTTATCGGCCGTTACACCGAGCGACTCTTCCAGTGCTTCGATGTAGTCCATCAACTCCACTGGGTTGTTGTTGCCGATATTATAGACTCGCCATGGGGCTTTGCTGGTGGCCGAATCGGGGTTGTCTCCACTCCACTCTGGGTTGGGTGGCGCGGGCCTATCGAGGATACGAATCACGCCCTCTACAATATCGTCAATATAGGTGAAGTCTCTACGGTGCTTGCCGTAGTTGAAGACCTGAATCTTCTCTCCTGCGAGCATTGCACGGGTGAATTTTTGTAATGCCATATCAGGACGATCCCACGGGCCGTATACGGTAAAGAAACGCAGCCCCGTAGTCGGTAGGTCATAAAGGTGGCTATAGGTGTGCGCCATCAGCTCACCAGCCTTTTTGGTGGCCGCATAAAGGCTGACGGGATGATTCACATTGTCATGCACACTAAACGGCATTTTGGTGTTGGAGCCGTAGACAGAACTGGAGGAGGCGTAGACCAGATGCCCCACCTTGTTGTGGCGACACCCTTCAAGGATGTGGCCGAAGCCAACCAAATTAGTATCGATGTAGGCGAGTGGATTCTCCAGTGAGTAGCGTACTCCCGCCTGTGCTGCGAGATTAACCACCCCCTCAAACTGCTCTCTTTTGAACAGCTCAGCCATCCCCTCTCGGTCTTCGAGGCTCATCCGAATATGGGTGTAATTCGGGTGCTCTGCATGACGAGCCAAGCGCGCCTCTTTCAGGGCTGGGTCATAGTAGTCATTATGGTTATCGATACCGATAACCTGATCGCCTCGTTCCAGCAGACGAATGGAGAGTGCAGAACCGATAAAACCAGCAGCACCAGTAACGAGTATCTTCATGAGTCATGTCCAAATAGGTCGCGGGAGATAATTTTCTCTTTCACATCTCGAATCTCATTAGTGATGCGGTTGGCAATAATGAGTTCAGACTGCTGTTTAAAGCTTTCTAGCTCATTCACCACTCTGGAGTGGTAGAACTCATCCTCTTCGAGCACAGGCTCGTAGACAATCACCTCAATCCCCTTGGCCTTGATCCGTTTCATAATGCCCTGAATCGAGGAGGCGCGGAAGTTGTCGGAACCACTCTTCATAATCAGACGATAGACTCCCACTATTTTCGGATTCTGGCTGATAATGCTATCGGCAATGTAATCTTTACGGGTGCTATTGGCATCAACAATGGCACGGATCAAATTATTGGGGACATCCTGATAGTTGGCGCGAAGCTGCTTGGTATCTTTCGGCAGACAGTACCCCCCATAACCAAACGAGGGATTGTTGTAGTGGGTACCGATACGGGGGTCCAGCCCTACGCCGTCGATAATATGCTTACTATCCAAGCCGTGCACCTGTGCATAGGTATCCAACTCATTAAAGTAGGCAACGCGCATGGCGAGGTAGGTGTTGGAGAAGAGTTTAACCGCCTCAGCCTCAGTGGAGTTACTGAAGAGCAGGTCAATATTCTCCTTCTCTGCCCCTTCGACCAGTAGGTTAGCAAAAATACGCGCACGCTCCGACTGCTCTCCCACAATAATACGGGAGGGGTGAAGGTTGTCGTAGAGCGCCTTCCCCTCTCGCAGAAATTCAGGAGAGAAGATCAGATTTTCACACCCCATCTCTTTTCGAGTACGTTCGGTGTAACCGACTGGAACCGTGGACTTGATCACCATCACCGCATCGGGGTTGATCGCCATCACATCCCGGATCACCGCCTCGACCGATCCGGTATTGAAGTAGTTGCTCTCGGTATCGTAATCGGTGGGGGTGGCGATAATGACGTAGTCGGCCCCTTGGTAGGCCGTCTCTTTATTAAGAGTCGCACTAAAGTTCAGCGTCCGATTTTGTAGAAAGTCCTCAATCTCCGTATCGACAATCGGTGACTCTCCCCGACTGAGTTGCTCAATCTTCTCTGGGATGATATCCAGCGCGACTACCTCATTATGCTGCGCCAACAGCATCGCGTTAGAGAGGCCGACGTAGCCGGTACCCGCAATCGCAATTTTCATTTAGACGTAGTCCAGCCAGTCATCATGTCCATGCAAGCGTCCATGTACCAGATCAAAATACATGGTCTGTAGCTGCTCGGTGATTGGACCACGCTTGCCCTCGCCAATCGCTCGGTTATCCAGTTCACGAATCGGGGTCACCTCTGCAGCGGTGCCGGTAAAGAAGGCCTCATCTGCGGTGTAGACCTCATCTCGGGTGATGCGCTTCTCACGCACCTCAACCCCGATTTGAGCAGCCATCTTCATCAATGTCTGACGGGTAATACCATCCAGCGCGGAGGTCAGCTCCGGGGTATAGATCACCCCGTTGTTGATCACAAACAGATTCTCGCCACTCCCCTCGGCGACAAAACCATCCACATCCAGCAGCAACGCCTCATCGTAACCATCTTTCAGCGCCTCATTTAGGGCCAACATGGAGTTGATATAGTGGCCGTTCGCCTTCGCCTTACACATGCTGATATTGACATGGTGGCGAGTAAAGGAGGAGGTTCTGATGCGAATCCCCTTCTCCATATTCTCCGCGCCCAGATAGGCACCCCACTCCCAAGCTGCGACAATCAGATGCACCTTGAGGTTATCGGCACGCAGCCCCATCCCCTCCGAACCGTAAAAGGCCATGGGGCGAATATAGGCACTGTCGAGATTGTTCTCACGTACCGCTGCCTTAGTCGCCGCGTTGACCTCCTCCTTACTCCAGGGAATCTCCATATCCATAATATGGGCAGAGCGGAACAGGCGATCGGTATGTTCTGTCAGGCGAAAAATTGCAGGGCCATGCTCCGTCTTATAGGCACGAATCCCCTCAAACACACCCATTCCATAGTGCAGGGTATGGGTCAACACGTGGACCTTGGCCTCGCGCCAATCCACCATCTCACCATCCATCCAAATTACACCATCGCGATCATCCATCGTCATCATCACATCTTCTCCAGAAAACAGGAACTCAGATCCAAATAAACGCGCTATTATACGGTCTTATCGGCGTGCTGTGCGATCCAAATCCACCCCCCTCAGAGGAAAAATCCAACTTTTTCTCATTTGATGGTTGCCAGCCCCTCCAATATCTGGCAATATTCGCGCTCTTTTTCGTAAGCGATTAGTCTTACGTAAGCTAACACAAGCAAGATTTAGTTGGAGAGTTGTAATGTCCAGAGTATGTCAAGTGACCGGTAAGCGCCCTGTAGCGGGAAACAATGTGTCACACGCTCATAACAAGACCCGTCGTCGTTTTCTGCCTAACCTGCACTCACACCGCTTTTGGGTTGAGAGTGAGAACCGTTGGGTAAAACTGCGCCTCACCAGCAAAGGGATGCGCATCATTGACAAGAAGGGCATCGATTCTGTTCTTGCAGAGATGCGTTCTCGCGGCGAGAAGGTATAAAGGAGCACTATTATGCGTGATAAGATCAAACTGGTATCTTCCGCAGGGACTGGATACTACTACACTACTACGAAGAACAAGCGCACTATGCCTGAGAAGATGGAGATCAAGAAGTATGATCCCAAGGTACGTAAGCATGTCATGTTTAAAGAGGCGAAGATCAAGTAAGGTCTCTCTTCACAAACATCAAAAAAGCCCGCAACTCAGTTCGCGGGCTTTTTTTGTGGGCCACTTCAACCCTCCCCCTGCTTTGCGGAGGGCGTTTCAACTGGCTGATTACTGTTTATTCAGCAACAGCACTCCCGTAGGATCAACACAACAACACCAGCCCAGCGCCACCAGTGAGGTAGAGACCTGTTCGGTAATCAGTGCTGGGCCATCCAGCTGCTGCCCAACCTGCAGCGCCGCACGCGGATAGACAGGAATCTTCCCCATCCCCGCCATCTCCACATAATTGGGCTCCAACTGCTGCGGTGAGAGATCCATATTCAAGGAAAAGGGCAACTGGGAGCGCTCCCGCACCTTGACTCTCACATTGACCAGCTCAACCGGAAAATCAAAATTGTGTCCGTAACGCGCTTGGTGCGCCTGATGAAAGGCTTCCGCAGCCCCCTCACACCCACTCCATAACAGGTTAAGGGTAAAGGACTGCCCACGATAGCGTAGGTCCACGCTGCGTAATAGCTCAATCGCCTTACGCTCCACCCCCTCCTCCACCAAGGCATCACTCCCCTGCTGCGCTAACTGCAAAAAGAGCGACTCAATCTCTTGCTCTTCTAACGCATCCAGCAGTGTAATATTAGAGCGCGATAGCTCCCGCCCTCGAGGGGCAACCAACATGCCCAACGCAGATAACACACCACCATGCAACGGAATCATCGCCTGCTCCATCCCTAACGACTCTGCCAGCGCACAGACATGTAACCCACCCGCACCACCAAATGAGACCAAACTAAAGCCTCGCGGATCTATCCCACGCTGCACAGAGATCACCCGCAGCGCATGTGACATATGCTCATTGGCGACCCGAATCACCCCCTCCGCCGCCTCTTCCAGGGTGCAACTGAGCGCCTCAGCAACCGACAACATCGCCCGTTCTGCTGCAGCCCGGTCCAGTGACATCCCGCCCCCCAAAAAGGCATCCGGCAGCAGGCGCCCCAACAGCAGGTTGGCATCGGTCACTGTCGACACTCTACCCCCCTTACCGTAACAGGCTGGCCCCGGCGCAGCCCCCGCAGACTCTGGCCCCACTTGCAACATCCCCCCCGCATCTACACGCGCAATGGAACCACCCCCCGCACCGATGGTGTGCATATCGACCATAGGCACCGCAACCGGATAGCGCCCAATCTTCCCCTCTGAGGTGAGACGCACCGCACCATCAATCAACGCCACATCGGTTGAGGTCCCCCCCATATCAAAGGTCAATAGTTTTGAGCACCCCACCTGCGCCCCCATAAAGTGCGCCGCAGCCAGTCCACCTGCTGGTCCCGATAACAACATATGTACCGAATCCCCCCCCGCATGGCTGGCGGCAATGGTACTGCCGGAGGACTGCATTACGGAGATCTGTGCACCCGCCGCCCCCTGCGCCAGCCGTTCCAGGTACCCCTCAACCAAGGGTCCTACATAACTATTGAGCCAGGTAGTAATGCCACGCTCATACTCTCGATACTCTGGAAGCACTTTGGATGAACGGGAGACAAATACCCCCTGCGGCACAATGGATTCAATACGCCGCTCTGCCTCACTGTCTAAAAAGGAGAAGAGCAGGTTGATCGCCACCGCGTCAGGGTTGCGCTGCTCAATCTCACCTTTCAACTGCTCTAGATCCGCCTCAGAGAGCGGCTCAACAGTCACCCCATCGGCACCGATACGTCCTCCAGTTTCTAGGCAGTCCTCAAATGGTACCGGGGGCGGCACAAGCTTGGGCTGAAGATTGTATAGCTCTTCACGCGCCTGTCGCCCAATGGTCAGCAGGTCACCAAATCCGCGATTGGTGATAAACAGGGTGCGTACCCCCTTCCCCTCCAGCACCGCATTGGTCGCTACCGTCGACCCATGCACCACGGTTAACCCTTGTAGCGGGACCTCCATCTCAGCAATACCCTGCAAAATCGCTCGCTCTGGGGCATCCGGGGTCGACAGCACCTTATGGATATGGAGCCGCTCTCCATCCCAATAAACAAAATCGGTAAAGGTACCGCCTGTATCTACACCAAGTATCATCCGCCTATTATACTCTGGGTTATGCCAGAACTACCTGAAGTTGAGACCACCCGACGCGGCATCGAACCCGCAAGCCTAAACCAAAGTGTGACCCGCGTAGTCATCCGTCAACGCTCACTGCGCTGGCCAATTCCAGAAGGGGTTGAAGAGGAGGTTACAGGGATCACCTTCAAGCAGATTACACGACAGGCAAAATACCTGCTTCTCAAAAGCGAAAAAGGGACACTGATCATCCACCTTGGAATGACCGGCACGCTGCGTGTACTCGAAGGCAATCCTGCAGCAGAGAAGCATGACCACGTTGACCTCCACCTCAGCAACGGAATGATGCTACGCTTCCGTGACCCCCGCCGCTTTGGGGCAGTACTTTGGACTACGGAACCGATTGAACAGCATCCACTGATCGCCTCACTTGGGATTGAGCCGGTCGGAGCAACCACCGTCGATCAGATTAGCGACCACCTCTATCAAAAATCTCGGGGGAGAAAGGTTTCAATCAAGGCCTTTATCATGGACCAGAAGGTCATCACCGGGGTCGGCAACATCTACGCCTGTGAATCACTCTTCCTCAGTGGCATCCACCCCAAACGCAGCTGTGGCAGCACCTCTAAACAACGCTATCGACAGCTTGCTGAGGCGATCCAGAACAGGCTAAACGAGGCGATTCGACAGGGGGGAACCACACTACAGGACTTTCGCAACAGTGAAGGCAAGCCTGGCTATTTCCAGCAACAGCTCTCCGTCTACGGTCGAGAGGATGAACCCTGCCCACAGTGCGACAGCCCCATCAAGCGCATCACTCAAAACCGACGCTCTAGCTGGTATTGCCCACAGTGTCAGCACTAGAAACTGCCCATTAACTCACAAACTCTACCCCCTCCCTAGCCCTCCCCCTGCCTGGGGGAGGGGATTTGAAGCGCTATGCATGCCCAGCTACAGTAACAGGCACCACAGCACCGTTGTGGCTCAACCGTTCCCAAGCGTCACGGTCTCCCATACCTGACCAGAGATCCCACGCCTCTAACAGATCAGGGCGCTGCTCAGCAGTGTAATCATGCACCACCCGCAACACTTGGGTCAGCGCAATAAAATTCTCAGAAAGCTTCACAAACATCTCTGCAATGGCCTGTTTAGCCCCCATCGATGCCGCAGCGTAGGCGCTCTTTCCCATCTTGATAAAGTAGTCATGGCTCACCATGCGCCGGTCTGCCTGCTCGGGGTAGAGACCGCCAAACAGTAGGCTGATATCTCCCAGCTGTTGCAACCGCTGCTGGCGCACCTGTCCACCCACTCCGTGCGCATTGAGATAGTCCAGTGCCAACAGATGGGTTTTGAGTGCCGCATAGTTTTGATAGCGTATCAGGGTCATTACCAGATACCCCTCAACCTCATGTTCTAGAGAAAGCTGCATCTCCTGCTCCGCCCCTTCCACCAAGTCATGCCAGATCTCTGCTGTTGTCGATGCCAGATAGATTTGTCGAGTAGACGGACTTCTTCCG
>JABGQL010000119.1 GCA_018648825.1 Gammaproteobacteria bacterium
GAGTCAGCTGATCAGAACGACAACCTTGGCGGAAGAAGTCCGTCTACTCGACAACAGCTGAAGAGCTGGTTCGTGTTGGGCGTTATAAATCTGAATTTATTGCCAATATAGGGCATGAAGTTCGTACCCCAATGAATGGCGTGATGGGGTTGAATGATCTGTTGTTAAGAACCGATATTGATGCAACTCAGCGAAATTATCTAGAGATTCAGCGAGAATCATCCCAAGAGTTGATGGGGCTGTTGGATAACCTGTTGGATACCTCACAGATTGAATCTGGAAAAATGGAGATTGAGGTTGAACCCTTTGAGCTAGAGCCATTGTTACAGAAATTGCAGCGGTTTTTCCAGAGTGGGGCGGCACAAGAGAAAGGGCTGGAATGTCGAGTGAATCTGGGGAATAACCTGCCGCACACCTTGTTGGGGGATGCGCAACGCTTGACTCAGGTGCTGAATAATCTCTGCAGTAATGCGATCAAGTTTACCGACCAGGGCAGTATAGGTATCACTGTTGCTACCGTGGAGGGAGAGGCGCGGAATCAGAAGGTGCTGAATTTCTCTGTCTCCGATACTGGTATTGGGATGAGTGCAGAGCAGCAGCATCAGATCTTTGACCTCTTTACCCAAGCAGACAGCTCACTTACCCGCAGGCATGGTGGTAGTGGATTAGGCTTGGCGATCAGCCAGCAGTTGGTGCAGATGATGGGGGGAGCAGGGATTGAGGTGAGTAGTGAGGTCGGTGTAGGGAGCACCTTCTCCTTCTCTCTCGCCTTTGAGTGGCCTCATTAAAGTTTAGAGGTTCCTTAGCAAATTCTGGGAAGCTGTTCTCCAGTCAACCAATCGATCACTCGACTCCCACCCAGTGTAGTTTCCATCTGCACAAAACCCATCTCATCTTCGACCACTCTCCCAATGATGGCCGCTTCTTTGCCGTTGGGGTGCTGCTGCATGGTGGTCAGCACTCTGTCAGCATGTTCGGCTGCTACAATGCAGACCAATTTCCCCTCATTAGCCACATAGAGCGGGTCCAGCCCCAGTAGTTCACAGGCGGCATGGACCGCAGGTTGTATCGGTAGATCAGCCTCACGAATGCGCATGCCGATGTGTGACTGGCGGGCCAGCTCATTGAGTGTGGTCGCCAGCCCCCCACGGGTAGGGTCTCGTAGACAGTGAATCTCGGGGACAGCAGCAACGAGGTCGGCAATCAACCCATGTAGTGCGGCAGAGTCAGACTCAATGGTGGTCTCAAACTCCAAATTTTCGCGACTGGAGAGGATAGCAACGCCGTGGTCGCCCAGCGTTCCGCTGATAAGAATGAGATCGCCCGGTTGTGCGCGGTCCCCAGAGATATTGACTCCCTCAGGTATCAGCCCTATTGCAGTGGTGGTAATAAAGACGCCATCGCCCTTACCTCGCTCGACAACCTTGGTATCTCCGGTTACCACCGGTACCCCTGCTTTTTTAGAAGCAGCGGCCATAGAACGAATGATGCGATCCAGATCAGCCAGTGGGTAGCCCTCTTCCAGAATGAAACCGGCAGATAGGTAGAGTGGTTTGGCCCCAGACATGGAGACATCATTCAAGGTGCCGTGGACTGAGAGAGAGCCAATGTCTCCACCAGGGAAGAAGAGGGGAGAGATCACATGTCCATCGGTACTGATAGACATGCGACCCGCGGAAATCTCAAAGCTGGCTTGGTCATTGGCCTGTCGTAGCAGCTCATTATCAAAGTGGCGTACAAACAGTTCATCAACCAGTTGGGCCATGGCACGTCCTCCGCTGCCGTGGTTCATGTCAATTTTTCCGTTGGTTAGGTCTAATTGGAATGGGTAACGATTGTTTTGAATAGTCATGTATAGTTATCGCTTGAAAAGCGTTAAAGCAGGTGGTGAAAGGTAAAGTCTACTATGTTATCCAATATGAAACTGATTCCCCGAACGATTGCCATTGTAGGTAGTTCGATTCTGTTATTGACGGCTACTGCAGCATTCTTGTTAGAGCAGGAGATGCGTAGCGAACTAAAGCAGGAGATTGAGCATCAGATGGTTGCTACGCTCTCCTTTATTCGTAGTCAGCTGCGGGAGCGGGTGGATGAGAATCGCCATATTGTTGAGCTGGCAGTGCAGGACCCCAGAGGAGGAGAGGCCCTGCAGTCGGGAGAGCTGGAACAGGGGCAGCGCTTATTGAATACCTTGGTTGGTGTCTATCCCCAGATTTTTTATACCTTTCTGGTGGATGCAGAGGGGCAAGTGGTTACGGTGAGTGGTGAGCCGAGCGAAAGCTGGCATCCGCAGCAGTTGATTGGGGAGAGAGTACGCAGCCACCCGCTGTTTATGGAGAACCACTCTCAGGATGTTGAAACGGTGAGGGTCTCTGTCCCAGAATTTGACCCTTGGGTAAAACGGTTAGGTGGATCGGTAGAGATTCAGAAGCAACGTGTGCGCTGGTTTATGGCTCCAGTGAAATTGGGTAATCAACGGCTTGGAGAGCTGGTTGTGGTTGAGCGTTGGCAGCAGTCGACGGGGCGGGTGCTCTCCAATATTGCCCATAACTTGCCTCAAGGCAGTGGTCTGGATGAGATTGAGTATCTGGATGGTGATGAAGGGCGTGTGATTGCCGCTTGGCCCCCTGATGAGGCCGATAAAGGGAGTGAACACCACCATGAAGATACCATGGAGTGGCGTATCTCCCTCTGGAAGGATGAGCCTGCAGTACGTTATCTGCCACAACAGAGAGCCGCTCATCATCAGTCCACTTCGGAAAAAGGACATCTGATTCACATTGTCTATGAAGAGGAGGAGGCACTGGAACCGCTGGATAACCTGCGTAACCTACTCTACATCAGCCTCTTTTTCTTTGCGCTGTTTGAGTTGGGCATTATCAGCTGGGAGATGCGTAGTATTGTATTGAATCGGATCTCTCTGCTCTATCATGGTGCGCAGGCGTTGACACGGGGGGATCTCAGTTATCGGCTGGATGATAAAAGCAGTGATGAGCTGGGTGACCTTGCCAGGAGTTTTAATCAGATGACTGCGGCCTTAGAACGGGCACAACAGGCACTGGTTCGAGAGAAGGTGCAGAGTGTCTCTATCCTAGAGTCGATGCAAGAGGGGGTGCTGGTACTGGATCGCAGTGGAATGATCCAGCGGGTCAACCCAACGATTGAGACCTTGAGTGGGCTGGATCGAGATCAGCTGAAAGGAAAACCGTTCAGTACGCTGTTCGCTGTAGAAGAGTCAGTGGTGGAGTGCAGTGAGAGTCAACTTCGTATTGTGCAGGAGCGCCTGCAAGAGCTGATTGATGAGCAAAGAACTTCACTGGATGCATTCTGTAGGGAGTCTGCAGTAGCCTCATTGATTGTGGATCAGCATGGGGTTATTGAGGTCTCCAATGATGCCATGGAGATGCTCTCTGGGTGGTCACCAGAACAGTTACAGGGAGGGGGCTTGAATCCGCTGCTGGAGCCTGAGATGCACCGTCCACATGTGGATCTGCTGCAGGCATTTATTGCAGAGGCAAAACCGAGAGGTATGCAGCAAGGGAAGCGGGTTCCTCTACAGACTGTGAATGGATCACTTCGTGTAGAGATCGGTCTCTTTCCACTGTCGGTGGATGGTGAGACCAAAGTATTGACGGTGATTCATGACCCTGAGGATACTCTGCTTTGGGATATCTTTATCACTACACCATTTGGACGGCTCTTCCTCGAACAGAAAGAGCTTTATGTAGAGAAACAGCTGATCAGTCGGCAGGGGATGGTTGCACCCGTGCAGGTGAGTGGTGCGATGCTGCGAGAGGAGTATGAGCAAGGGACGGTCTTGGTTGGGTCTGTGCTGGTGTTGCACGATATCAGTGATCGGATACGGGCAGAGCAGCATGAGCTGCTGGCAGAGTTCCAAGCGGGTGTGGCGCAGATGGGGGGCGCGGTACTGCATAATATTGGGAATGTGATTACCGGAATGAGTGGCAATGTGATTCGTACTCGGAATAAGTTGAAGAAGCTGGATAAATTGAGAACCATGCAGATGGGATATGCGGAGAAAATTCGTGTGTCGAATGATCCGTCTGCGGAGACAGGTACACTACGTGAAGCGCTTGAACAGTCCGCAGTGGTGATGGATGCGATGGGGGAGTTTGTGGAACGGCTTAGCCACTCCATTGATGAAGCAGCGGAGCTGGAGAAGATTGAGCATGGAATTGCGCATATTGGAGAGATTATCTCGATTCAGCGTAGTGCAGCACGCCCCGTGATTCAGTCTACGGCCTTTGATCTGCGAGGGATGGTTGATGATACCTTTAGTTTGATTGAGGACCGTTTTGAGAAGGCTGCGGTTGAGCTCTCTATTGAGCAAGAGCTTTCGGTAGAGAAGTTGTTCTTGCCGAGAAATCCATTGATGCAGCTGCTGTTGAATCTATTCAAAAATGCACTGGAGGCGATCGCTGAAGAGCAGCAGCTGCAGACAACCCTTAAGGGGCTAGTGGTGTTGCAGGTTGTGTCCCTAGAGCATGGTAAATTTGAGCTATCTGTAACTGATAATGGTTGTGGGCATGACCCCGAGGCGGCGCACCGACTGTTCCGTACCGGCTATACCACCAAGGAGCAGGGGAGTGGCTTTGGACTCAACTCTGCCGCTAAGCTGGTTCACTCTCTTGGCGGCAAGATCAGGGCGGAGAGTGAAGGTCTACACCAAGGCATGCGGATGGTGGTTACCCTTCCCATGGAGGCAAGGGAGATCGAAGAGTAAGTGGTTTTCTGAGAGGTTGGACTTAAAGGTACCTCTAAGTGGCTTGGCGGAATCGGCCATAACTCCAGTAGGCGGCACAGGCCCCCTCTGAAGAGACCATACAGGAACCCATCGGGTTATCTGGCGTACAGACCGTACCAAACAGCTTGCAGTCACTGGGGCGCTTTGCGCCGCGTAGAATGGCAGGGCACTCGCAGCCCCGAATCTCTTTGGAGACGATTGTGGGTAGAGTAAAGCGCTCTTCCGTATCAAACTCAGAGAACGGTTTCTTGATGCGCAGTGCGCTGTAGGGGACCTGCCCCAGTCCGCGCCACTCAAACAGGGGGCGCAGCTCAAACACCTCAGCGACCAGCGCCTGCGCCTTCAGATTACCCTCGCGGCTCACCACACGGTGGTACTCGTTCTCCACCTCAAAGCGCCCCTCGTTGAGTTGCCGGATCAGCATCAATGCAGACTGCATGACATCCAAGGGTTCAAATCCAGCAATCACTACGGGGCGCTGGAACTCCTCGGCAAAAAACTCATAGGGGCGGCTGCCGATGATGGCGCTGACGTGGGAGGGGCCAAAGAAGCCATCGATCGACACGGTGCCGATCTCCCGCACCTCTGGTGATTCAAGGATGTTTTGAATTGCTGCTGGGGTCAGTACATGGTTACAGAAGACGGAGAAATTTTTCAGCCCTTGAGCGGCAGCCTGTTGAATGGCCACTGCAGTCGGGGGGGTGGTGGTCTCAAAGCCGATGGCAAAGAAGACCACCTCACGTTGTGGATTGTCAGTTGCGATTTTTAAGGCATCCTGAGTAGAGTAGACCATACGCACATCAGCGCCCGTTGCCTTCGCCTTGAGTAGACTGTTGCGGTCACTGGCGGGTACCCGTAGCAGGTCGCCATAGCTACAGAGAATCACATCCTCTTGTTGTAGCAGGTGGATGGCTTGGTCAATACGGCTGGTGGGTAGTACACAGACCGGGCAGCCGGGGCCATGGATAAAGTGCACACTCTCCGGCATCAACTCTTGCACCCCATAGCGGAAGATGGCGTGGGTGTGGCCGCCGCAAAACTCCATCAGGTTGTAGTGTCGGCCGGGTTCAATGGCCTGTTGAATCTTGGTTGCCAGTTTCTGTGCCAGCTCACCGGAGCGGAATTCGTCGATGTATTTCATGCGGACTCTAAATCGTTCATCTCGGCAAACAGTGCCAGTGTCTTTTCAGCCTCGACTATATCGACTTTGCTCAGGGCATAACCGACATGTAGCAGTACATAGTCACCGACTACAATATCTTCAACCAACGCCAGAGAGATCTCTTTGCGGATGCCATCGAGGGAGACGGTGGCATTTTGTTGGTCATCACTGATCGCTATAATTTGGGTTGGGAGGGCGAGGCACATGGTGAGAGTCTTAAGCGTCTATTGCGGGTGAATGGTGAGATCATAACCAACACAGGGATCAATTGCATGAATGATCAACTGAGCCTGCTGTTGTAGAGAAGGGGAGTGTGGGTCGAGTGACTGCAGTGCCTCGGCAACGGCCCCTTGTGGATGAAAGTTCCACTCGGTGGGGGCGAGGATCTGGTAACGCAGAATCTGCTCCTCTTCTACGCTTACGCGGTGGAGCAGTTGTCCACGGGCTGCTTGGCTGATACCGATTCCGATACCAGACTCTGAACTTGGCAGCATAGGTTGAGGGGTAGGGGTAGGCAGTTGCTGGATCTGTTGCAGCAGTTCGGTCAGGCGGCCCACACTGCGTGTCAGTAGCGCATTGCCGTAGCGTTGTCGAACTGCATCGAGTAGGGGGCTTTGGGTGCGACTGAGTGGTGTGGTCTCATGTGGGGTCTGCTCCCATAGTGGTTGTTCGACAAACTCTGGTTGCTCCATCAGCGTATGGATCTTGCGGCTCTCCAGGGTGGGAAGTGCAGGTGTTGTAGAACGACCTATCCCACTCCAGCCCCGTTGCTCCAGCTGCTGGATAAAGGCGGCCGCTACAGTGCGGTGCTGTTGCCCCCACTCAAACAGCTGATCAATCTTGTCAAATGCCAGCCACTGCTGCAGCGGTATCCCCAGCAGAGTGCGTTCAATAATTTGTTGTAGCTGTTGCTGAATATGGGTGATGGATGGGGGGTGAATCGTATCCGCTTGTGGTAGAAAAGGGGTGTTACTACCGATCAGGGCCTGACGTAGCTGCTGCTGTAGCGCCATCACCTGCGCCAGCTCTTGTTCGGGTGGAGGCTGATCTAGCAGTGTGCTCCACCCCAATAGTGTGCGCCATAGATGCTCTCGAATGGTCTCCATTGCAACCAGCTGCTGCCGCACTCGCTCAGTTGCGGGGGGCGCTTCTATTCCCAGTGCCTGTTCACAGCCCCGTACAGCGGCAGCCGCTTGTGCGGTACCACAGACACTAAAGAGCAACGGCAGGCTCTGCAGAGTCTGAGTCACTGTTTTGCCCTGAAACAGGCGTGCGGCATGTACAGGACGGCTAGAGTGTATGGAGACAGCACAGCCCCCCTCAGCAGAGGGGGACAAGGCGATTGCAATTTTCCCCTCTAGATTCATCTTCAGCTGTGGTGGTGATGATCGTGATCGTGGCTGTGTGAATGGCTATGCTGATGTGGTGCAGCACCATCCGGTTGTAGTGCGGGCCTTAGTGTTGTACCGCTCTGCAGATGTTGGCGGTAGTGGTCCAGTTGATGGTGTAGCCACTCAATCCAATGCTCTAGCCCCTCACCACTCTTGGCAGAGAGGGGGATCATCTCTGCAGGGTTAGAGAGTTCACGCAGGTACTGCTCTGCACGGGCTGGTTCAAACTCCTCTAGGTAGGGGAGTAGGTCGGTCTTAGTCAACAGCATCAGGTCGGCTGCACGGAAGATGACGGGATACTTGGCGGGTTTATCATCCCCCTCCGTCACCGAGAGCAGGGTGATGTTACGGTGATGTCCCAGGTCAAAACTGGCGGGGCAGACCAAATTGCCGACATTCTCAATAAAGAGAATATCCAGCTCATCCAGAGAGAGTTGATGCAGTGCATCATGCACCATATGGGCATCTAGGTGACAGGCGCTGCCGGTTGAGATCTGACAGGCGGGTACCCCTTTGGCACGAATGCGGTCTGCATCGTTCTCGGTCTCTAGGTCACCCTCAACTACGCCAATCTTTAGTTCGCCAGCCAGTGCATCGATGGTTGCCTCCAGCAGTGCGGTTTTGCCGCTGCCGGGGGAGGACATCAGATTAATCGCTAGAACCTTGTGGTTATCAAAGTGCTCGCGGTTGTGAAAGGCTTGGTGATCGTTCTCATGCAGTAGCCCCTGCAGCACTTCAACTGCCTCGCCACCGCTGCTGGTTTTGGCGAGCTTGCCATCATTAACGATCAAATGTTCATTGCCGGGGGTGATGTTACATCCACAGGTGTCACACATCGCTGCTCTCCTTGTCTAACTCAATACTTCTCAATAGCATCTCATCACCGCTGATCAGCTGTGTGCGCCACTCGCCACAGTGTCCGCAGATCATCTTGTTGGCGCGTGCCTCACTCTCTTTTCCACAGCTACTACAACGGATAATAATCGGCATCTGCTCAATTTCAAGGGTGGCCTGATCGGCAACGGTACCGCTACGGGCAATGGTCCAAGCATTTTCTAACAGTGGGGCCTCGACCCCAGAGAGGGGACCAATCTGCAGGTAAACGATAGCGATAGAGGTGGCCTGATGCTCTGCTGCAATCGACTCCAGTTGTGAGAGGATCGATTGGCAGACCGACAACTCATGCATCGGGTGCTACCGTGTTTGCAATCATCTCATCATAGAGTGCCCAAGCGGTCTCCGCCTCCTCCTGAGTCAGCTTCTGAATCGCCTGCCCCAGGTGGCTCACCAGATAGTCACCCACGGCCCACGCTTCATGCTGCATCATAAACAGATTGACCTCACGTTCGCTCCCCTTGGCCTCGCAAAGGGCGATAAAGCGGTCAATCTTCTTGATCTGCATGGGGATGCCAAAGCACATAGGGGTACGATTCCGAGTAAGAGTAATGACTTAATGATACCCTACAAAAGAGAAAAGTGAATTGTGGAGAGACTATGAAAAAGACACTGGTGTTGGGGTTGGGTAATACACTGCTCGGTGATGAGGGGGTCGGAGTGCGGGTGATCGAAGCATTGGTTAGTGGTGGAGAGCGTCCCGGCGTAGAGTGGATGGATGGGGGAACCCTCAGCTTTACCTTGGCGGGGCCGATTGCAGATGCAGATCAACTGATCGTGGTGGACGCCGCCAATCTACAGGGGCGTAGTGGAGATCTTCAGCTGTTTATAGATGAGGAGATGGACCACTTTATCGGTACCGGAAAGATGAGCAGTGTGCATGAGGTGAGCCTGTTGGACCTGCTCTCCATCAGCGCATTGAGTGAAAATCTTCCCGTACATCGTGCTTTGGTAGGGGTGCAGCCTGAATTTGTGGAGTGGGCCGACCACCTCTCACCTGCAGTAGAAGCGGCAGTAACGCCAGCGGTTGAGGCGGTTAATCAACTATTGGAGCAGTGGAGCCATGAGCAGTCATGAGTAGCCTGGATCAAATTGCGGTGTCGGTAGAGGGGATGCCCAACCGAGAGATGGTGCACTCTATCCTGGTGGAGATTGCAGCCCTGCTGGAGCGTTATCTACAGAACGGAGAGCGCGGTGAAATTGATCTGCAGACACTGCCACTGACCCCGGCAGATCGTACTGCACTGGAGCGAGCGCTGGGGCAAGGGGAGGTGCATATCCAACTGAAGGTGATGGGAGAGAGCGAGATTGTCGAGACTCAATTCCCCGGTGTGTGGCGAGTCACCCATAAAGATAGAGAGGGGAGGGCGGTAGCGAGCTTGATTGAGGTGACGGCGATTCCCGCGATTGTTATGGCGGATGCCACTGAAATGGCCCGTTCGGTAGGGTTGCTGAAGACCACAGAGGTGGAATAACCTAGTAAATTTGTCATATAAAAATCAACACAATAGGTTTGACAAGTGCGGTTTCAGGGTATACAAAAAGGGTGATGGTAAGTTAATTAATATAGTGTATTGATGAATGCTAAATTTGCTGGAGTCGTCTGATGAGTAAAGATCTGAAGAGTATGGAGCAAGAACATGCAAACCGGAACAGCAAGACCTTTGCTGAACATCTGGAGCAGAATGGAATCAGCCGACGAGGATTCCTGAAATTTTGTAGTTCAATGACGGCCGCGTTGGCACTGCCGGCTGGGTCGGCTGATGTGATGGCCAAGGCGCTGGCAGCGGCGCGACGACCTACGGTAATCTGGCTCTCGTTTCAAGAGTGTACGGGTTGTACCGAATCGATCACCCGCTCCTACAGCCCCACCATTGAAAATCTGATCTTCGACTTTATCTCGCTCGACTACCACCACACCCTGCAGGTGGCCGCAGGTCAACAGGCAGAGGAGGCGAAAGAGCATGCGATGAAGGAGAGTTATGGTAAGTATCTGCTGATTGTGGACGGCTCGATTCCTACCAAAGATGGCGGCATCTACTCCACCATTGCAGGGCGTACCAATCTGGATCTGCTGGAAGAGGCCGCTGCAGGGGCTGCTGCAGTGGTTGCGGTCGGTACCTGTGCCGCCTATGGCGGTCTGCCTATGGCTAAACCCGACCCTACCGGAGCGGTTCCGGTGAGTGCGCTGGTCAAAGATAAGCCAATAATGAATATTCCTGGCTGCCCACCCATTGGTCTGGTGATGACGGGTGCCATTGCCCATTTCCTCACCTTCGGTCGTCTACCCGATATGGATGAGTTGGGTCGTCCCAAGGCATTTTATGGCGATAGTATTCATGACCGCTGCTACCGTCGTACCTTCTATGATCAAGGACTGTTTGCCAAGGCCTTCGATGATGAGGGAGCACGCAAGGGGTGGTGCCTCTATGAGCTGGGCTGTAAAGGGCCGACTACCCATAACGCCTGTGCCACCCTGAAGTGGAATGATGGCGTCAGCTTCCCGATTGAGTCAGGACACCCCTGCTTGGGCTGCTCAGAACCCAACTTCTGGGATGCGGGCAGCTTCTATGAGGCACTCTCGGTACCGCAAGGACGTACTGGCGAGACCATCCTCAAGGCGGGTGCTATTGGTGTTGGTGTGGGCGCTGCAGCTGCGGCACTAAATCGCAGCAACAAAAGTGCAGCGGTAGAGGGACGTGAGACCATAACGGTCGAAGATCTGAAAAGGGAGTCTTGATCATGGAGATCAATGAGCTGTTAATCTGGGCAAGGGGGCCAGCCTTCCATTGGGCATTGGCGATCTTTGTATTCGGTATGCTGTTGCGGCTGTTTGAGATTCTCAGCCTGGGGCGTAAGCCGGATCTCTCTGCGGCGCGTGATAGTGGTGTGAGCGGTGGGTTACGCACCCTCTTTACCCGCTCTCTGCCACGCCCTGCGATCTTCTCTCGTGAGCCACTGCGTATTCTCAATGGCTACATCATGCATATTGGACTGTTTGTGGTGATCTTCCTCTATCGTCCTCATATTGAGCTGTTCGGTGGGGCTTGGAGTGGCCTCCCTACAGGGGTTGTGGATGCGATCACTGCGGTCACCATCCTCTCGATGTTCGTGGCGCTGCTGATGCGTTTCTATAGTCCTGTGCTGCGGCATATCTCCACCTCAGGAGATTACCTTGCTTGGTTGATTACGCTGTTGCCCCTGTTGACCGGTTATCTGGCCTACAACCATCTACTGCTTGAGTATACACAGATGCTGACATACCACATCCTCAGCGTAGAGCTGTTGCTGGTGTTGGCACCGTTTACCAAACTCACCCACCTGTTCAGCTTTGTACTGTCACGCTGGTATCAAGGGTATCTCGCAGGTCGTCGAGGAGTGGAATCATGAGCAAGCCATCTGTTGAGAAAGGGATCCAGTTCATCAAGGCACAGATCGATGCGCCCGTAGCCAGCTTCTTCAGTAGCTGTGTCCATTGTGGACTCTGTGCTGAGGCCTGTCTCTTCTATACCGAGACCGAAGACCCCAAATACACACCGATTAACAAGGTGGAACCGATGCGCCGCATCTGGGAGCAGGAGTACACCGTGCTCGGTAAACTTAAGTCTGCACTGGGACTCTCCAAGCCTATCGATGAGGCGACCTTCAAAGAGTGGGAAACCTTGGTCTATGATGGTTGCACCCTCTGTGGGCGTTGCTCGGTGGCCTGTCCGCTGGGAAATGATATCTCTGGGATGATCCGTAAGAGTCGAGAAGGCTTTGCCGCAGCAGGCTATGCACCACCCGATTTGATTGGGGCCACTCAGCGAGCGATGGAGATCGGTAGCCCTATGGGGGTCAAGCTTCCCGCAGTGAAGGCGCAGATTCGCCACTTGGAAGAGGATACAGGGCTCAAGGTAACCATTGATCAGCAGGGGGCAGAGTATATGGTGCTGCTCTCCTCGATGGAGATTATGAACTTCCCTGAATATCTGGAGGCGATTGCGCGCATTATGAGACAGGCGGGTAAAACCTGGACCATCGCCTCGACCGCCTTTGAGGCGACCAATAGTGGTATCCAGATTGGTGTCTCTGATCTCGCCAAGGTGATTGTCTCGCGCATTGTGGATGCAGCAGAGTCACTGGGCGTGAAGACCGTGATCAGCCCCGAGTGTGGTCATGCCTACACTGCCGTGCGCTGGGAAGGCCCTAACCTAATCGGTCGCCCCTACAAGTTTGAGGTGAAGCATATTCTGGAGATACTGGATGAGTTCACTAAGGCGGGATTGATCAAAACAGAGGGGATGGAAGAGGCACGTCTCACCTATCATGATCCCTGTCAGATTGCCCGTAAGGGGGGCATTGTGGAGCAGCCCCGCCGCTTACTGAATAAGGTAGCCAGCAACTTTGTGGAGATGCGTGATGCCGGAGCGATGAACTGGTGCTGTAGCGGTGGTGGTGGTGTCAGCGCCAATGAACGTGCAGAGGGGTTGAAGCTGAAGGCATTCAAACGCAAGAAGACGCAACTGGACGAGCTGCAGGTCGACACCTTGGTGACCGCCTGTGCCAACTGTCGCCTCACGCTGGAAGAGGGGCTGGAAGAGAATGGTATGGATATCCCTGTGGTGGGCCTTACCGAGATGGTAGCGGACCATCTGGTGGAAGAGGAGAGGGGATCATGAGCACCATCAGTAACGATACCGAATTCCGTCAGGCGCTGGATGCACTGAGTTTGGAGCAGCAACGCACAGTGGCCTCCCGTTTTGTGCAGAATGTGCTGTCGTTGAGTGGCGACTCCCGTCTGCAGCAGGTGATTGATGCAGTAGAGGTGGGAACGGATCTTGCGACGGCCTTTAAGAGTGCCAAGAGAGTCAGCCTAGAGGCGCATGCCCGTTGTGGTTCCGAAGGCGACTGGAATGAGCAAGCGGGCTATTTTGTCGCCCGTGCTGCACAGGCAGCGGTAGAGCCGCAGGTGCGTACCGCGGGTAAGAATCCGGCATGGAAGGCCGCTATGCAGTGCCGAATGGCGCGTACCTGTCTCGCCTCAGACTCCGATGAGGATACTCACGATCTGGAGACAGGCGCACAACATCAACTATTAACCGATTATTTAAATCCATGAGGATAGCCCCATGAGCGAACGTATTGTTGTAGACCCCATCACACGAATCGAAGGCCACTTGCGCATCGAAGCACAAATGGATGGCGATAAGATTGGCTCAGCCTACTCATCAGGGACCATGGTGCGTGGCATTGAAAATATCCTTAAGGGGCGCGACCCGAGAGATGCTTGGGCTTTTACCCAGCGCATCTGCGGTGTCTGCACCTTGGTTCACGGTATCGCCTCAGTGCGCGCCGTAGAGGATGCCTTAAACTGGGAGATCCCCGCCAATGCACAGCTGATCCGTAACCTGATGATTGGTGCACAGTATGTGCATGATCACGTCATGCACTTCTACCATCTACATGCGCTGGATTGGGTGGATGTGGTATCTGCCCTGAGTGCAGACCCTAAGGCAACCTCTGAGCTGGCACAGTCACTGAGTGGTTGGCCCAAGTCCTCTCCCGGATACTTTTCCGATATTCAGAAGCGCGTCAAAGGCTTTGTTGAGAGCGGACAGTTGGGTATCTTCTCTAATGCCTATTGGGGGCATCCCGCCTACAAATTGCCTGCAGAGGCTAATCTGATGGCGGTGGCCCACTATCTGGAGGCGCTGGAGTGGCAGCGTGATGTGGTGAAGATTCACGCCATTCTTGGTGGTAAAAATCCACACCCCAACTTCCTTGTCGGTGGTGCGCCCGTAGCGATCAGTACCGAGGATACCGGTAACACCGCCCTCAATATGGATGGGCTACTCACCATCAAGAGTGTGATTGAGAAGATGCAGACCTTTGTTGATCAGGTCTATGTACCCGACACCTTGGCGGTAGCGGGTTTCTACAAAGATTGGTTCGCCAAAGGAGAGGGGGTGGGTAACTTTATGGTGATGGGTGACTTCCCCGCCAAAGGTAATAACGATACCGACAGTTTCCTGGTGCCTCCGGGTATCATCATGAATCGGGACCTCTCCACGATCCATGATTTTGATCTCAATGACTCCAGCCAGATTCGTGAGTATGTCGCCCACTCTTGGTATGACTACAGTGGTGGCAAGGATGAGGGGTTGCACCCCTATGATGGTGAGACCAACCTCAACTACAGTGGACCCAAGCCACCCTATGCCCACCTAGATGTGGATAAATCCTACTCTTGGCTCAAGTCCCCCCGCTGGAAGGGGATGCCCATGGAAGTCGGACCACTAGCGCGGGTATTGGTGATGTATGCCAAGGGGCATGAGCAGACGGTCGAACTTGCCAACTATGCACTGAAGACACTGGATGCACCGCTAGAGGCGATGTTCTCCACCTTGGGTCGTACCGCAGCGCGTACCCTAGAGACTAAGATTTTTGCCGATAATATGATGGATTGGTACGGCTCACTGGTTGCCAATATCAAGGCTGGTGACCTCTCCACCCACAACCAGAAGCTGTGGGATCCAGCCGACTGGCCCAGCGAGGCGCGTGGTGTAGGCTTTACTGAGGCACCGCGTGGTGCATTGGCTCACTGGATCGTGATTAAAGATCAGAAGATCGACAATTATCAGGCGGTGGTTCCCAGTACCTGGAATGCAGGGCCGCGTGACGATAAGAATCAGCCCGGCCCCTATGAGGCAGCACTGGAAGACCGCCACACGATGCACGACCCCAAACAGCCGTTGGAGATCTTGCGTACCATCCATAGTTTCGATCCCTGTATCGCCTGTGCAGTACATGTGACTGATCCAGAGGGTGAGGAGCTGACACAGATCAAGATTACCGGATAACAGAGACGGGATAACAGAGAGATAAGGATAGACAGAAATGAACAGATTAACGCGTGTAGCGAGTGCGGTAGTGTTGATGGCCCCTGTAGCGGCTGTTTATGCTCATGGAGGGCTGGTGGAAGGGACGTTATGGGATGGCTTTTCCCATCTGTTCGCCAGCTTCGATCATCTACTGTTTTTAGCTGTTGCAGTTGTTGGGGTGGGGCTGCTGGGGCGCAGGTTACTTCCGCATAAGAGTCGCTGATTTTTATGTTGTAATGTGCTGAATATAAAGATATTTATGTGGTGCCCGAGTGGGTGGTATAGCCATTTTTGTAGTGGGGGATAAACCTTTGTGTCAATGTAATGATTGACTTATACTTAGCGAATCAATAAGTGGGTAAGTGGGGACCTCAGTAGAGATACCCACTTTTTATTTGTGAATATAT
>JABGQL010000165.1:0-10782 GCA_018648825.1 Gammaproteobacteria bacterium
TTGGCAACCAAAGCTCATGAGAGGAGGGTAATTATTATGGTATTTGACATAGAGTAATTATGCTTGCATAGTCGCGCCTTGTTTTGTTGATGAGTGTTGTAAGTGTAAATTTTACTTATGCAGCTATAAGCTTTTGTTGTGCTTATTTTCAGTAGGTTAGATTTGTTATATCGCTTTGTTGGTGCTTCAAAAGGGCAGGAATTAGTTGGGAAAACAGCCTATTGGATGAAAACAGGTTGGTTATAATCATGGATGAACGTATTTTGGGAATAGTAATAGATATGTGTAAGTGTGAGGAACAAAATTAAACTCATGGATAGAATCCCAAAACATATTGCGATTGTTATGGATGGTAATGGTCGTTGGGCAAAACGCCAGAACCGTCCCCGTTTCTGGGGGCATAAGCGTGGTGTGGAGCGAGTTCGCTCTACAGTAGAGGGGTGTATTGACCTAGGTGTGGAAGCCCTTACTCTATTTGCATTCAGTACAGAAAATTGGAAAAGACCAGAAGAGGAGGTCTCTTACTTGATGGGGTTATTTATCTCATCGCTAAAGAGAGAAGTAAAGCGATTGCATAGAAATGGCATTCGACTGAAGATTATTGGGGAAGTTTCTCGTTTTCCAGAACAGCTGCAGGAGGCCATTGTAGAAGCTGAGGTTTTAACCCAAAATAACTCAAAGCTATTGCTTAATGTTGCGGCAAATTATGGGGGGCGTTGGGATATTGCTGTTGCTACTAAACAGCTTTGTCAAGACGTTGCTGATGGTAAGCTGAGGCCTGATGAGGTTACTCCGGAAAAATTACAGCAGAAAATTTCACTAAATGACTGTCCTGAGCCTGACCTCTTTATACGTACTGGAGGTGAGCAGAGAATTAGTAATTTCCTGCTGTGGCAGATGGCTTACTGTGAACTCTATTTTACTGATCTTTATTGGCCAGAGTTTGATCGTGCGGCATTAGATATGGCTGTTCAATCATTTGGGGATCGACAACGCCGTTTTGGTCGAACAGGGGACCAGCTCACTAAGGAAGGTAATGAAGGAGCTTAGTTCATTCCAGAAGCGTGCCTTGAGTGCTTTTGTGTTAGGGCCACTATTGTTGTGGTCTATCATGAGCATTCAAGGTGAAGTTTTTTCGCTGTTGCTGGTGTTATTGCTGTTGCCTGCAGCCTGGGAGTGGGGGCGTCTTGCTGGACAGACTCAATATAGGCCTAGAGCAGAGTATGCGTTGGTGCTGATTGCGCTCTTCTATATGAGTCGTTTTGTTCCATTGGAGTGGCTGCTATCGATAGCGCTACTCTGGTGGCTGAGCGCACTATACTGGTTACGTGTCTACCCAGAGCGGCATGGCTGGCTCTTTAGTCGAATGGCGAGTCCTGTAGTCGGTGTAATTATATTGATCCCCTCTTGGCGTGCTTTAGAGCTGATCCATCAGCAAGAGCAGGGGGTTGGGTTGCTCTTTTTTCTGCTGTTATTGATTTGGGGGGCCGATATTGGCGCCTATCTGGCGGGGGTCCGCTTTGGTAACAGAAAATTAGCACCTAAAGTGAGTCCAGGTAAAAGCTTGGAAGGCGTTGCCGGGGGGATGGTTGCTTCGATAGTAGTGGCTCTGATAGGTTATTTTTCGGTAGGTATGGATGAGATTACACTGCCTATATTGCTGCTATCGGTGGTTGCGATCGTCGTCCTCTCCATTGTGGGGGACTTGGTTGAGAGTGCTTATAAGCGCCATGCTGGGATCAAGGATTCAGGTAATCTGATTCCTGGTCATGGTGGAATTTTGGATCGGGTGGATAGTTTGACTGCAGCTGCCCCCCTCTACCTCTCGCTGTTGATCCTGTTGGGGGTGGTGACACTATGAAACTCCAAGGCGTTACTGTACTGGGGGCGACTGGCTCTATAGGAAAGAGCACGCTGGATGTAATTGCACGTCACCCCGATCGTTACCGTGTGGTGGCATTGACTGCGCATCGACAGATAGAGGCGCTGGCGGCACAGTGCATACAATTCTCTCCTGATTACGCAGTGGTTGCTGATGAGCAGGGTGCAGAGCAGTTACAAAAGCTGCTGCTTCACTCCGCTCCCGAGACTACCGTGCTGTACGGTGTGGCAGGGCTTGAGCAGGTAGCTGCGGCACCAGAAGTGGATCAAGTAATGGCCGCTATTGTGGGGGCGGCTGGGCTAAAACCTACACTGGCCGCAGTCCGTGCGGGCAAGCGCATCCTGCTGGCCAATAAAGAGGCGCTGGTGATGACGGGTGCCCTGTTTATGGAGGAGGTCGAGCGTTACGGAGCAGAGCTGTTGCCGATCGATAGTGAGCACAATGCGATCTTCCAGTGTATGCCAGATGCTGCAGCATTGGGGGCAGTGCCTGCAGGGGTCGAGAAAATTTTATTGACCGGTTCGGGGGGACCCTTTCGGGATACAGCCTTGGATCAGCTGAAGAGTGTAACGCCAGAGCAGGCGGTAGCACACCCCAACTGGAGTATGGGGCGCAAGATTTCGGTTGATTCAGCAACGATGATGAATAAGGGGCTAGAGTTTATTGAGGCGTGTTGGCTGTTCGGGGCAACACCTGAGCAAGTGCAGGTGGTGCTTCACCCTCAGAGTGTGATCCACTCCATGGTGCAGTATAACGATGGTTCGGTCATGGCGCAGATGGGTAACCCTGATATGCGCACACCGATCGCCTATGCGATGGCGTGGCCAGAGCGTATCCACTCTGGGGTCAGCCACTTGGATCTGTTTGAGGTTGCGCAGCTCAATTTCCAACGGCCTGACTTTGGGCGTTACCCCTGTCTGCACTTGGCGATTGAGGCAATGCGTACAGGGGGTAGTGCAAGTACGATTGTTAATGCAGCCAATGAGGTTGCGGTAGATGCCTTCCTCAATCGGCAGATGGGGTATCTCGATATTGCGCGGGTGATTGAGTACACTTTAAACAAAATGAGTGTGGAGAGGGTCTCCACAGTGGATCAGGTGCTAGCAGTAGACCAACAGGCTCGCCAGATTGCGCAACAGGAAATTCAGTCATGACCTCACTACTTGCCTTTATCCTTGCCATTGGCGTATTGGTGACAATCCATGAGCTGGGCCACTTCTGGGTAGCCCGTGCAGTGGGTGTCAAAGTGCTGCGCTTCTCCGTCGGTTTTGGTCGCCCCCTATGGAAACGAGTCGGGCAAGACGGTACCGAATATGTGATCGCAATGTTGCCGCTGGGTGGTTATGTGAAGATGCTGGGTGAGGGGAGCGATGAACCCATCCCCGAGGAGGAACGCTACCGCTCCTTTGATGTGCAACCGCTGGCAGCCCGTGCCGCGATTGTGGTTGCCGGACCACTGTTTAACTTTATCTTCGCCATATTTGCCTTTGGTGCCGTTCAGATGGTGGGTGTCTCTGGAATGAAACCCATTGTTGGTCAGATTACAGCCGCCTCCGTTGCTGAAAATGCAGGGTTGAAACAGGGGGATGAAGTCACCCTGGTGAATGGACACCCTGTACAGATCTGGCAGCAGGCGCTAGAGAAGATGCTGGGTGCAGTGGTGGTGGGAGACACTCTGCAGCTTGAGGTGGTGAATGCATCGGGTGTAGTGCAACAACGGTTGCTGGAGAACCCCTTCGGTGCCGATATCCCAGAGGGGATGGCGCTGTTGGATAAGCTGGGATTTGCTGTTGAGCGGCCTGCTGTACCGCCACGTATTGGTGAGGTGGTGGCTGATGGTGCTGCAGCGGCAGCAGGATTAGAGCCGGGAGATCTAGTTTTGACGGTAGCAGAAGAGCCGTTAGAGAGCTGGGCTGCTTGGGTTGAGTGGGTGCGTGAGAGTCCTGAACAGACACTGCAGCTGACCATTGATCGTGATGGGGTTATTTTTCCCATGCAGTTAACACCTGCGAGGGTAGAGGCAAATGGAAAGACCATCGGGCGTATCGGTGCTGCTGTCGATCTCACGGAGTTCCGCGAAACCTATTATCGAACCGTACAGTATGGTCCTGTTGATGCGCTGATTCGGGGTGCAGAGAAGAGTTGGAATATGAGCACCATGACCCTACAGGTGATGGGGCGCATGGTGGTAGGGGCCACCTCAACCGATGGGCTGAGTGGGCCTATCAGTATCGCCCGTTATGCGGGCAGCTCAATGGAGAGTGGATTAACCACCTTTCTCTCCTTCTTGGGGCTGGTTAGTGTCAGCCTTGGGGTGCTTAATTTATTGCCTATTCCAATGTTGGATGGTGGGCACCTTTTCTACTATCTGATTGAATCAATTAAAGGCAGTCCTCCCTCAGAGGGGGCGATGATGGTGGGTCAGCGTATTGGCATCGTTTTTCTGGTTGGATTGATGTCGCTGGCGCTATACAATGACCTGCTACGATTACTCTAATTCAAGAAACTTCTACTTGGCGAATTTCGAAATGTTTCAACGTACTGTTTTATCTGTTTTTCTTGCTCTTATTTCTCTGTCGGCTTCCGCCTTCGCCCCATTTGTGATCGAAGATATTCGGGTCGAGGGGTTACAGAGAATCGCAGCAGGTACCGTCTTTAACTATCTGCCACTCAAAGTGGGAGATGAGCTGAACAATAAAAAGTCAGCCTCGGCGGTTAAGGCGCTCTATAAAACGGGGTTCTTCAAGGATGTGCGGTTGGAGCAGCAGGGCAATGTTCTGTTGGTCTCTGTGGTCGAACGCGCTGCTATTGCTGATATCACCATTGAAGGTAATAAGGTGATCAAAACCGAAG
Organism: Gammaproteobacteria bacterium; assembly: GCA_018648825.1. Taxonomy (GTDB): domain Bacteria; phylum Pseudomonadota; class Gammaproteobacteria; genus Thiopontia. The sequence continues at coordinate 4,736 of JABGQL010000165.1, forward strand.
ACCTCAAAGAGGGGCTGAAAGGGATTGGTCTGGCAGAGGGGCGTGTACTGGATCGTGCACTGTTGGATAAAATTGAGGCAGAACTGCGCCGCCAGTACCTCAGTATGGGGCGCTATGGGGTAGAGATCGAGACTACGGTCACACCGCTAGAGCGTAACCGTTCTGCCGTTCGCATTCAGGTGACTGAGGGTGAGAGCGCCCGTATTCGTCAAATTACCCTGATCGGTAACCAAGACTATGAGACGGAAGATTTGAAAGATCTGTTTCAGCTCAGTACGGGAAACTGGCTCTCCTTCTTTACGAAAAATGATCGTTACTCCCGCCAGAAGTTGACCGGTGATCTAGAGACTCTGCGCTCTTGGTATCTGGATCGTGGCTATATCAACTTTGAGGTGACCTCTGCGCAGGTTTCCATTACACAGGATCGTCAGGAGATCTACGTCACCATCAATATGCGTGAAGGTAACCAGTACAAACTGGGGCATATTGCGTTGAAGGGGAAGATGGTGGTGCCTGAGGTGGAGTTGCAAGAGAAGATCACCCTGCAAGAGGGGGCCATTTTCTCCCGTAAGGATATTGCGGCAGTAAATGAATCGCTCTCTGAACGTCTGGGGCAAGATGGTTACGCCTTCGCCAATATCAACGTGATTCCAGAGATGGATGATGCCAAGAGTACGGTAGATCTCACCTTCTTGGTCGATCCCGGTAACCGCGTCTACGTCAACCGAGTGAATATTACCGGTAACACCAAGACACAGGATCTGGTGGTTCGTCGTGAGATGCGTCAGTATGAGGGCAGCCGCTACTCCAACAAGGAGGTTGAGCGCTCCCAGACCCGTATCCGTAAGCTAGGCTACTTTGAAAATGTGAAGGTCGATACGGTACCGGTTGCGGGTACCACCGATCAGGTTGACCTCAACTACAATGTGGAAGAGAAGTCGACCGGTAGCATGATGCTGGGCATGGGCTATTCGCAGACGCAGGGTATGGTGTTGAGTACCAACCTGAAGCAGGATAACTTCTTGGGATCGGGCAAGCGGGTTGATTTTGAGTTTAATAACAGTGACACAGAGACCGCCTACGGCTTTGGTTACATGGACCCGTACTTCACCGAAGATGGGGTGAGCTTGGGAGCCGGAATTCACTATCGTAAGCGTGACTCTTCGAGTGCGGTGAGTGCATATAGCTATGATCTGATTAGTGCAAACTTTGATCTAGGCTTACCAACCAGCGAGTATGAGCGCCTGTTTGTTGGTTTTGAACCCCAGCGAATGAGTAATGCACTGTGTGATGGTGCGAACCCCCTATTAGACAATAATGGCATCGTTGATAGTAATGATACTGAGTGTCAGAAGCTTGTGAAAACTGAGGGAAGCCAATCTTTCAGTGTGCTGGAGTTAAATACGAGCTGGAGTCGTGATAGTCGTAACCGTGCGACATTCCCTGATGAGGGAGGGTATCAACGTTTTTCAGCCGAGATGGGTGTACCTGGTGGTATCGAGTATTACAAGGTTGGTTATCGACATGACCACTTCTTCCCTCTGAGTGAAACTTACACGATGTTACTGAAGGGGGAAGTAGGGATGGGGGATGGTTATGATGATCAAAGTAAGCTTCCATTTTTTAGTCGTTATTATGCCGGTGGTGAGAGTTCTGTGCGTGGTTTTGCCGGAAACTCGATAGGCCCTCAAGAAAATAGTCAGGCTGTAGGCGGTAACGTGAAAGGAGTAGTTAATGTAGAGGTGATCTTGCCGATTCCATTCCTAGAGGATGTGAAGTCGACTCGTGTGAGCGGTTTTGTGGATGCTGGTACGGTTGCAGATACAGCATCAGGTCTAGGTGACTATTTGAATGCATCTGTTGGCATTAGTGCCAAATGGATCTCTCCAGTAGGCCCACTGAGCTTTAGCTGGGCAAAACCATTGAAGGAGCAGTCCGATGCAGACTTAGAACCATTCCAATTCCGTTTAGGACAGATGTTCTAAGTAAGCCATAGTCTAAACAGTGAAACTATTTGAGAGGAATATGATGAGAAAAATTGGAGCCATCTTGGGGGGATTGTTGCTGCTTTCTGCTTCGGTTGTGAACGCAGAGGGGAGCAAGATCGGTTTCGTCAATATCAACCTGTTGTTGCAAAAGATTCCACAGGCGGCAGCTGCGACACAGCGGCTGGAGGCGACCTTTGGTGATCGCAAGATAGAGATCCTCGACTTCCAGAAAAGCTGTAAAACGCTGGAAGAGGAGCTGGAGCGTGAAGGGGCCGCACTGAGCCAGCAGCAGAAACAGAAGCAGCTGCGTAAGATCCGCTCCTGTAGCAGTGAACTGAAGCTGATGGATGAGGAGTATGGTGCCGATCTGCGCATTGCTCAGGCAGAGGAGCTACAGAAACTCCAGAAGCTGGTCTACAAGACCGTAGATGAGATCGCCAAGGCAGAGCAGTATGACCTGATCGTAAATGAGTCCGTTATCTTCGCCTCTCCCAAGGCGGATATCTCACTCAAGGTGCTCGATTCACTACAGAATTTGTTCAAGCAGCAGGCGCAAGAGCAGGCTCCGGCTAAGCCTTAAATTCAATGGTGTTACAGCTGGGAGAGATTGCGGCACAGATTGGTGCGCAGCTACAGGGAGACCCCGATGTTGAGGTGGAGGATATTGCACCGCTCCATCGTGCAACGGCACAGCAGCTCTCCTTCCTCTCCTCTTCAAAATTTGCAGATCACCTGCAGAGTACAGCGGCTATTGCGGTGATTCTTCACCCCGATCAGCAGGCGCACTTTTCCGGAAATTGCCTGTTGATGGCTGACCCCTATCTGGGGTATGCGCGAGCCGCAGCACTGTTCCACCCCTTTGAACAGAAACAGCAGGGCATTCATCCCAGTGCAACCGTAGACCCTACAGCAACTATTGCAGCGGATGCCTGGATTGGCCCGCAGAGTGTGGTGATGGCCAATGTCGAAATCGAACCGTCGGTCTATATTGGGCCTGGCTGTGTGGTTGCTTCGGGTAGCAAAGTGGGTCGCAACAGTCGCCTGATGGGCAATGTCTCGTTGATGGAAGATACTGTAGTTGGGGAGTCCTGCATTATTCACGCAGGAGCCGTACTGGGCAGCGATGGCTTTGGTTTCGCCAATGATGGTGGGAAGTGGATCAAGATCCCTCAGCTGGGGCGAGTGGTGGTGGGAGATCGGGTTGAGATTGGGGCCAATACCACCATTGATCGCGGTGCCCTAGAAGATACCTTGATCGGCGATGGGGTCAAACTCGATAATCTGGTACATATTGCCCATAATGTGCAGGTTGGTGAAGACTGTGCGATGGCCGCGATGGTGGGGGTTGCAGGCAGTACAAAAATTGCGCCTAACTGCACCTTCGGCGGTCAGGCCGGAGTGGTGGGGCATCTGGAGATTGTGGCGGGTACACACTGTACCGCGCGTACCTTGGTGACACACTCCATCCACAAAGCGGGTGTCTACTCATCCGCCACTACTGCGGATGAGAATCGGAAATGGCGCCGAAATAGTGTACAGTTTAAAAAATTAAATGAGTCGGTGCAGCGTTTGCGTCGAGTCGAGCAGAAGATTAAGCAATTAGACGAGAGAGAAGAAGATGAGTGAGATGGATATCCATGAGGTGATGAAGCACCTGCCACACCGCTACCCGTTCCTGTTGGTTGATAAGGTACTCGACTTTGTTCCGGGAGAGAGCCTGCGTGCAGTAAAAAATGTAACCATCAATGAACCCTTCTTTCAGGGCCACTTCCCACACATCCCCGTGATGCCGGGCGTGTTGATTATGGAGGCGCTGGCGCAGGCGACCGGTATCCTCTCCTTCAAAACGACGGGGAATCTCCCCTCGGATAACTCACTCTACTACTTTGTCGGTATCGACAAGGCGCGTTTCCGCAAGCCCGTGGAGCCGGGTGATCAGTTGATTCTGGAGGTCACCCTCGAACGCCGTATTCGTGATGTGTGGAAATTTACTGGAAAAGCACTGGTTGATGGAGAGGTGGTCGCCAGCGCTAACCTGATGTGTGCCGAGAAAGAGCTCGATTAGTGATACACGAAACTGCAATCATTGACCCCTCGGCAAAGATTGCTGATGGGGTAGAGATTGGACCTTATAGTGTCATTGGTGCTGATGTCACCATTGGAGCGGGTACTAAAGTGGAGTCTCATGTGGTGATCAAGGGGCCTACCACCATTGGTGAGCAGAACCACCTCTTCCAGTTTGCCTCCATTGGTGAAGATCCACAGGATCTCAAATACCATGGAGAGCCGACTACACTGGAGATCGGAGACCACAACACCTTCCGTGAGTGCTGTACCGTCAACCGAGGTACAGTAGGTGGCGGTGGTGTAACCCGGATCGGTAGCCACAACCTGATTATGGCCTATGTCCATATCGCCCATGACTGCATCATCCACAACCATGTTATTCTGGTCAATAACGCCTCACTGGCAGGCCATGTGATTGTGCATGACCATGTTACGCTGGGTGGCTTTACCCTGGTGAGCCAGTTTATCACCATCGGCTCCTACGCCTTCTCCACCATGGGGAGTGCGATCAACAAAAATATTCCACCCTATATTCAGGTCTCAGGCAATATGGCTAAACCGGTGAGCCTGAATCTGGTTGGGCTGAAACGAAAGGGGTTTGACCAAAAGGCACGCAGTGCAATGAAGCAGGCCTTCAAGTGGATGTTTCATGGCAAAGAGCCACTGGCTGAGGTGATTGAAAAACTCAGCGAGCTGACTGAAGAGCACCCAGAGCTGAATCTGTTTCGTGACTTTATTGTCGATCAGGAGAAGAGCAAGATCGGCGTTCTGCGCTGAGTATGGCCGCCAAACGGATTATGCTCAGTGTCGGAGAGCCTTCGGGAGATCTCCATGCGGCCCATCTACTAGAACAGCTCAAGCGACGCGAGAACAGCCCCACCTGCTTTGGTATGGGGGGAGCCCGTATGCGCCAACAGGGCTTTGATGCCATCGTTGGCATTGAGCAGATGGCGGTGATGGGGCTGGTAGAGATCATCCGCCACTTCCCAACGCTCTATGGGGTGCTGCGGCAGATGCGGGCGTTGTTGAACTCTCGCCGCCCTGATCTACTGATTCTGGTGGACTACCCCGGCTTCAACCTGCTACTGGCAAAGAGCGCTAAACAGCTGGGTATCCCCGTGCTCTACTACATCAGCCCCAAGATTTGGGTCTGGCGCGAGAGCCGTATTCACAAGATCGCCAAACGGGTAGACCATATGGCGCTGATCTTCCCCTTTGAGCGGGCCTACTACCAACGTGTCGGTTTGCCTGCTACGTATGTAGGGCACCCATTGGTGGGAGAGGTGGGGTGTGACGGTTCGGTAGAGCAGGTGCGTGAAAAGCTGGGGCTCGATCCCCAACGAAAAACCGTCGGCCTGTTTCCTGGGAGTCGACGAGGTGAGGTGGTTACGTTACTGCCTGAGCTACTGGAGAGCGCACGACAGCTCTCTCAACAAGATCCTTCCATTCAGTTTTTACTCTCACAGGCCCCTGAGCTGCCGGATACCCTGTTTGAGGCTGCGGAACTTTTTCAAGGTCATCTGCATCGGGTCAAGGGAGATGCACACTGTGCCATCCACGCCTGTGATGCCATTGTTACCGCATCGGGTACGGTGACACTGGAGATGGCGCTGCTCAATCGACCGATGGTGGTGATCTACCGCATGGCTCCGTTGAGCTACGCTATCCTCAGTCGATTGATCAAAACCCGCTGGATCTCACTGGTGAATATTGTGGCAGAGCGTGAGGTGGTACCCGAACTGTTACAGGACCAGGCAGCTGCCGAGACCATTCTTCAACAGCTACAACCGCTACTGCAACAGAGCCCAGAGCGTGAGGCGATGTTGCAGGGGCTGGAACAGGTGCGCAGTACGCTGGGTGAGGGACACTCTGCTGCACGACTGGCAGAGCTGGTGGAGGGGATGATATGAGTGTGATTGCAGGCGTAGATGAGGTGGGTCGTGGACCACTGATCGGTGCCGTGGTTGCCGCTGCGGTGGTGCTGCCAGAAAA
>JABGQL010000165.1:10882-25130 GCA_018648825.1 Gammaproteobacteria bacterium
CTTCCCGCTGAGGCGATTATCAAGGGAGACAGTAAAATAGAGGCGATCAGCGCCGCCTCCATTATCGCCAAAGTGGCGCGAGACCGGATGATGCTGGAGCTACATCAACAGCACCCAGAGTATGGCTTTGATCGACATAAGGGGTATCCCACAAAGCTGCACTTTGAAATGCTGAAAAAATATGGGGTGCTGGAGCAACATCGCAGAAGTTTTAGACCCGTACAGCGACAAATAGCACTTACCACAGAGTAGAATACGCGCTTAAGTCCCCCTTCCCTTACCTGGGGGACGACTCCAAGGATGGAGGAGGTAGAGCGAAGCAGGAAGCCAGAGCCGAGGGATAGGGTGGGGGTTGGAACTGAGAACAAGTAGAAAAAACCATGTCGGTAAAACTAAAAAAACGTCAACTGCGCCGCTACTTTATCTTGCCGGGCTCTCTATTGATTCTGAATGCTGTCGAAGATCTGCTGATCGTCAAGCTTCAGCAGCTGATCCTCGACCCCTTTCTATTAACCGCCGTAATCATGCTGATGTTTCTTATCGGCTTCTCGGTCGTCGGTTTTCTGGTGGCCCCAGCGGTTGAGATGGTGATTGAGAAGAGCTATGCACACGGCAAGGTGTGGACGGGGCACCTAGGGGCCTGGGCAATTCTGGCGGGGCTCTGTGGCGGCCTCTACTGGGTCTACTACAAGATCTATATTGATGGGGCCGCTTCACTGGTACAGATGATCGAGGCGCAGCTCTAACCCATGTCCTTCGTACACCTGCGTTTGCATACCGAATACTCTCTGGAAAATGGGCTGGTTCGCATTGAGAAAAAGAAGAGCCCCAGCCCTCTGATGGAGGCGCTGCAGGCCGGAGAGATGCCTGCTGTTGCGGTTACCGATCTGGGGAATCTGTTTGCGGTGGTCAAATTCTACCGTGCCGCAACGGGCGCAGGGATCAAACCGATTTTTGGTACTGAGGTTCGTATCCACCCCAAAGAGGAGAGTGGACTGGAGTCTCGCCTGATTCTGTTGGCCCAGAACGACAGTGGCTTTAAAAATATCAAGACGCTGGTCTCCCGCTCCTTTATCGAGGGGCAGCGGCGCGGTGTGCCGCAACTGGATCGGGCGTGGTTTGAGGGGCTGACGGAGGGGGTGATCTGCCTCTCCGGTGGGCGCAGTGGTGATGTCGGTCTGGCTCTACTGGCGGATGAGCAGGAGCAGGCTGAGCGCTATCTACAACAGTGGTCTGCACTATTTCCTGGGCGCTACTACATCGAGCTGCAACGTACCGAGCGTAGTGGTGATGAGAACTGGAACCATGCCGCGGTAGCGCTGGCAGAGCAGCATCAGCTCCCCGTAGTGGCGACTAATGATGTACACTTCCTTAAACCCGATGAGTTCGATGCCCATGAGGCGCGGGTCTGTATCCACGACGGGCGTGTGCTGGATGACCCGCGTCGACCTAAAAACTTTACCAACCAACAGTATCTGAAGTCGGCTGAGGAGATGAAAGCGCTGTTTGCAGATCTTCCAGAGGCGATTGAGAACAGTGTAGAGATTGCCCGCCGTTGCAATGTAGAGCTATCTCTGGGTAAGAACTACCTTCCAGACTTTCCCATTCCTGAAGGGATGACCATCGATCAGTTCCTGCAGAAGGAGTCAGAGGATGGGTTGGAGGGTCGTCTGGTGCAACTGTTCGAGACCCCAGAGAAGATCGCGGAGAAACGTCCCCCTTACGATGAACGCCTGAAGATCGAGCTGGAAGTGATCAACGGCATGGGCTTCCCTGGCTACTTCCTGATCGTTGCGGACTTTATCCGCTGGTCGAAAGAGAATGGTATACCGGTGGGGCCGGGGCGTGGCTCTGGTGCAGGCTCACTGGTCGCCTACGCCCTGCTAATTACGGATTTGGACCCACTGGAGTATGAGCTGCTGTTCGAGCGCTTCCTCAACCCTGAGCGTGTCTCCATGCCCGACTTTGATGTCGACTTCTGTATGGATCGACGCGATGAGGTGATTCGCTATGTAGCAGAGACCTACGGCATTGATCGTGTTTCGCAGATCATCACCTATGGCCGCATGAATGCCAAGGCGGTGGTGCGTGATGTGGGGCGTGTACAGGGCCACCCTTACGGTATGGTGGATCGTATCGCCAAGTTGATCCCGTTTGATTTGGGGATGACCCTCGACAAGGCGCTGGATGAGTCGGATGATCTCAGAGAGCGTTACGAGGAAGAGGAGGATGTACATGAGCTGATCGACCTCGCCCGCTCCCTTGAAGGGGTTGCGCGTAATGCCGGTAAACATGCTGGTGGTGTGGTGATCTCCCCCTCAGACATTAACGACTTCAGCCCGATCTACTGTGAAGAGAATGGCTCTGGACTGGTCACCCAGTTCGATAAAGATGATGTTGAGGCGGTGGGGCTGGTCAAGTTCGACTTCCTCGGTCTTCGCACCCTCACCATCATCGACTGGGCTATTGAGATGATCGATCTGCAGCGCGAGCTGAAAGGGGAGCAGCCACTCGATATCACCAAGATCCCACTGCAGGATAAGCCAGCCTTTGATCTGTTGCAGGCGAGCCAGACTACAGCGGTGTTCCAGCTAGAGTCCTCCGGGATGAAGGAGCTGATCGCCAAGCTAAAGCCGGACTGTTTTGAGGATATCATTGCACTGGTGGCGCTCTACCGACCCGGACCGCTGGAGTCGGGGATGGTGGATAACTTTATCGACCGCAAGCATGGCCGTGAGGAGCTGTCGTTCCCTGATGTGAAGTATCAGCATCTATCACTAAAACCCATTCTGGAGCCCACCTACGGTGTCATCCTCTATCAAGAGCAGGTGATGCAGATTGCACAGGTGTTGGCGGGGTACTCGCTGGGTGGTGCAGATATGCTGCGTCGTGCGATGGGTAAGAAAAAACCGGAGGAGATGGCCAAGCAGCGCTCCATCTTTGAGGAGGGGGCAAAAAACAACGATGTCGATCCGACGTTGGCGATGAAGATCTTTGACCTGGTAGAGAAGTTTGCCGGTTACGGGTTTAATAAATCGCACTCGGCAGCCTATGCGCTGGTCTCCTATCAGACCGCTTGGCTCAAGGCACACTACCCCGCACCATTTATGGCGGCCGTGCTCTCTGCCGATATGGACAACACCGACAAGGTGGTGACGCTGATTGAAGAGTGTCGTTCGATGGAGCTGGTGGTCTACCCTCCGGGGATCAACCGCAGCCGCTACAAATTCACCGTAAAAAAGCAGAACAACTCTGAGCAGTATGATGTGGTCTACGGTATTGGTGCGATCAAGGGGGTGGGTGAGGCCGCTATTGAAGGGATCATCGCTGAGCGTGAAGAGAACGGTAACTACCGTGACCTCTTCGACTTCTGCCGCCGGATTGATCTACGCAAGGCCAACAAGCGGGTGATGGAGTCTCTGATCCGTGCTGGGGCGCTGGATGAGATCGCCCCTGTTGCAGAGGGGCAGTCCGCATGGGAGTCTCGATCCATATTGATGAGCAGTCTACCCGATGCAATGCAGGCGGCAGAGCAGCATGTGCGCGATCAGGAGCGGGGGCAGACCGATCTGTTCGGTGGGGCAGAGGAGAGCGAGACCGCTGTAGTGGTCAGTTACAAGCAGGCCAAGCCATGGAGTGAAGATGAGCGCTTGATCGGTGAACGCGACACTCTGGGTCTCTATCTCACCGGACACCCCATTGATCAACATGAAGCCGAGTTGAGCCACATCATCACCCAGCGCATGAACCGCCTCAGCTCCGATAAAGATAAGATGGTGACGTTGGCGGGGCTGCTGATCGCTATACGGGTGGTGAAGACCCGCACTGGAAAGCCGCTCGCCATCCTGATGCTGGATGACCGTACCGGACGTATGGAGATGACCCTATTTGCTGAGTCCTATGAGAAGTATCGTCACCTACTGGAGAAGGATACCATTCTGGTGGTGCGTGGTACCGTCACTGATGATGACTACAGTGGTGGCTTGCGTATGAACACCGAAGAGATGTGGAGTCTTGACGGGGCCAGAGCCACCTATATGAAACGGCTGATTCTCAACCTACAGCAGTCACAGCTACGGGGGAATGCGGTGGGTGCATTGGCTACCGTGATCAAACCCTTTTGTGAAGGGCATATCCCTATACGTATCCACTACCAACAGCCACAGGTCAGGGCCAAGCTGGATCTGGGGGCAGAGTGGAATATACAACCCAGTAGCGCCCTGTTTCATCGCCTACGAGACCACCTAGGCGATGATGCAATGGAGACCGATTACGGATAGAGTGGCTGTAGCGGCGATGTGTCTGTTTTGCTGCGCTTCTCTTTGGGAAGTTGTCTCAGATGTTGATGCAGTGGTGCACCGTCCCAACTGGATTCCCCCTGTTGATAGAGCGCTTGATCAAGCTCAGAAAGTAGTGCGCTAAGAATTGGATGATCCAGACGTTGAGCCAAAGCCCCCAACCCCGTGGGGGGTTCATCAGGCCAGCGACAGGCAGCCCACTCTAGTAGCGCCGCCCGCGCCTGTTGTGGGTGGTTGTTGTTACAGGCAGCAAACAGCTGTTTCTGTGCCGCCTTGCAGGAGCTGGGTTCACTGTTCAAGTCCGGCTTCTCAGAGGGGGATTGCGGTCTGCGCCTTCTCCAACTCAGTAGCAGCGTCAATAGCCAGAGCAGGGCAAACAGCAGAGTGGTCCAGTGCCAGAGGGTGATACGCTCAGTGGGCGGAGGCTGAGTGGTTGGTGGTATAGATTGTGGGGTTCGCTGAGGTTGAGGGGTGACCACTGCTGCAGGGGCTATCGACTTGGGCTGCTCAATACTGTTTTCAGGACTATTTGCAGCAGCATTCACAGCGGCCACTACAGTAATGGTCTTGCTGGGAAGGGTTGCCACCTCCATACGGTTTTTACGGCTGTTCCACCACTGGAGTGTTACCGCAGGCAGGGTGAAGCTGCCGGCTTGAGTGGGAATGTAGGCGATCTTTCTCACCTTCTTACTGATCATCCCCTCGCTGGTGGCGCTGCTCTCCTGTGTGGCAGGTTCTGGATAGAGCTTAAATCCTGCATCAGCAACAGGGGTAAGGTCGGGTAGCATAGTGCCTACTACCCCCTCAGCCTCAATGATCAAGGTGCGGCTCAGTGGCATCCCCACCTCAACCTCCTCCTCTTCCGGTAGCCACTGCTCGCTTAGCTGTAGTGCTTGGGCAGGTAGCCACTCTCCACGCTGCTGGCTGGGGGGGCGGGGGCGAACGTTGAGTGTCTGCGCCTCTCCACGAATGCGTACCGCTTGCGTGCTGTTAAAGCGCCCACTGTTGAAGAGATCATTGAGGGGATGGCGTGGTCCTCTGCTGGAGTTGTTGGATTGGATAATACGGGCATCCAGTACTGGGGCGGGGATGGTGTATCTGCCGCTCTGCTGAGGGAACAGGGCATAGTTGCGCTCCACTACGCGGTAGCCCACTCCGTTACGTTTGGTGGTGAACTCCCGGTCCTCCCCCAAGCGTTGGATCAGGGTGTTCTCCAGTTGAGGATCACTTAAGCTCCCTTCGGCGAGTTTGGCGCGATAGAAGAGCTGTACCCGATAGTGCACCATCTGTTGGATATAAGGGGTCTTTAGGTCAACACTGCTCTCAATAAAAAGGGGTGATCCTTGCTCTGCAGAGGTTGTCTCTACGGGATGAACTTTCAGGGTGAGTGGGGCCGAGTGCTCTCCATTAAACTCCAGTGCAGGGAGGGTGATGGTGCCGATCAGTTTGGGGGAGAGGGTGAGGTTCCAGCTGGTGCGAGCGCTCATCTTACCGTTGATGATGTTGACCTGACTGCTGCGGCTGTTACCGAGTATCTCAAACTGCTGTAGCAGTGGGGTGGTGTCCGGCTCTCCACTGGCTTGACCATCGCTCTGCAGTATCAGTTGAACGCTCTCCCCCTCTTGGATGGTGTCACGTTTAAGTTGAGCGCTGAACTCAGCCCAGCTCTGTGTGGTGAACAGTGTGAGGATCAGCAGTAGGGGTATGAAGCTTTGGGTCATGGTTATCGACTGTTGTTTCGTTGTTGGCGGTAGAGGTGTTCCAGCATAAATTTTCTGCGCAGTAGACCAGAGGGGTCTTCTGGAATCTGCTTAAGCCACTGTTCGGTCTCCATCTCAGCTTCGCTACGGGGCTGCTCTGCAGAGGGGGAAGGCTCTTGTTGTTGGGGAGGTTGCTCAGTTTTGGAGTCTGGCTGTGGAGCCTCTTCCGTGGATTGAGGTTTCTCCTCCTCCTTGTTGTCTGATTCAGAGTTTTGTTGTGGAGTCTGTTGTGGCTCCTCTTTTTTGTCTGCTTGCTCTTCTGATGCAGAGGGTTCATCAGGTGATTGATCAGAGGGCTGTGGCTGAGAAGCATCAGAATCAGAGTCTGAATCCTGCTGCTCCTGTTGATCCTTCTCTTGCTCTTGTTCTTGCTCCTTCTGCTGTTGCTGCTCCAGCAGTTTTTTTACCAGATCCAGATTACGTAATGCATCTTGATGGTTGGGCTGTTGCTCCAGCATCTGCTGGTAGGCCTCTGCCGCCTCCTGTAGCTTACCGCCTTTGGCGAGTGCATTGCCACGGTTGTAGGGTGCCTCTGGGTCGGTGGATTGTGAAAAGGCCTCCGCCGCCGCCTCATAACTCTCCTGTTGATAGAGCGTAGTGCCGCGCCACCCTTGATCTTTAAAGCGTGTGGCTGCCGTTGCATGGTCCCCCTGAGAGAGGGCGCGTGCCCCCTGCTGATCGGCACGTAGCCACAGATCTTCCCACTCGACCGCCTCGCTCTGCGGTGCTAGAGGCAGTATGGTGATCAGTAATGCCAGACTCCAGCCCCGCCTGAACCCCAGTGCCGCCAATAGTAAAATCGGTACCAAGAGCCATACACCCGCCTCTACCCAGTGTTCCACTTGGCTATTCTCATGTTTCTTAGCTTGCAGTGAACGCTCCACTTTGGGGAGGAGGTGCTGAATATCAGCTTCGTCAGCAGTCAGTGTGGCGTAACGTCCACCGCCAGTCTTGGCCAGACTCTGTAGTGGGGTATCCTCATCAGGTTTTAGCGCCAGTAGAGAGAGACGGTGTCCCATCTGCTGTAACTGGTGTGCCGTGGTGAGTGTGTCGGCAATATCTGCGACACCATCGCTCAGTAGCAGCAGCTCCCCCTGTTTGGCCTCCCCCTGTTTGAGCAGATCGATGGCCATCTGAATTGCGGGAGCGGCATAGTCCCCTTGGGTGGGGAGGATCTCACTGTCGATTGCGGAGAGCAGGTTGCTGATGGTGGCGACATCATCAGTCAGTGGTGTGACCAGATAGGGCTCTTCAGAGAAGATGATTAATGCGGTGCGCCCCTCCTTGCGTTGTTTGAGGATATCCATCAATTTAAAGCGGGCGCGCTCTAGCCGTGAGGGGGGCAGGTCTTGTTGTTCCATGGAGGGGGAGAGGTCGAGGAGCAGTATCAGTGCGGCTTCACTCTCCCAGCTCGGGGTCGGTTGCCGCTCCCAGGTGGGGCCAGAGAGGGCGATAATGGCGAGCAGCCAGCCGCAGAACAGCAGTAGGTAGGGGAGCCGTTGGTGACCACCACCCGTAGCTGTTGTCTGTAGCGCTTTGAGCAGCTCCGTATCGACTACAGCAGACCAGAGTGTGCTATTGAGGTTATGTTGTAGTAGTTTCCACAATAGCAGAGCTGCGGGGAGCAACAGGAGTAGCCAGTAGGGGCGTAATAGCTGGAACTCTGTGAATGGCGTAGCCAGAAAATCAGTCAGCATATCAGTCATGCGCCCTCCAGCGATGTGGCGGGAGGATGGCGAGTAGCAGACTCAGAATCAGTGCAGCGCCCAGTGGCCAAGGGTAGAGCTCTTCGCTGGGGCGTACCATCTGCTCACCATCCTCTACCGGTTCCAGCTGGTCGATCTGTTGATAGATCTCCTCCAGTGAGTCACGGTCTTGTGCGCGGAAGTAGCGCCCACCACTCTGCGTGGCAATCTGCTTCAGCATCTGCTCATCCAGCCCGCGAGCGGGGTTGACCATCTGTATTCCCAGCAACCCTCGCACCGCCTGTGGTTTGCCGCCAATGCCGATGGTGTGAATGCGTAGTCCTCTCTGTGCGGCCAGCTCAGCGGCCTTAGCAGGATCGACCGCACCCGCACTGTTGGCACCATCTGTCAGTAGAATCAGCACATGTTCGCCCTCCTGTCCCTGAATATTTTTCAGAGCCATACCAATGGCATCACCGATGGCGGTTTCGCGTCCCGCTATACCGATCACCGCCTCCTGTAGCAGCGTGTTGACGGTGGTTCGGTCCAGTGTAAACGGGGTCTGTAGATAGGCTTGTGTGCCAAACAGGATCAGCGCAATCCGATCCCCATTGCGGCGCTGGATAAAGTCGCCTGCAACAGACTTGACGACATCCAGGCGGGTGCGGTTCCTGACTCCTAAATCGGCCTGCTCCATACTGCCGGAGACATCCACCGCCAGCATCAGGTTACGTCCACTCTCCGGTAGCGCCACCGCCTCCCCCAGCCACTGAGGGCGTGTGGCGGCCAGTAGAAGCAGTAGCCAGCAGAGTGTCATTCCCAATACTCTAACTTTATCTGTCGCTGCTGAACGCTTGTGCGCCTGTTGTAGTGCGGTTGCAAAGGGGAGGAATAGCGCACCATCGTGCTGTTCTGCTGCAGCGGGTAGTAGTCGATAGACCAGCCACGGTAACGGTAGAAGCAGGACCAACCAGGGCCACTCAAAGTGGATCATCTGCGCCTCCTTTGCGGTGGGTTGCGGCGAATCCAGTGACGGCTTAGGGCAAACAGCGCAGCGGCATCCTCTTTACGGCTTTCCGCTTGTGGCTCAGTTACGCTGTAGGGGAGGGTGAGTAGTAGCCTGCCGGGAGCCATGAGAAAACCCGGTTTGCGGCTCTGGCTATCTAACAGCTGTAACCAAGCCTCTCCGCTGAGGGCCGCCTCATCGTGTTGTGGTCTGCTGCTGAGGATATAGCGCTTCAGTAGCTGGTTCAGTGCAGAGAGCTGTTGTTGAAGCGGGTGGCCATTTTTTTGAATATGACGCAGTGCCTTGAGTGCGGCACGTTGAGGACGACGAATCTGACGATAGCGCCACCCGCTCCAGATCAGCACCAGCAGCAGTAGTAATAACACCCACCAGCCTGGTGCAGGTGGCCACCAAGTGATCTCTGCGGGTAGATGAATCGGTTGTAGCTGGCTTAATGGATCACTCATCGGGGGCGGTGCCTCCGCTGCAGCCCCAACTGTAGTGTATGGGGTAGCGAGTCGTCGGTAGAGACCTCCATCCAGTGTCCCCGATGGCGTCTGCAGAGGGATTGAGTCGCCTCTCGATGGCTTTCAAAACGGTGTGCCCACTGCGCCTTTATCGAGGACTCTTGGGTATTCACGCTCCAGCTACTCTCTCGATTGGTGATGGGGTAGTTACCAGCAGGGGGAGGAGTCCCCTCCAGTGGGTCATAGAGGAAACCAAAAATTAGATCATTATGCAGCGAGAGTGCCTGTAGTGCAGGTTCAGCCGCAGTGCTGATCTGCTGGAAGTCACTCAGTAGTAGCACCAGACTGCCGGGGTGGGCAAGGTGTGCAAGTCGCTCGATGGCTGCATCAGATGCTCCAGCTGTGGGGGCTGCGGCCTGTTCAGGCTGTAGTTCGACCACCGCAGACAGTAGTCGCAGCAGTGTATTTTCGCGCGCGGTGGGGGGAATAACTAACTGCCCTTTGGCCGAGGTGACGATGCCGCCAACCCGATCCCCCGAGTGGACCGCAGCCCACCCAAGCAGTGCCGTTAAGCGACCAGCAAGCACGGACTTAAACTGGGTGGTAGAGCCAAAGTACATGCCGGGGTGGAGGTCGATCAGTAGCAAAATAGGGCGCTCACGCTCTTCACGGAAGAGTTTGGTATGGGGTTTGCCACGACGCGCAGTAACACGCCAGTCAATTGAGCGAACATCATCCCCCTCCTGATAGGGGCGCACCTCATCAAACTCCAACCCACGCCCACGGTAGGCGGAGCGGAACCCTCCTAGCTGTGTAGAGAGGGCGAGCCGCTGTGCGCCCAGCTCAATCTGGTGCGCAGCGCTGCGAAGCTGAATCAGCGTTTTCAGCTGTAGAGTGGTTGCATCACTCATAATTAGGGAGAGGGAACACGCCTCAAGATCTCCTCCATACAGCCTTGCGGGGTGATGCCATCTGCAGCGGCCTCGTAGCTGAGCAGGATACGGTGGCGCAGTGCATCCGGGGCCACCTGTTGTACATCCTCCGGGGTGACAAAATCTCGCTCATTGAGCCAAGCCGTAGCACGCGCGGCACGCTCAATCGCAATGGCTCCACGAGGGCTGGCTCCCCACTGTAGCCAGCGGCTCAGTGGTTCCCCATAGGCTTGTGGGTTGCGGGTTGCTTCAACCAGCTCAATGATGTAATCCTCTACCGACTCTGCCAGATGGAGTGCCATCACCGCCCTTCGGGCGTTGAATAGCTGCTGTTGAGTGAGCTGTTCCGTAATTACCGTTGTGGTTTGTTCGAGTGAGTCCAGCGTCTCTTGGCGGGAGAGAGCCAAAATCTGTTTGCTGGCGGCCCGGTCGGGGTAACCGATACGTACGTGCAGCAGAAAACGGTCCAACTGTGCCTCCGGCAGGGGGTAGGTCCCCTCCTGCTCAATCGGGTTCTGGGTCGCCATCACTAGAAATAGATCCGGTAGAGGGTGGCTGGTAGAGCCGATGGTTACCTGTCGCTCCTCCATCGACTCCAGCAGTGCTGACTGCACCTTGGCGGGGGCGCGATTGATCTCATCGGCCAGAATCAGGTTGTGGAATAGGGGACCATGGTTAAAACGGAAGCTGCCATCTTCCGGGTGGTAGATATCACTCCCAGTGAGGTCGGCAGGGAGCAGGTCTGGGGTGAACTGGATGCGGTGGAAGTCTGCCTCTACACCAGCAGCCAGTGATTTGATGGCGCGGGTCTTGGCTAGACCGGGAGCACCCTCCAGCAGCAGATGCCCATCACAGAGCAGGGCCAGCATCATTCGTTGCACCAATGCGGGTTGTCCCACAATCTGCTGGTTAATGGATGCTTGTAATCGGGCAAAGATAGTGCGAGTGGGATCACTCATTGAAACATTCCTTTTTCTCTGTTTTTGGCACCTTCCCCACTGAGGGGGAAGGTTGGGATGGGGGTGAAGTGCATAAGGAGCCACGGATGTAAATTTTGAAGAGTGCTATTTTAGACGATTCAAAGCCCGATGTTTTCCGGTATAGTATCCCGATCTCAATATTTAACCGTTCGCACCACAAACAGACACTATAGTTACATTATGAATCTGAATTTTCTTGAATTTGAACAACCTATTGCAGAGCTTGAGGCAAAAATCGAAGAGCTGCGCTATGTAGGTGATGATAGTGAAATTAATATCAGCGATGAGATCGCCACGCTGACCGAGAAGAGCCGGGAGCTAACCCGCGACATCTTCTCCTCGTTAAGCTCTTGGCAGATCTCCCAGCTGGCGAGGCATCCACAGCGCCCCTATACGCTGGACTACATTGAACACATCTTTACCGACTTTGAAGAGCTGCACGGGGACCGCAACTTCTCGGACGATAAGGCGCTGGTCTGTGGTATGGCTCGACTCGATGGGATTCCCGTTGTGATCATTGGTCACCAAAAGGGGCGTGATACCAAAGAGAAGGTGGAGCGTAACTTCGGTATGCCGCGTCCAGAGGGGTACCGTAAGGCGCTGCGTATTATGCGCCTGGCAGAACGTTTTAAGATGCCAGTGATCACCTTTATTGATACGCCGGGAGCCTACCCGGGGATGGGCGCGGAAGAGCGCGGTCAAAGTGAGGCGATCGCGAAAAATCTGAAGATCATGGCGCAGCTCAACACCCCCATTATCTGTACCGTAATCGGTGAGGGTGGCTCTGGCGGTGCATTGGCGATCGGTGTAGGGGACCGAGTCAATATGCTGGACTACACCACCTACTCGGTGATCTCACCAGAGGGGTGTGCCTCGATCTTGTGGAAGAGTGCTGATAAGGCCGCTGATGCAGCAGAGGCGATGGGGTTGACGGCTCCGCGCCTGAAAGAGCTGGGGTTGGTTGACAGTGTTGTCCCTGAACCACTGGGTGGCGCTCATCGTGAGCCTGAAACTGCAGCGGCTGCACTGAAACAGGAGTTACTCCGTCAGCTTGCCGAACTGCAGGCGATGGAGCCAGAAGAGCTATTGGACGCACGTTATGAGCGGCTGATGAGTTTTGGGAACTTTGTCGAGGAGTAGTGGTTTGACGGCGGGGTTTTCCCCTCATCAGCTCCTCCCCTTTCTACAACACTACCCAACAACGGGGCGACGTTGGGTTGCGCTCAGTGGTGGAGTCGATTCAACGGTTCTACTTCATGCATTGGCTCAGCTCTCCTTGGGGGATACTCTCCAAGCTATCCATATTCATCACGGCCTGCAGGCAGAGGCCGATGGTTGGGTAACGCATTGCCAGCAGCTCTGTAAAGAACTCCATCTGCCGTTAACTACCCTACAGGTGGATGCCACGCCCGCAGCAGGAGAAAGCCCGGAGGCGGTAGCCCGCGAGGCGCGTTATCGTGCCTTTGAGTCTGTGCTGACTGTAGAGGATCAACTGTTCACTGCGCACCATCAAGAGGATCAAGCGGAGACCTTCCTGCTCCGTGCGTTGCGTGGCTCAGGTCCGCGTGGGTTGGCTGCGATGCGGGAGGCACGTCCCCTGGGGGAGAGTAGACTGTTGCGTCCACTGTTGAAGTTCTCACAACAGGCGTTGATCGATTATGCGGAGTCTCAACAGCTATCGTGGATTGAAGACCCAAGCAATCGAGAGTTGGATGCCGATCGCAACTTTCTACGCCTTCAAATTTTGCCACTACTGCGCAGCCGTTGGCCTGCTGTAGCCGCCACACTCTCCCGCAGTGCCAGCCATTGTGCGGAGTCCGATACCCTGTTGCAGCAGTGGGGCAGTGAACAGTTGGCATCCTTGAGTCTGGGAGAGCCTCTACCGTTGATCGAAGGGGAGGCGCGGGCTGTGAGTAAAGTCAGAATTCGCAGCTGGCTGGAACTCAACCAGATCGACTCACCGGATACCATCCATATGGAGCGCATTCTCAATGAGGTGATTCCCGCTAGAGAAGATGCCATGCCACTGGTGGAGTGGAGAGCCGTGGATGGGAAGAGAAACCGTCTGCGCCGTTTTCAGCAGGCCCTCTATATTGAAGCCGTGTGGGGGCAGCGCTGTTTTGAAGCGCAGCAAACATGGGACTGGAATCAGCTGTTGAGATTGAGTGACAATAGGGTATTGCAGGCCTCTCAAGCAGAGTCAGAGGGGCTCTCTATGGCGGTCTTGCAACGGAAAAAGGTGACCGTTCGCTGGCGTAGTGGGGGAGAGCGTTGCCAACCATCGGGTTCAACACAGCGTAGAACCCTGAAAAATATCCTGCGAGAGCGAGCAGTTCCGCCATGGGAACGAGAGCAGATTCCGCTAATTTTTGTGGAGGATCAGTTGGCTCAAGTGGTGGGACACTTTATTTGTCAGGGGTTTGTGACAAAACAGGGGGAGCAGGGGCTTAAGGTTGAGACTATTACTCTTTAGGAGTAGAAGCCTTCCCAGCTGTGCTACTCTAGCGTTTTGAGGATGCACAATGGTAGAAAATCTAGTGTCTGATCTTATAAGGGGATAAGGGATTGCAAAATAAACAGAGTCTTACCGTAAATTATTTTCTACGGTTACTTGTGCCAATTATTGTGCTTTGTGTGGGGGGCGCGATTGCCCTGTTTTTGCTTCCCTCTGCATTAACAGCCAATGCTGAAAAGAATCTTCTTGCTGTTCTACTCTTGGTCATTGGTGCAGTAACCCCCCTTTGGTGGTTGGCAAAAGCACGTGTGAACCAAAATCAACTGGAGATTGCTGTGCGCCAATCTGCGCAACAGTTTGAGGAGAAAATTGCTCAGCATCAACAGACTGAGAAGGAGTGCAGGCAGTTAACGTTAGAGTCGAATAGGGCCAAGCAGGCGAAAGATGAGTTTCTTGCTGCAATGAGCCATGAGCTGCGTACACCGCTCTCCGCTATCATCGGAAACAATGAGATCTTGGCAGAGGGGGAGTTGACTGCGGACCAACGTCAACTGCTTCATGCATCGACCTTATCCAGCAAGCAGCTTCTATTGCTCATCAATGATGTGCTCGATCTCTCTGCGATCGAGACGGATAAACTGAAAATAGATTATGCCCCCTTTGAT
>JABGQL010000165.1:25230-27238 GCA_018648825.1 Gammaproteobacteria bacterium
CGATCTCTCTGCGATCGAGACGGATAAACTGAAAATAGATTATGCCCCCTTTGATTTGATGGCCATGATTGGTGATGTGACCACGTTATCTGTAGCGCAAGCAGAAATTTCCGGCATTCAATTTGAGAATAGACGGTTGTTAGATCCGAAGTTCAAAGTTTGGGGAGATGTTAAGCGTATCAGTCAAGTTCTCACCAATCTGCTCGATAATGCGGTCAAATTTACCGATCAGGGGCGTATTGTATTTGCCTGCTGGGTCGATGGAGAGCAGCTCTGTTTTTCTGTGGAGGATACCGGTGTGGGGATGTCGCCGGAGATTCAGGAGCGTCTATTTGAGCCTTTTGAACAGGCAGACAGCAGTATCTCCCGCCGTTGTGGAGGGATGGGGTTGGGGTTACACCTATCGGGGGCCTTGGTTGAGATGATGGATGGAACCATTGAGGTCTTTAGTGAGGCGGGTAAAGGGTCAAATTTTGTACTGAAACTGCCCTATAGTGAGAGTGAGTTGCTGCTTGATGATGGAGACCATAACAGCAGTGAATCTTCATCAATAGATCGATTTGTTGGTGATGTGTTGATTGTAGAGGATACCCCCGAGCTGCAGCTGTTAGAGAGGCGTATTTTGGAAGGGTTTGGGGCCACGGTTACCATTGCCAATAACGGTAAAGAGGCGGTTGATGAGGCCCTCTCAAAATCCTATGATCTGATCTTGATGGATATGCAGATGCCGGTGATGGATGGTCTGGATGCTACCGAAAAGCTGCGTAGTGTAGGTTGTTATACGCCGATTGCAGCACTGACAGCAAATGTGACACAGCAGCATCGTGAGCAGTTTCTTAATGCAGGTGCGAACAACTTCTTACAGAAGCCAATCGACAGGGTGGAGCTACAAAAAACATTAAAGCTATATCTCAAGTTAGACAGTGAACCCGTAAAAGTAGAAAGCCTAGCCTCAAGTGATGCTTCTGTAGATGTGGAGCATCCTGCTGATGGAGAGACTAAACCCTATCCTGTGCTTGCGATTGATGATGAGCCATCTATCTTGGAGTTATATCAGACGATATTTGGTGGGAGAGAGGCCTATTCTGAGATTCAGGATCTGTTGAGTGATCTGGTTGGTGAGGAGGAGCCTGATGGACAAGAGGAGGCATTGGCTGATGAGTTTACGTTGTCTCTTGCAGGCCAGGGACAGACAGCTGTAGATATGGCTCGTGTAGCACTGGAGGAGGGGCGACGTTTTCCAATCGCCTTTATCGATATGCGCATGCCTCCTGGTATGAACGGGCTAGAGACTGCGAAAGCGTTGCGTGCACTGGATAAATGTATCTTTATCGTTATTGTTACCGCCTACTCCGATGTGGATCAAAAGCAGATTCGGGAAGAGCTGGGGTATGGCATGCTCTACTTGAGCAAACCTTTTCATACTCGGGAAATTGTCAGTATTGCCCGGATACTGACACAAGTTTGCGGTGGAAGGGCGAAGGCGATTATGGAGGCAAAAACTGCTGCAGAATCCTCCTCACAATCTACTGCAGAGACAGAGATAGACCCGTTTATCGATGATGAGTTGATGTCGATCTTTATTGATGGTTGTCGTCAGCGCTTAGAGTCGGTTACCACAGCTCTCACTCATGAGGACTGGGATGCATTACGTACTGCAGCGCATAATGTGAAAGGCAGTGCTGTTACATTTGGCTATCCAGAGTTATCGGAGATGGCGACAGAGGTGCAGTTGGCGATTGATGAAGGACAGTTTGATCAAGTACCTTCACTGACGATGGAGCTTATCGCTGAGCTTGAAAAGATGTCTGTTTAACGCTGTATTGGCTGCTATCTTCGCCCTGATCTTCAACGCTATAAGCGCAATTCAATTCGCACAGACTTAATCAGAGATTCCCTAGATCTTCCCAATCTTTTATAATGCGCGCCATGGAACTCTCCCCCAACTCTCTTTTCATGGAATAGCTATGACTCGATATATCTTCATCACCGGTGGCGTGGTCTCGTC
>JABGQL010000165.1:27338-40936 GCA_018648825.1 Gammaproteobacteria bacterium
TTCATGGAATAGCTATGACTCGATATATCTTCATCACCGGTGGCGTGGTCTCGTCACTGGGTAAAGGCATTGCGGCCGCCTCACTGGGTGCAATTCTTGAGGCTCGCGGCCTTAAAGTAACCATGATGAAGTTGGACCCCTATTTGAATGTGGACCCCGGAACCATGAGTCCATTTCAGCATGGTGAGGTGTTTGTGACCGATGATGGCGCTGAGACGGATCTGGACTTGGGCCACTACGAGCGCTTTATCCACACCAAGATGGGCAAAAAGAACAACTTTACTGCAGGTCAAATCTACGACAGCGTGTTGCGTAAAGAGCGGCGCGGAGACTATCTCGGCAACACCGTTCAGGTGATCCCCCATGTGACTGACGAGATTCAGCAAGCCATTGTCGCTGGCTCAGAGGGGGCCGATGTGGCATTGATTGAAATCGGCGGTACCGTGGGTGATATTGAGTCACTCCCCTTTATGGAGGCGATTCGCCAACTCGGACTGAAGGTGGGACATGATCGAGCCCTCTATGTGCACCTCACGCTGTTACCGTGGATTCCAACGGCAGGTGAGTTGAAGACCAAGCCAACCCAGCACTCGGTCAAGGAGCTGCGCAGTATCGGTATCCAGCCGGATATTCTCATTTGCCGCTCTGATCGTCCGCTGCCTGAGGGGGAGCGTGAAAAGATTGCGATGTTCACCAATGTCGAACAGCAGGCGGTCTTCTCGGCGATTGATGCCAACAGTATCTATAAAATTCCGATGATGCTGCATGAGCAGGGGCTGGATAAGATCGTGGTGAAGAAGTTCCGTATGGAGGAGCTACCCGAGGCAGACCTGAGCGACTGGGAGCGGGTAGTACGGCATCAGGAGAACCCAAAACATGAAGTGACAGTGGGGATGATTGGTAAGTATATGGATCTGACTGAGGCCTATAAATCCCTCTCCGAGTCGTTGATCCATGCCGGAATCCACACCGATACCAAAGTAAAGATTGAATACCTCGACTCCGAGTCACTGGAGCAGGGTGACCTCTCCTCGCTGGATGGGCTCGATGCGATCTTGGTACCGGGCGGTTTTGGTAAGCGTGGTGTCGAAGGGAAGATCATCGCAGCACAAGTGGCACGTGAGCAGAAAATCCCATACCTCGGCATCTGCCTCGGTATGCAGGTGGCAGTGATTGAGTATGCGCGCCACATAGCGGGGATGGAGCGTGCCCACAGTACAGAGTTTGACCCTGAGACACCCAACCCAGTGATCGCACTGGTCACCGAGTGGGAGGCAGCGGACGGCTCTATTGAACAGCGAGATAAAGACTCTGATCTTGGCGGTACCATGCGTCTCGGTGGGCAGACCTGCCAGCTGGGTGAAGGCACCTTGGCCCGTAAACTCTATGGCGCAGATGAGATTGTTGAGCGCCACCGTCACCGTTATGAGGTGAATAGCCAAATCGTACCTAAACTGGAGGCTGCAGGGTTGGTCTTCTCGGGCCGCTCTGCCGATGGAGAGCTGGTGGAGATGGTAGAGCTGAGAGATCACCCTTGGTTTGTTGCTTGTCAGTTCCACCCAGAGTTCACCTCCACCCCGCGTGAGGGACACCCACTCTTTAGTGGATTTGTCTCCGCCGCACTGAATCATCAGCTGAACCAGCAATAAAACTATCAATAAAACCATGGATAAGCGTATGCAACTGTGTGGGTTTGAGGTCGGGCTGGAGCAGCCACTATTCCTGTTAGCGGGCCCCTGTGTGATCGAGAGTGAGCAGTTGGCGATTGATAGTGCAGGTCAGCTGAAAGAGATGACTGAGCGTTTGGGGATCCCCTTTATCTACAAATCCTCCTTTGATAAGGCCAACCGAACCTCCGTAGATGCCTACCGTGGCCCTGGAATTGAGGAGGGGTTGCGTATTCTTGCCCAGGTAAAGGCTGAGATTGGGGTTCCGGTGATCACCGACGTGCATGAGGATACCCCGCTGGATGAGGTGTGTGCGGTGGTGGATGTGCTACAGACCCCCGCCTTTCTCTGCCGTCAGACCAACTTTATCCAGAATGTCGCGAAGCAAGGGCTGCCTGTCAACATTAAGAAGGGGCAGTTTCTCTCCCCGTGGGATATGAAGAATGTGACCGATAAGGCCAAGGCGACGGGTAATCAGCAGATTATGAGCTGTGAACGCGGCGCCAGTTTTGGTTATAACAATCTGGTGACCGATATGCGCTCTCTTGCAGTGATGCGTGATACCGACTGCCCCGTGGTGTTTGATGGTACCCACTCTGTGCAACTGCCCGGTGGGCAGGGCGGCAGCTCGGGTGGGCAGCGTGAGTTTGTTCCTGTGTTGGCCCGTGCAGCAGTAGCAGTAGGTGTTGCAGGACTGTTTATGGAGACGCACCCAGACCCAGACAAGGCGTTGTGTGATGGCCCTAACGCATGGCCGTTGGGGGAAATGGAGTCTCTGCTGGGGACGCTTAAAGAGATTGATGAGGCGGTGAAGCGTAATGGTTTTGCTGAGATGGAGCTGTTAAAGTAAGGCGCTCCAGTGGTGTTAATTGACTGCTCCACCAGCACACCAGCCGGATGACCAGGCCCACTGCAGGTTATACCCCCCCAACCAGCCTGTCACATCCATCACCTCCCCAACAAAATAGAGTCCAGGCTCTTTTTTAGACTCCATGGTCTTGGAGGAGAGTTCATCACAATCAACCCCTCCCAGTGTCACCTCTGCGGTCCGGTACCCTTCAGTGCCGTTAGGCTGAATCGTCCACCGTTGTAGTTGCTCGCTAACCTCTTCCAACTCCTGTTGTGACAAACTGCGTAGTGGGCGCTCAGCCTGCTGTTGAGTCAGCAGTAACGCGACCAGCCGCTTTGGCAGGAGCTTGTTGATGCAGCTCTTTAGCTGGCTGTTAGGGTGTGACTGTTGCTCAGTGGTGAGGTGTTCGATAAGGTCAAGATCAGGCAGCAGCTTGATCTCAATACTCTCTCCGGGCTTCCAGTAGGAGGAGATCTGCAGAATCGCTGGGCCACTCAGTCCACGATGGGTAAAGAGCATATTCTCCCGGAACTGGTTACGCTCACTGCTCACAACCACCTCCACAGCAATACCCGATAGTGTGCCAAAGCGTTCTCGATCCTGAGCGTGTAGTGTGAACGGTACCAGCCCTGCAGTGGTGGGCCGGATGGTGTGTCCAAACTGCTTGGCAATGCGGTACCCCAGTGGTGAGGCCCCCATTTTGGGAATCGATAGCCCCCCGCTTGCGATCACCAAAGAGCGGCCTTGAACGGCCTGTTTGTCTGTCTGAATCGTAAACTGTTGATCCACTTTTTCAATGGACTCAATCTTGGTGTTGAGCTGAATGGTGATGTCGGCCTTGCGGCACTCACTCAGCAGCATGTCGAGAATATCTCGTGCACTCTCATCACAGAAGAGCTGACCATGGTCGCGTTCATGATAGGGGATCTGGTGCTCCTCCATCATCGCAATAAAGTCCCACTGAGTAAAACGGCTCAGTGCTGATTTACAGAAGTGGGGGTTGTGTGAGAGATAGTTCTCTGCGCTCACCTCATAATTGGTGAAGTTACAGCGTCCACCACCGGCAATCAAAATCTTCTTTCCCGCCTTCTCTGCATGGTCGAGCAGAATCACCTTGCGCCCGCGTCGTCCGGCATGAATAGCGCACATCAGCCCAGAGGCGCTGGCACCGATAATAACAACATCAGTTTGTAGGGTAGAGGACATGGTTGAGGATTGTACCGCACTCAACAGTTTTCCTATTCTGAATCCTGAAGGGTGCGCACTCTCTGGTATAATGCGCCGCACTAAACGGACCATAATATAATTAATCAAATAGATAGGAATGCCCAACCATGTCTGAAATTACCAAACTCGTTGCTCGTCAAATTGTTGATTCCCGCGGAAACCCCACTGTAGAGGTAGATGTCACTGTCGCCTCCGGTGCAATGGGACGTGCCGCAGTACCTTCTGGTGCCTCTACGGGGTCTCGCGAGGCGGTTGAATTGCGTGATGATGATAAGAGTAAATATGGTGGTAAAGGGGTACTGAATGCGGTTGCCAACGTTAATGGAGAGATCAATGATGCGCTGAAGGGCCGCGAGGTTACCGATCAGACAGGGATTGATCAGACCATGATTGATCTGGATGGTACCGAGAACAAGGGTCGATTGGGTGCCAATGCACTGTTGGCGGTATCCATGGCGGCTGCACATGCGGCGGCCAATGAGCAGCAGATTCCGCTCTACCGTTACTTGACTCCAAATGCCCCGTATAAAATGCCAGTACCGATGATGAATATCATCAACGGTGGTGAGCATGCTGACAACAGTATCGATCTACAGGAGTTTATGATTCTGCCTGTGGGTGCGGGTTCTGTGACTGAGGCGGTACGCTATGGTGCTGAGGTATTCCATGCACTAAAAGGGGTGCTGGCCGCACAGGGGATGAATACCGCAGTGGGGGATGAGGGCGGCTTTGCACCGAACCTCTCCTCCAATGAGGCGGCGATTGAGGTGATCCTAGAGGCGATTGAGAAGGCAGGGTTCAAGGCGGGTAGTGAGATGTATCTCGGTCTTGACGCGGCCAGCTCTGAGTTCTATCAGGATGGAAAGTACAACCTCGCCTCTGAGGGTAAGGTGATGGACTCTACCGGAATGATCGATGTGCTTGAAAGTTGGGTCGATCAGTACCCGATTCTTACCATTGAGGATGGTCTGGATGAGGGTGACTGGGATGGCTGGAAGCAGCTTACTGAGCGCCTCGGTAGCAAGGTCCAGTTGGTAGGTGATGATCTGTTTGTAACCAACACCAAGATCTTGCAAGAGGGTATTGATAAGTCCATCGGTAACTCCATTCTGATCAAGGTCAACCAGATCGGTACCCTGACCGAGACTCTGGCCGCTATTCAGATGGCGAAGGATGCAAACTACACAGCCGTGGTTTCACACCGCTCGGGTGAGACAGAAGATGTGACCATCGCTGATCTGGCTGTTGCCACCAGCGCGGGTCAGATCAAAACCGGATCTCTCTCTCGCTCCGACCGTGTAGCCAAGTACAACCAGCTGATCCGTATCGAAGAGCAGTTGGGTGCGGATGCTCAGTATGCAGGGTTGAGTGCTTTCTATAATCTGCCTCACCTTAACGCTTAACGCGGTTCTGTCAGGCCATCAGCGGTGACACAGCTTCGTCCGTTTTTTATCGGCTTGCTGCTGTTGCTGGTGGTGCTGCAGTATAAGCTCTGGTTTTCGGAGAAGGGGGTGCCCCGTCTCTGGGAGATGGAAGGTGCCATCGTCGAACAGATCGATCTCAATGAGCAGTTGGAGGCGTGTAACCGCGTGTTGCGTGCAGAGGTGATTGACCTCAAGAGTGGCCGCGAGGCGCTGGAGGAGCGGGCGCGTAGTGATCTGGGTATGGTCAAGCCGGGAGAGATTTTTGTCTCACTGGTGGATGATACCGCCACCCCACGCTTGGGTATTGACCAACGTGGTCAGTGTGAACAGGTGATTCAGTAATGGGGGCCGCAATCTGGGGGGTAGTGCCTGCAGCTGGGATCGGTACGCGGATGCAAGCAGATCGCCCCAAACAGTATCTACGGCTGGCAGGAAAAACGGTGATTCAACACAGCATTGAACGTCTACTCTCGCTGGAGTGTGTTGAGGGGGTGGTGGTCTCTATCGCTGCGGATGACCCTTGGTGGCCCACGCTGGAGTGGAGTGATGCCTCCAAAATAGCAGTGGTAGAGGGGGGGGCAGAGCGTTCAGATTCGGTACTCCATGCGCTGGATTGGCTTGCTGGAAATGAACAGGTAACTGACTCTTGGGTCTTAGTACATGATGCGGCACGCCCCTGCTTGAGCCAACAAGATCTGCTGGCGCTGATTGATGGCGTTAAGGCCGATCCGGTGGGTGGCATACTGGCTGCCCCTGTAGCGGATACCTTGAAGCAGGCTGGAACTGATCAAACCATTGTAGCAACGGTAGATCGCTCCACCTTGTGGCGTGCACTCACCCCACAGATGTTCCGTCTGGGAATGTTAAGGGATGCACTACAGCAGAGCCATATTGCGGGTGACCCTGTAACAGATGATGCGCAGGCCATTGAACGCTTGGGACACGCCCCACAACTGATTGAGGGGAGTGCCAGCAATCTGAAGATTACCCATCCTGGAGACTTGGTAGTGGCAGAGGAAATTCTACGAGGATTAGAGCCGTGAGGATAGGTCACGGTTACGATGTGCACGCATTTGAGGCGGGGGATCATCTGATGTTGGGGGGGGTGCGCATTCCCTATAGCAAAGGGTTTAAGGCCCACTCCGATGGGGATGTGGCAATCCATGCGCTGTGTGATGCGCTGTTGGGTGCCGCTGCATTGGGGGATATCGGTCAGCTCTTCCCCGATCATGATCCGCAGTATGAAAACAGGGATAGCCAGATCTTTCTGCGGGAGGTGATGCAGCGGATCACCCAGGCGGGGTATCGGCTGGGTAATGTTGATCTCACCATTGTCGCGCAGGCCCCAAAGATGGCGCCTCATATCCCTGCGATGCGAACGGTGTTGAGTGAAGTGCTGCAGACTGAATTGAACTGTGTCAGTGTTAAGGCCACCACCACAGAACGGCTCGGTTTTGTCGGGCAAGAGCAGGGTATTGCGGTTTATGCGGTTACACTATTGGAGAGCGTCTGATGTCTGTTGATCAACTTCCCTATGCACATGGTGGCCCAGTAGCCACTGCCAAGGTGCGTAGTTGTCCCGAAGACTTTCAAGTCTATGAAGATCTCGGTTTTGAACCTACGGGTGAGGGGCAGCACCGGATGATCGAGATTGAAAAGCGTGACCTCAATAGTGATTGGGTCGCCTCTCAAATTGCTCAGCTGACCGGGGTAAAGAAGCGGGACGTGGGTATGGCTGGGTTGAAAGACCGTTATGCGGTAACTCGCCAATGGTTCTCGGTCGATAGTGCAGGTAAAGAAGACCCAGAGTGGAAATCATTAGAGGGGGTGGTGCATGAAGGGCAGCGCTTAAGCGTGCTGCAGGTGCAGCCACATAACCGCAAGATTCGTCGTGGTGCGCTGCAGGGAAACCGCTTCCAACTACTGCTACGTGATCTGGAGGGTGACAATAGTGATGTTGAGGCGAGGCTGACTCAGATCCAGCAGCATGGTGTCCCCAACTATTTTGGAGAGCAGCGTTTCGGACGTGGTGGCGGCAATGTTGATAAGGGGTTGGAGATGTTCAGGCGTGAATATCGCCCCAGAAGTCGTCATGAGCGGGGTATGCTGCTCTCGGCGGTACGCTCTGAGATCTTTAACCGCGTCTGCGCTGCCCGTATTGAGCAGGGGAGTTGGGATCAAGCGCTACTGGGGGATATCTTTGCGCTGGACCGCAGTCGCGCCAGCTTCCAGAGTGAAGAGATTGATGAGGAGATTCTACGTCGGATTGCGGAGCATGATATCCACCCCTCTGGGCCGCTCTGGGGTAGAGGCGATTTAGGGACTGGCCACGAGGTGGCTCAGCTGGAACAGACTATTGTTACTGAGCTTGAAGAGCTGCGGCTAGGGCTGGAGCAGGCAGGGCTGGAGCAGGATCGTCGTGCCCTGCGCTTGGTGCCGCAAGAGATGCGTTGGGAGTGGGTCGAACCTAGCCAGCTCCAGCTCAACTTCTGGTTGCCTGCGGGTAGCTATGCCACCGTGATCCTGCGGGAGTTGCTGGACTATTAGCGCGTGAACCTAGATTGAGCTACTGCTCTCGTAGTGCATCCAGTTCACGGTTGACCAGTTCAACATCCCCCAGATTATACTCAACCAGCTTGCGAAGGTGAGTCATGCTGTCGATATCGATCTCTTCGCAGATGATGCCTACGCGGTTCTCTTTTTTATGAGCAATCGAGCCGAACATCACAATCTTTGTCTGCTCGGTGGCATCTAGTTTGATGATCAATTTACAGGGGGTTCCTGCCTCTGGTGTGGCACCTGTGCAGGCTCCAATCAGAGCGCCTCGGAGTGAGATGTCGAATAGCTCACAAGTGTGTCGTTGTTTGTCAAACTCAAAGTCAACGATGTAGTCAAAGTGGACTCGATGGTGGTTTCGGTGCTCAGTCATAATATATAGGCTCCAGCCTTTGTTTAATGCTTCGTTCTTGCTTGTCGATAGTAACACTGAAGGGAGAAAGCAGGTATCTACTGCTGGTGTGTGCGTTTTAACAGCACATAGAGTGCGCCAGTCCCCCCGTCACGCTGCCGTGCTGAACAGAAGGCAAGCACCTCCGGCTGTTGTCGTAGCCACTGGTTGACCCAGCTCTTCAATATCGGTGTCTGCTCGGCAGAGCGATTGCCCTTACCGTGGATTAGACGAAAGCAGCGCAGCTGTCGGTAGAGAGCATGTTGTAGCAGTTGCTGTAGCTCACTGTTGGCCTGTGCTGTAGTTAGACCATGTAGATCTAGCTCCAAGTCGGAACAGAAGGCCCCTTTTTTTAGCTTTTGCAGGGTGGAGTGGGGGAGGTTGTCCCGCACATAAAATAGTACCTCTTCGGCCTCGACGGCTGGGGCAGGCTCTAGAGCTTGGGTTGATTCATCATACCAACGCTTTGGAAGGTCGTGCTCGTTCTGTTGGGTAGAGTGAGGTTGGGGCTTTTCCGGGGCTAAATCAGCGCGGTCGGAATTTTTGAGTCGGCGCACCCCCTTGTTCATTTTCCGAAACAGGGCGATATCTTCATCGCTGATATCCATCACTATTTGGAGAAGAGGTTACGCCACCACCGTTTGCGGTTGCCGGGAAGGGGCTGTACTGGCTGCAGATCAACGGGCTGCTCACGGGAGAGTACCCAGCCCGGTAGTGGTGGGTTTTCACTAGAGCCGCAGGAGACTCCCAGATTATTTGGGTCGTAGATCTTCACCATAGTGGGAATTTCGGCGTGGTTGGTGTAGACAATGCCGCAGATGCGCTCATCATGCTCTCTACGCAACAGCAGATCAATCTCCTGGATAAAGTCGATAAACGCCGCTGCGGTGACATGACTGGTGGGTGGTGCCTCACCGATGGCGTAGATATACCAAGACTCATGAGACCCCTGCTGGAGTTGCTCCCAAAATTGAGTGAGGTCATCCCACTGCAGCAGGCTGTTGAATAGCCCGTTAAAGGTTTGCTGATAACTGGTTTCCATCACCCTATTTTACCGGAATGGAGGCCTGTTGTGGTACCTGCCCGCTCTGCCACCTGGTTTGTGCCCACTGCCATAGCGCCTCTATTGAGCCGACTGCTGGAGGCGGGTGCCCCAAAAAGGTGAGGGCCTGAGTCAGGTTTGCTATTGGAGTGTCTAGATTGAGTGGTGCAGCCTGGTTCTGTTTACTGAGTTTCTGCCCCTCAACTGTAACCGCAATGGGGAGATGCCCATAGCGTGGTGTTGGGTAGTGGAGTTGTTGTTGTAGAGCGATCTGACGAGGGGTGGAGTCAAGCAGGTCACAGCCACGCACCACATCAGTCACCCCCTGTAGCTTGTCATCAACCACAACCGCCAGCTGGTAGGCGTAGAGTCCATCTGCGCGACGGATGATAAAGTCACCAATCTCTGTGCCGAGATCCCACAGTTGATCTCCTTGCCAGAGATCTTTGAAGGTGACCTGTTGTGGTGAGGTACGCAATCGAACGGCGTGTTGTTGCAGAGGGTGGTCGGCATGGTGGCAGTAAC
The DNA here is from genome assembly GCA_018648825.1 of Gammaproteobacteria bacterium. Taxonomy (GTDB): domain Bacteria; phylum Pseudomonadota; class Gammaproteobacteria; genus Thiopontia. The sequence goes on from JABGQL010000165.1 coordinate 37,021, forward strand.
CGGGGTAGACTCGTTTGCCATGCAGGCTGCTGCGTGAACAGTGGCAGCCGAAAACCACCCCTTGCTGATGCAGCTGCTCCAGAGCATGTTGGTAGTGGTGACTGCGTTGGCTTTGGTATAGCACACTACGGTCCCAATGTAGTTGATGACGCTCCAGTGCCTTCAAAATCTTATCGCTAGCGCCCGGGATGGTTCTGGGGGGATCCAGATCCTCAATACGGACCAGCCACTCCCCATGGTGGATTTTTGCCTCCAGAAAGCTGCCAACAGCGGCCACCAGTGAGCCAAAGTGGAGGGGGCCAGTGGGGGAGGGGGCAAAACGCCCTATATAGTCTTGGGTAGGGGGAGTGATCTGTTGTACCAATTTATTCTGTTGAATGGTTTTTTGTCAAAATTTAGAGCCGCACTATTATGCAGAATAGTTACGGTTGATGTAGAGTAATTCAAAAGGGTGGTGTGAAGAGGCCTCCTGAATTCACGTGATGAAATAGAAATAAGGTACAGCCTAGAGTCTGGGTGCCGTGTCTGTTGCTGCTGAAATGCTGCACAGAGAGTCTGTTGCTGTTGTAGGCATAGTTTGTGCTATGCAGTCTGAGTGTGTCAAAAAAAGAGAGATTTTGAACAATGTCGAGCGAAGAGTTAAAAGGGTTTCTGGCAAATTGGCTGGCTGAAATTGATGAGTTCTCACTCAAGAGTCTGCATCATCGGCTGGTAGAGAATGGCGTCTGCAAAAAGGGGGTCTCCAAGCGGGAGCTCTCCCGGATTTTGGTGGAGCTTGAAGATGAAGAGGTGCTGAGTCTGATTCGAATTGATGAGTTTGATGAAGATGACCCTTTCAGAGAGAGCCCCATCTGGACCGCCTTCAAAAACGATTAACTCCTGTTTACCCCCCCTATCTTTAGGCAATTTTACAGGAGATGGCGGGATTTAACCTCCCCGAGAGCTTGGATTTACGTATAAACGGCTCTCCCACCCATAGTCGAGAGGCATCAAGGTCTGAGAAGATCTCCGTAGGGAAAGAGGGGGGGGATACTGCGCTGTACTGCAGAAGCAGTTGCTGCATTAGCGGGTCGGTTGTAACAATAGCGAGCCTTATGTTGGGGTTGGAGAGAGAGGCCGCATAATCCATCGCGGCGATCAGTTCAACCTCTTGATCGGTTACTTGTGACCCAGCGATCTCTAAGAAATCATTAATGACGTACTGGATATCATCATAACGCGGGTCAGCCGCGATCTCCTCAATGGCTTGGAGAATATCACTGCCTGTCACTTGGCCGCTATATTTTCGGTAAACACCGTGCTGTTCCCAACTGTTTTTGTATGGCATTTTTTTAGCTATTATCAATAAAATATTGAGCTTGATGGTGCCAGAGTTGCCACCTCTAGATCAATCTATTTCCTTTTGGTTGCAACTGTAATAAAAATTATAGGCTCAGCGTAAAATGGAGCCATATGACGTGCAATTTTTGCTGGCCAACGGTTAATTTTGTAGTATTGTGTAATAGTGCTAATGATTATTTGCTTTCTGTCGATAATCAATAAACAGTGTGAACTGCTGCCGTAGTCATCATAGCCAAAGGGTGTAGTAGAAGTGGGGTTCTTTGTGCTATGACGACTGTCTCTCCTTCGCATAAAGCGATTGGAGCTTGCCCGGGATGCAATATCCCGGGCTTTTTTATGTCTGCTACTTTTGTCGGCTATTTTTGCCCGCTATTTTTTCAACTGCTCCAGCACCTGAAACGGGTTCTCGCGCTCTTTGCTCGGTAGTTCTGTAGCGTCCTGCAGAAACTGTGTAGCACCGCACTGGTCAGCCGCATGGTTAGCAATGACCGGAATTGCAAGAATTAACTCATCCTCGATAAAGTCTCGTAGGGAGAAGGTCTTCTCATCTACCAGTAGTGCTTCATACTCTTCGGGTAGCGTCTCCTCTTCGGCCTCCTTTACGATCAATGCCATATTGAACGGGCTCTCGATGGTGATATCCATCGGCTCCATGCAGCGTTGGCAGTTGAGCTGTAGGGTTGCCTCTACGCTGCCACAGAGGATAGGGAGGTTGGACTCATCCAGAGTGAATAGAAGTTTAACCGTGAGGTTACCGCTCTCATTGGCGAGCATAGAGCAGGCGCGTTCAAATTCACGAATTGCGAGTGTCTGTTGGATCGATTTACCGTTGCGGGCAAAGTTGATAGGGGAGATCTGGTCGGGAAAGTTTTCGGACATAACAAATGATATAATTGGGTTAAAATTTAACCTATAGTAATCGAAAATGCACCTCCCATTACCACTTGTTCTTGGTTCCAGCTCACCTTTCAGAAAAGAGCTCCTCTCACGCCTGCAACTCCCTTTTGAGTGCGCCTCTCCAGACATTGATGAGCATGAGCTAGAGGGGGAGTCCCCGCAGCAATTGGTAAAGCGTCTGGCGATTGAAAAAGCGCAGGAGGTGGCGAAGAGCTTTCCGGCCCATCTGGTGATTGGCTCAGATCAGGTGGCTGTCAACGACGGGAAAATACTGGGCAAGCCCGGCAGCTTTGAGAAGGCGGTTGAGCAGCTCTCGATGGCATCAGGGAAGGTGGTACAGTTCTATACGGGGCTGACGTTGATGAATAGTCAAACAGGGGTTCAACAGTCTGAGGTGGTACCGTTTGCGGTCCACTTTCGTGCGTTGAGTGAGGTGCGAATTGCGCGTTACCTCCAAGCTGAAGAGCCCTACAACTGTGCCGGTAGCTTCAAGTCTGAGGGGCTGGGGATTACCCTGTTTGAGCGTCTGGAGGGGAGTGATCCCAGCGCCTTGATGGGGCTGCCACTGATCCGTCTGGTTAGGATGCTGGAGCAGGAAGGGGCAAAATTTCCCTGATCGTGCTGATCTGCTCAATGCAGGCGAGCGGGTTGTGTTGGTGTAGTCGCTCAGCAGCATGTACCCCGTAACAGACCCCAATGGAGGCGACCTCCGCACGGGTTGCCATCTCTAGATCATATTCGGTATCCCCTACGATCACAGCGGCCTCAGCAGGGATCGATAGCTCCTGTAGAATCTCATGAACCATCTGTGGGTGTGGTTTGGACTGTGTCTCATCAGCGCAGCGGGTGGCATCAAAGGTGGATTCCAGCAGAGTATCTTTCAGTACCAGATCTAAGCCACGACGACTCTTGCCAGTGGCGACAGCGATTTTGATACCATCCCCCTGTAAGCTATTCAGCAGCTCCAACACACCGGGAAAGAGGCTCTCTTGCCCCTGTGAGATATGGAACCAGTGGTTGCGGTAGTGGTCTGCCAGTTGCTTTGCAAAGGCCGTATCACTGCCGGGATAGAGCATGGTAACCGCCTCAACCAGCCCGAGACCGATGACATTGCTCACCTCGCTATCACTGCGCGGCTCTAATGCCATATCGCGGATGGCACGCTGCATACAGTTTACGATCGACTGCTCGGAATCCATCAAGGTGCCATCCCAGTCAAAAATGATCAGTCTGGCGGGTTGGGTTAGAAATGACGACACGATTCCTGCTCCTGTAACTGCGTCAATACCCGTGTCAGCGCATCGGGCAGTGGTGCCTCCAGCCGTACCGTAGTGCCATCATTGGGGTGGGGAAAGTTCAGCTGTTGAGCATGCAGAAAGAGACGCTTGAGCCCCAGCTTCCCCATTTGCTGATTGAAGTCTGGGTCGCCGTAACGCTCATCCCCCGCCAGAGGGTGGTCGATATGGTTGCCATGCACACGAATCTGGTGGGTGCGTCCGGTAATGATTTCCACCTCTGCCAGGGTTGCGCTTTCGCAGGCGATTTGTGGATGAAAATGGCTCTCTGCCTCTTTTCCCTCAGGATCGACTCGGACCATACGCTCACCAGAGCGCAACACATTCTTCTTCAGTGGGGCCAGTACGGTTTTGCTCTTGCGCATCTTACCCTTTACTAAAGC
>JABGQL010000165.1:41036-74333 GCA_018648825.1 Gammaproteobacteria bacterium
TCTTCAGTGGGGCCAGTACGGTTTTGCTCTTGCGCATCTTACCCTTTACTAAAGCCAGATAGCGCTTCTCAATACGATGTTCACGAATGGCATCGTGCAGAAAGCGTAGTGCACTGCGCTTCTTTGCAACCAGTAGCACCCCAGAGGTGGCCCGGTCAATGCGGTGAACCAGCTCATAGCGACTTGCCTCCTCGCGTAGCGCACGTAGCGCCTCAATCACCCCGTAGCGAATTCCGCTACCACCATGGACTGCCATGCCTGAGGGCTTGTTGATGGCAAGCAGCCATGCATCCTCATAGAGGATTGCATCTTCAATCCATGCCACCGACTTTGCTGGAGGGGGTGTCTTCTCATCGGCCACTCGCACAGGAGGGATACGTACCTGATCGCCCGCCTGTATTCGGTAGGTGGGTTTGATCCGTTTCTTGTTGACCCGCACCTCGCCCTTGCGCAGGATGCGGTAGACACGGCTTTTGGGCACCCCCTTGAGATAGGTGATGAGGAAGTTGTCGATGCGCTGCCCTTGCTGATCATCATCGATCTCTACAAAGTGGACGCTGTTGGATGGGTTCTCTTGCATGGTGCTATTTTAGCCGATCTACAAAATCTCCATCAGAGTAGATCTTGAGAGCGGAAGAGTGAGATAATGGGGACATTATTTAGCTGAATTAAGGAGTGCCACAATATGAAAATAATCTCTCTGTTGTTACTTCTACTCCTACAGCCACTCCACGCGCAGGAGAGCGCGGAAAAACCACGCTGCCTACTGCTCTACTCCTACCATGTAGGGTACGCTTGGAATGATGGTGTGGATGAAGGGGCAACCCGCACACTGGCTGACCAGTGCACAATTCGCCGCTTCTATCTTGATAGCAAACGTAATCCCGACCCAAAGACCATACGCAGTAAGGTCGATGAGGTGATGGGGGTGGTGATGGCATGGCAGCCCGATGTCATGATTGCAGTTGATGATAATGCCTCAAAATATGTGGTCGCCCCTTACTTCAAAGGGAGTGATACTCCCGTTGTCTTTTGTGGGGTGAACTGGACTGCAGAGTCCTATGGTTACCCCTATCGTAATGTGACAGGGATGGTTGAAGTGGCCCCGATAGATGCACTGCTTGAGCAGACTGCAGAGGCCATGCGCCCCCTATTGCAAGAGCGCTCCTTCAACCAGATCAAAGCACACTTTATTGATGCTGATCGTCTCAGTGCGCGTAAGATTTTCGCCTATTTCAAGAGGGCCTTTGATCAACGCGGTATAACGCTAGAGCCCCATTTTGTGGATGACTTTGATGCGTGGAAATCGGCCTACCAGCATGCACAGAGGGATGATCTGATACTGCTGATTAACCATGCAGGAATTGAAGATTGGGATCAGCAGGCCGCTCAGCAGTTTGTTGAGCAGGAGGGGAAAACCTTCTCCGTTACCAACCATGACTGGATGCGGTCACTGGTAGCGATGACCGTAGCCAAGGTGCCACAGGAGCAGGGGGAGTGGGCGGCAGCGGCAGCGATCAAAATTCTTCAGGGCAGCCCAATCTCTGGAATCCCCATTACACGCAATCGCCAGATGATCCGCTTTATCAATCCTCGGCTCCTCTCTCGAGTGGGCGTCAGCCTGCCTCAATCCCTGTTGGATGGAGCCAGAGTGGTCCGCTAGGGGGATGATTGATGACAAAATTACAGAAAAGCCTGAAGCCACTGTTCTACTTCCATCTCAAAGGTGGATTGCTATCGCTGCTATTGGCCGTGCTCTCTATCGGTGGTGCAACCTATGTCTTCTCGGAAAAAGCCCTGATCTCTTCGGTGAAACAGAACCTGTTGACCAATGCCGCCTTCCGAAAAGAGCGTATTGTCGCTCTTGTGAAACAGCAGCGCCACTGGATGAAGAGTGCAGCAGAGAATCCTGAGCTGGTAACCAGCGCAGGGCAGTTGATAGCGACCTACCAAGAGAAGGGGGGAGACTCCAACGCCTACCGCTGGTTACGGGATCGCTTTCGTAGTGAGTATCGGGTGTTGACTCATGTAGGGGGGGTGAGTGACCTGTTTCTGTTGACCCCGCAGGGGGAGCTGGCCTTTTCACTGCAGCCAGAACAGCATGACTTGGGGGAGGACCTTACTGAAAACGGTTTTTTTGGGGCCAGTATTTTCTCTCAGTTGATTGACCGAGTCTCTGCGGGGGAGGAGGTGGCGATCTCAGATTATGGCGATGTAGCATTTCTGGGGCGCTCTGTGATGTTGATGGGGGCTCCGTTGTATGCCCCCTATTCGGCACCAGGGGAGGGGCCAGTGGGTATATTGGTGCGCCCCTTCTCTATCGACTGGCTACATGAGATGTTAAGTGATTACAGTGGATTGGGGGAGACAGGAGAGGTTGTTATTGGGCAGCGTGAACGACGGGGAGAGGCGTATGGTGCGCGTCTGATTAGCCTGTTTCGAAACGAGGATAGTGGGCAATCTGAAGCCTGTAGCGCATTAATGAACAGCCGAAAACAGCAGTTCCCAATGTGGCGGGCGATTCAAAAAGTGCCAGGCTCTGGTTGGGTTATCGACTCTAGATGTAGGCGCATTTATGCCGCTTGGGACTGGATTCCCGAGTTGAACTGGGGGATGGTGGTCAGGCAGGCAGAGTCTGAAGTGCTTCAACCCATTCAACAGCTGCGGCAGCGGGTACTGCTTGCGGTGCTGCTATCACTGAGTCTACTGGTCTGGCTGGCACAGCGTCAGGCACGTCAACTGGCTGAGCCGATTGAACAGTTGACGGTAGCAGCGGAGCGTAATCGCGAACAACAGGTTGAGTTTGAAATAGAGAGTGGCGGTTTACAGGTTCGGGAGGTAAACCTACTGAGTCTGGCGATACAGCGCTTGGTCTATGAGCTGCGTACTCATGAGCAAGAGCTGGAAAGTACCGTTGAGAGACGTACCCAGGATCTAAAGCAAGAGAAACAGTTTATTGAATCGATCATCGAATCTATGGAAGAGGGGATGGTGGTCGCCAACCCAGATGGAGAGATTCTCCGGGGAAACACAAAGATTCGGCAGTTATTGGGAGAGGACCCTGTAGGCAGCATGTTGCAGCAGCTGCTTGAGCAAGAGGAGGGGGAGCGTGCTGCACAACGGTTGTTAACGGCTACGGGTGAACATATCCCAGTGCATGTCACAGAGACTCAGCTCTCACTGGAGCAGCAGCATGATCAGCAACCATTGCGTTTGGTGCTTATATTTGACCTCAGAGAGCGGGTGCGTGCTGAGGAGCAGAACCAGTACCTCGCCTTTCAATCGGGGGTAGCTGAAATGAGTGGAGTGGTGCTGCACAATATTGGAAATATGCTGGTAGGGATGAATGACTCAGTCTATAAAGGGCGTAACAGCTTGGAGATGCTAGAGCAGATATTGAGAGGATTGAAGGCTCTGCAGCACAGACAAAAGGGGGTCGGGCTTGGAGAAGATGAGCTGCAGCGAGCCTTGGAGATCGTTACAGGCACTATGGATGAACTTATCGGGCCTTCTGGCTTAGTTGGCGAGTTTGACTTCATGGAGAACGGGTTTAATCGTATGGGGGAGGTTATTCAAAAATACCGCAATGCTTCCAGTATTGAGAAGGTCGCTACACGTACTGCGTTACTGCCTATGCTAGAGGATGCTGGGGTGCTGGTTCAGGGCCGTTATCAGAAGGCAGAGGTAGCGTTGACCATTGATTGTGCCTCTTCGGTGGAGTTGCGTATTCATAGAAACTTAGCCATTCAAGCGCTTGTGAACCTATTAAATAATGCATTAGAGGCGGTTGAGGAGCGTAGATTTCAAGAGTCGACGATGCAAGGTCAAGTCAAGGTGCTTGTCTCTACCAGAGCGGGAGAGCTGGAGCTGCTTGTGATGGATAATGGTTGTGGTATTGAAGCCGAGCGGCAGAGCGAAATTTTTCAGATGGGGAGCTCCTCCAAAAAATATAGTGGAGGCTATGGGCTGCATACGGTAGGCAATTTCATCAACTCACTGGGAGGCACAATCCATGTGGAGAGTGAGGGGCATAATTGTGGTACGACCATCAGAATAGTGATTCCAACTTCTATGTGAGCTACCCCCAGATTTTTATTTGCCATCGTTAATTTGCGGTGTATGATGGGGATATGGGTAAAAATCTGACAATTATCATGATTTTTGTTTTTGCCTCCGCATTTATGCTGGGCATGGTAGACGCACGTTGGTTTGAAGCTAAAGAGGAGTGGGTGATGGATCACAATAGTAACGCTACTGCTGTGGAGAAAGCGGTCTTTGCTGGTGGCTGTTTTTGGTGTATGGAACCCCCCTTTGAGAAGCTAGCAGGGGTGGTGGATGTGGTCTCAGGGTATACCGGAGGGAGTGTCGAAAACCCCACTTATCAGCAGGTGATTAGTGGAGGAACGGGGCATCTAGAGGCGATTGAGGTCACCTTTAACCCAAATAAAATAGCGTACCAAACCTTGGTTGACACCTTCTGGAGACAGATCGACCCCACCGATGATGGAGGCTCTTTTGTCGATCGGGGCACTCAATATCGTTCTGCAATCTTCTATCTGAGTGAGAAGCAGAGGGAGGTGGCTGAGGCCTCGAAGCAGGCACTCGACCAGTCGGGTCGTTATAGTAGCTCGGTGGTGACTGGGATTGCCCCAGCTAAACCTTTCTACTCTGCAGAGGCGTATCATCAAGACTACTACAAGAGCAATCCACTGCACTATAAGCGCTACCGCTCTGGCTCTGGTCGAGATCAATATATCCAGAAGGTTTGGGGTGCCGAGCAGCCAGAAGAGTCCCTCTATAGTAAACCCTCAGATCAGGAGCTGAAGCAGCGTCTTACAGCATTACAGTATGAGGTGACACAGGAAGAGGGGACAGAGCGTGCTTTTGATAACCCCTTCTGGGATAACAAGGAGGCTGGCATTTATGTGGATGTTGTCTCTGCGGAGCCGCTCTTTAGTTCAACCGATAAGTATGACTCGGGTACCGGATGGCCCAGTTTTATACGTCCGGTTGAGGCGGGGGTAGTGACGGAGAAAACAGATCGCAAGCTCTTCTCCGTGCGCACAGAGGTACGGAGTCGGCAGGCTGAGTCGCACTTGGGGCATCTCTTTCCTGATGGGCCAGAACCCACCGGCCTGCGTTACTGCATTAACTCTGCATCGTTGCGTTTTATACCCAAGGCGGAGATGGAGCAGGCAGGGTATGCGGCTTACCTGAAACTGTTTTCTAAGTAACTCTTGATTGCACTGGTGTTACACTGTTTGATTAATTAAATTCAATTCAATAGGTTATTTGCGGTTGTCTTGTTACCTATACGATCATATACCTGTTGAGGATAGATCATAGGCAACCCTTAATAGAGGCGCTCAGAGGTGTTGAAGAAGGCCATTAACTGGCGCATATGGCGCGCTAGGTTGGCCATCTGATCTGCTGCAGCATTGGTCTCTTCTACCGCTGCGGCATTCTCCTGGGTCACCCTGTCCATACCCGCAATGGAGCTGCTGACCTGATTGATGCCCGTCTGCTGCTCTGTCGAGGCAACGGCAATTTCGGAGATTAGGTCACTCACCTTTTTGATCGATTGGTTCATCTTCTCCAGAGCCGTTCCGGTTGCGCTGACATGTCGGCCTCCCTCTTTTACACGGGATACGCTACCCTCAATCAGCTCTTTGACCTCCTTTGATGCTTCGGCAGATTTTTGTGCCAAGCTGCGTACCTCATTGGCAACCACTGCGAAGCCACGGCCATGTTCGCCAGCGCGTGCCGCCTCTACGGCAGCATTGAGTGCCAGTAGATTAGTCTGGAAGGCGATACCATCAATCAAGGTGATGATCTCTGCAATCTTCTGGCTAGAGTCGGTAATTTTCTCCATCGCCTCAATCGCTTTATGGACAACGGTGCTACTGTTCTCTGCCTCGTTGCGAACCTCTGTCGCCAGTTGATTAGCGAGCTGTGCAGCATCGGTATTCTGCTGCACGGTTGAGGTCATCTCCTCCATGCTGCCTGCAGTCTCTTCCAGTGTTGCAGCTTGCTCCTGAGTGCGCTGGCTCAGTGCTCCGCTACCCTGAGCCACTTGAGAGGCGGTATTGGAGACGCTGTGAGAAGAGTCGATCACATCCGAGACTACAGTGTGCAGTTTGCTTGCGGTGGTGTTGACGGCCTCCTTGAGAATGCGTAATTCACCATGATAATCTGCGGTAATGGTTTTAGTCATATCCCCCTCAGCCTGTGCTGAGACAACGCGGGTAATATCTTTCATCGCTGCTTCCAGTGCAGTTGTAGAGCTATTGATCTGATTCTTCAGTTGATCAAGGTCACCAAATGCTTCTACCTCCACCCGGTGCTGGAACCTGCCCTGCTCGATATTTCCCATCACTTGGGTGATACCAGCAATAATGGTGTTGAGGGTATTCATGGTCTCCTTGGTGGTCTCTGCCATCTGCAGGAACTCCCCTTCAAAATCGGTGCGGATCTCCACAGAGAAGTCTCCGTTATGCATCGCCTTCATAATCCGGCTCAGCTCCATCACCATAGTCTCCACATTTTCTGCAGAGTTGTTGACCCCCTGCTTGAGAATGCTTAGATCACCAAAGAGGCTGTCTGTGATACGTGCATCAAACCTACCCTGACTCATCGAGGCCATCACATCATTGACTGAGGTGACGGAGCGCTGAATGTTGCCCAGTAGCTGGTCAAAGTCATTGGCCATCAGAGAGATCTCATCCCCTGTATTTTCCATGCGGGCTCTCAGGTTGAACCGGCCATCTTCGCGAATGCTACGCATGATCTGTTGTAATACGCGGACAGGACGGATAATTTTGAAGCTCAAGGCCCAGATGAAGAGGAGTACCATCAATAGATAGAGAGCGGTGTTAAGCTTTATTGAGAGGCTACTCCAGAACAGGGAGGTCTCCATCTTCTGGTTAACGATCTTCGACTCTTCGGCCAGCTGATGCTCAATCTCCGTGGTCAGTACACTCAGCCCTTTGATGGCTGGGCGATCATTCACCTTGATCTTTTGGTCAATCTGCTCTGGGGATAGCTGTTGCTGTGCAAGCTGGATGGCCAGCTCAAACGCTTCGCTGTAATGGTTGATCATGGTTTCAATCTCATCCAGTGAAGAGTGCTCTCGATTACTGAGATTGAATGCACGATATGCTTGGAGAAGAGTTCGGGCATTTCCAATACTCTGTTTCATTTTGGTGATGTGAGAGGTGTCCTGACGCAGTATATAATTTTTGAAGTGGTGGATCATTCCGCCATAACCCAGAGACTCGCGCAGGGCGCTGAGTACCCCCGGCTTCTCTTGCATGGAGATGCGTTGTCGGGACTGAATTACCTGTTTGAGTGTTGCAATACCATTGAGTGCAGGTTTGTCGTCGATCTGTATAACCTGGTCAATCTCTTCAGCGCTGCTTCCAGCATTGACCATTCTTTGTGCAGTCTGTGCGGCCCCCTTATAGGCCGAGATGATGCTACGAATCGAAACCACCGCCTCTTGCTCCTCTGTGGAGAGATCCAGCTGTCTATAATGGTCGAGAGCGAAGAGAGCGGCGGTTGCCTTGCGATCAATTTTTGCGACTCTGGGCAGGCTTTTACGAATGAGGTAATTTTTAAACTGGTGGATCATCCCGCCATAGCCAATATTGGCCAACAGGGTGTTGAGTGTGCGTGAGCGTTCAGAGTTGATGTCCTGGAAGTGGTTCCAGCTGCTCTGCACCTCGGAGACATTCTTGTTCATCTCCCAGGCAGTGAAAATGGATATGCTGCCAGAGATGAGTAGCGTTGTAACCAAGAGGATACCAATTGTTTTGAGGGAGCTCTTCCGCAATGGGTTGAGACGGTCCAGCCTTTTTTGTAGTGGTGTTTTGGGTATACCTCCCTCAAGGATCAGCTTGCCCGCTGCAACATCTTGATAGAGTTGTTCAGCAGCGGCGATCTGTTCTGTTGAGGCGGGATTGCGCACAGAGATGTAGCCGATGGTTTTGCCTTGGTGAATGATCGGACTGGTATTCGCCTCTACCCAGTAGTGGTCACCACTTTTGGCGCGGTTTTTTACAATGGCTCCCCAGGTTTGCCCTGTTTGCAGGGTGCTCCACAGGTCTTCAAAAATGCTAGAGGGCACATCTGGGTGACGAATGATGTTGTGGGGTTGCCCCACCATCTCTTCGCGGCTGTAGCCGCTCACCTTGATGAAGTCGTCTGTTACGCTGGTGATTTTTCCGTTTAGATCCGTAGTAGAGCTGAGGATGTAGTTGTCTGGAATGTGGATTGCTTTCTGGGTGACAGAGTGGTTCTTGCGCATAGGTAAGGTGATGTGTTTTTGGTGGTTCTTATTAAGTATTTGAAAAATAATATCAATATGGTGGTTCTGGAGAAATACCATAAATATGGTATTTTCATCTGTTCTAAAATATATGGATAATCAGGTCTGGATTGAGATGACCAGCGCCATTTCAATTATTGGAAGTGGTAACTGAAATGTGGCCTTATCTGTTTCAATAGGGTTGAGTAGCTATTTTTTCCAAATCAAGGATTATTACGACGGATGCAAAACCAAAAACCTTCGAGTTTACAAAGATTATGAGTAAGCTCTCTATTCTCTTGCTTGAAGATAACCCCATCATTGCACAGCGATTTCAGCAGATCTTTGAAGGGTGGCAAAAAGCCGGTCAAATCATCAGCTGTGAAACGCTAGCCGACGCCGTTGAGACTATTCAGAACCACCCTGTTGATCTACTGGTTGCCGACCTGAATCTGCCGGATGGTAGTGGTGTTGATGCAATCAGCCTGCTTAGTGAACAGCAGCCTGATGCACAGGCCATTGTGATCTCTGCACTGAGTTATCGTTCTCTGGTGTTCAGGGCCATACGGGCCGGAGCTGTTGGCTACCTATTGAAAGATGATGATAGCCTAGAGATTATTCAGGCCTGTGAGGGGGTGCTTGCAGGAACCTCACCGATGACAGCAAGCATCGCCCGGATGATGATTGATGCCGTACAGGAAGAGGAGACACCTGCGAAGATAGAGAACCCCCTCACGCCAAGAGAACAAGAGGTGTTGAGTGCAATTGCGCGTGGTTATACCTATAAAGAGGTTGCCAAGTTGTATGAGATCTCTGCAAGCACGGTTCCTGTTCATATCCGTAATATATACCGTAAGCTGCAGGTGAATAACCGTGCTCAAGCGGCATACGAAGCAAAACAGCAGGGGTTCATTGAGGCGTGAGCGACCACGTTGCGGGTCGAAGAGGGCAGATCATCAGCTTGATGGTTGTTGTCCTCATTCTCTCTCTAGCTAAAATGGTTTACGAACGTTTTGAGCAGAATACCTTTGATGGAATTCACCTGCAGAGTGCATTGCACAGTAGTACCGGTGAGCAGGTCGAATTGCCATTTTTCTGGGCGGGGGGTGAGGGCGTAGTTGAGCAACAGAGGTATCAAGTTCAATTCTTCATTGAGAGGCTTTCTGTGGAGACACAGTTTCTCTATATCCCCCGCTATGAACAAGCTCTGCAGGTCCAGCTTAATGGTACAAAAGTTGAGGGAATAGCACTGAAGCAGAGATGGCTTGGGCCACTCAACTTCAATACCGCATTAATCCCGATACCTAGTGAACTCATGGTTCTTGGAGATAACCACCTTCAGCTTACCGTGGCCACAGGGCCGCTTCGTGCAGGTAGCCTCTCATCCATTCATATTGCCAGTTGGGATGACTTGGAAGTGTTCTACCGTTTCAGGGGCTTCATTGAGGGTAGTTTTAAATGGATCAACTACGGAATGTCACTATTCTTGTTGCTTGCTACTCTGGTCGTGATCTCACTCCGCCCCAAAGACAGGGTGTATGGATGGCTTGCAATTAGTATCGGGGTTACGCTGCTGTTTCGGATAGGTCTGTTTGCGGAGCTGGAGCCCGATATCATCTTGCTGGTACCCTATCTCTTTTTGTTGGCACCGATAGGGGGAATGGCCTTTCTTGGATTCAGTATTGAGCTTACTGGAAGGAGGGCGCCCAATGCGCTGTTAGTTGCTGCGGTTTTGGTCACTCTTGGCTGTTACTTGCTGCTGGGGATCTCTGATTACTCTGTCAGATCTATCTCTCTATCGGTTGTGGCCCCCATACTGCTTATCAACTTTATTGTGGCCCCGATTATCATCACTATTTATACGTGGCGTCATCCTACGGTTGAAACGGCTGTGCTATTTTCTGGAAGCCTGATAATGAGCTTTAGCATTGCGCATGACATATTGGCTCGTTACGGTCTGCTGGAGACCGATTTTAATCTCACGTACATGACTACCCCCATCTTGATTACTGGGGTTGCAATATTCCTGATGCGTCGACAGACGGTCACCGCCAATGCATTAGATAACTCCAAACACGAGCTGGAAGCGCGTCTAGCAGAGCGTGAACAAGAGCTGAAAGATCTCTTCAAAGAGCAACAGCAACTGGAAAAACGGATCGCAATAGAGAGCGAACGTAACCGTATCACCAGTGAACTGCATGATGGGGTTGCCAGCCACCTCTCTACTATTGTCGCCCTGTCAGAGATTGCCGATGTCTCTCACCAGACAATCAAGACAACAGCAAAGCATGCGCTCGATGAGTTACGTATGGTGATAGAGGCATTTTCTGCACACTCCAGTGATCTTGATTTTGCGCTTGCAGTATTTCGTGAGCGTTTTATTGATCCTATTGGAAAAATGGGTATTGATATAGAGTGGTCTATCGCGGATCTTCACAGGGTCAAGCCGCTGACCCCGGATCAAATACTGAATATTCTGCGTATACTACAAGAGGCGATAACTAATGCTGTTAAGCATGGCAAGCCAGAGAGGATTATTTTGACCGGAGAGTACCATCACCAATGTGTTGAGATAGCGATTACGAATCAGGGAGGCCGTGGGTTTACTGCAGAAAAAATGGGTCATGGAATCGCAAATATGCAGATGCGAGCAGATACTCTGCCTGATGGAGCGTTGGAAATTACACCGCTAATCGATGGTGCGGTGCTTGTTCTCTCTTTTACCGCGTCTGCCGATAAAAAACGTCAATAGGTTTTTTCAGGGTACTCTGAATTCGTTATTAATTTCTGTTATTAATTAGTGAACTAGGGCGGTCTGACTAACAAGTGCAGGTGTTCAATTCGAACCGCCCCGTTCACTGCTAATCATAGTGGAATGGTGTGAAATGGCAATACGTAAAAATACGTATTTATTCCTGTAGGTCTTTGTTCTTTAAGATGATGTGGTCTCGCTCTTGAGGGCGTTACCTGTAGCCAAAGAAGGTTTTCCTGTTGCAGAATCTGTTGTGATTGGGGTGTCAGCTCTTTTGCTCTAGCAGTACCTTGATCTGAAATAGGGTATTACGCTCCTCCTCTTCCAGCCCATTTTTGACAAACTGGATGGTGCGCTCAAAGCGGGGGATGACGTTGTATTTCAGTGCATTGACCCGCTTCTGGGTCTTGCGTTGCTCCTCCAGCAGGCGCAGTAGTGCGGTCTCTACCTCAGCCAGTTGGGCCATCTTCTCCGCCATCTCAGCGAAGCTGAGGCGGGTCTCGTCGAGGCTCGCATCGGTACCGAGAAAACCGACTGGTTGTAGCGGTAACTGTTGGATGGTGATCGCGGGATACTGTACCCCCATATTACGGCGCGGCAGAATAGAGGCCTCTAATCCCAGCGGCATCCCCAAGGCCAGTTGACGGATGCGGGCGCTACCCATACGCATCTGGGTGATACTCAGGCAGTGGTAGGCCTGCTTAAGGGTACCCATTGATTCACGTTTTAAGGTTCGATAGGTTTGCAGATTTTCGTAGACCAGTCGAGTCAGCAGCTCTCGCTTGCGCTCCAGCAGCCGATACCCCTCATGGAGGAAGTTGACCTTGCGGGTTAGCTCCAGCAGAGCGGATTTGGTGGGGGGGATGTTGAGTCGATCTTCCATGATGGTCGCTCTAGAGCCCCCCCTCCCAGCTGTGATATTTTTGAATCTCCTCCTCAGTGACCCGGCTCAGCTCCTCAGGGGGGAGCAGAGAGAGCAGCTCCCAAGCCAAATCTAGGGTCTCAATGATACTGCGCTCCTCATCCTCACCCTGTTGTATAAAGCGACTCTCGAAGGCATCGGCAAACTTAAGGAAGCGCTGGTCCCGTTGTGAAAGCTCCTCGGCACCGATAATTGAGGCCAGATTACGGGCCTCCAGTGCGCGGGTATAGGAGGCGTAGAGCTGGCTGGAGAGGTGGGGGTGGTCACTGCGGGTAAAGTCTCGGCCGATACCATCCTTCATCAGGCGGGAGAGAGAGGGGGGGACATTGACTGGCGGGTAGATTGATTTACTGTGTAGTTCGCGGCTGAGTACGATCTGCCCCTCGGTAATATAACCGGTGAGATCAGGGATCGGGTGGGTGATGTCATCGCTGGGCATCGAGAGGATTGGGATCAGGGTGATGGAGCCGTGTCGGTTTTGCACCCGTCCAGCACGTTCGTAGATCTCTGCCAGATCGGAGTAGAGGTAACCGGGGTAGCCTTTGCGTGAAGGGACATCCCCCTTCTCGGTGGCGACCTCGCGTAGCGCCTCGGCGTAGTTGGTCATATCGGTGATCACCACCAATACGTGATGGTCCAGCTCGTAGGCGAGGTATTCGGCAGCCGTCAGTGCAGTGCGTGGCAGGATCAGCCGCTCCATAGTGGGGTCGTTGGCGAGGTTGGTAAACATCACCACATTACGCAGTACCCCGCTCGACTCAAACTCACTCTGAAAAAACTGGGTGTCGGAGTAGGAGACCCCCATCGCGGCAAAGACGATAACAAAGTTGGAGGCATCATCAGGCAGTTTCGCCTGCCGTACAATCTGTGCCGCGAGACGGTTGTGTGGCAGCCCTGAAGCGGAAAAGACCGGAAGCTTCTGTCCACGCACCAACGAGTTAAGGCCATCGATGGTGGAGATCCCTGTCTGGATAAACTCCCGTGGATAGGCGCGTGCCGCAGGGTTGACCGGAGCACCATTCACATTACGCACAATGTTGGAGATGATCGGTGGGCGATTGTCACGAGGCTGCCCGATGCCGTTAAATACCCGCCCCAGCATATCGGGGGAGAGGGCCAGCTCAAAGGGTTCTCCCAGATAACGGACCCAAGTATTCTCAATGTCGAGGTGGTCGGTCGACTCAAACACCTGCACCAGCACCATCTGCTCAGAGCTGCGGATCACCTGACCATTGCGCAGGGTACCGTCCTTGTCCCGAATGGAGACCCGTTCCCCCAGTGCGGCATCGGTACCCCCCTTGAGAAAGAGTAGAGAGCCACGGGCAGCGGTGACGTGTCGATACTCTAGCTGTTTCATGGTTGAGGTTCCCCAGTGCTGGCGTACTCTGCTTGGATCTGCTCCAGTTTTTTCCAGAGCTGTTGAGAGAACGCCTGTAGTTGATCTAGCTGCTCATTGCCAATGGTTGATTTCAACCGTCGGATCTTCCCATTTTCAGGCAACTGGGTGAGCTGCTCTACGGGTGCTCCGAGATCAATCAACCTCTCTCCCTGCTGATAGAAGTGGATCATCAAATCGAGCAGTGCAAACTGCTTCTGTGGGGCGCAGTAACTATCCACCTCATCCAGTGCGCTCTGCTGTAGTAGCCCCTCTTTGATCAGGTTAGCGCTCTCCAGTACCCAGCGCTGTTTGGAGGATAACGCTTCTGGACCGACCAGATTAACAATACGTTCCAACTCATCAGACTGGGTGAGTAGTGACAGTGCCTGCTTGCGGCGCTCGCTCCATGCAGGATCGACCTCTTCAGCCCACCACAGCTTTGCCTGCGCCTCATAATCGGAAAAGCTCTCAATCCAAGAGACCGCGGGGTAGTGACGGGCATCGGCCAGCGGTTTGGAGAGCGCCCAGAAGGTGCGGATAATCTCCTTGGTGTGGCTGGTGACGGGTTCAGAGAAGTCACCACCGGGTGGAGAGACGGCACCAATCAGGGTGACCGATCCGCTATCTCCAGAGAGGGTGTGGATCGATCCGGCGCGTTCGTAGAATGCGGCCAGCCGTGATGCAAGATAGGCGGGGTAGCCCTCTTCTACCGGCATCTGCCCCAAGCGTCCCGCCACCTCACGTAGCGCCTCGGCCCAACGGCTGGTGGAGTCGGCCACCATCACCACATCATAGCCCTGGTCACGATAGTATTCGGCCATCGTTACCCCCACATAGATGCTGGCCTCACGTGCTACTACCGGCATGTTGGAGGTGTTGGCGACCAGAAAGGTGCGCTCCATCAGTGAGCGCCCACTGTGTGGATCGGTCAACTGAGGAAAGGTCTCGAGGATATCCACCAGCTCATTACCGCGTTCACCACACCCCACATAGAGCACGATGTCGGCATTAGTCCAGCGTGCAATCTGCTGCTGCACCATGGTTTTACCGGCACCAAAGGGGCCGGGTACGGCCGCCTTGCCCCCCTTGAGTAGAGGGAAGAAGGTATCGAGGATGCGCTGTCCAGTGATGAGTGGCTGCTCTGACTGGGTACGGGCGCGGTAGGGGCGGGGGGTACGCACCGGCCACTGATGGTACATCTTCAGCTCCTGTATCTCGCCCTCTGCATCCCGGAGATGTACCAGCACTGCCTCAATGGTGTAGTCCCCCTCCGGGGCGTGCTCAATGATCTCCCCCTGCTGATTGGGTGGGACCAGAATGCGGTGCTGAATGGTTTTGGTCTCTTGTACGGTACCGAGTAGCTCCCCACCGTGGAGAGTCTCCCCAACAACCAGCTTCTCTGTGGGGATAAAGTGCCACAGCTTCTCACGGTCGAGTGAAGATACGCTAAGGCCTCGGGCGATCTGTTCGCCACTCAACTCCATAATCTTCTGTAGGGGGCGCTGTACTCCGTCAAAAATCTCTCCCAGCAGACCCGGCCCTAGCTCTACCGAGAGCGGATGTTGCAGCCCCTCCACGGTTTCACCGGGTTGTAGCCCTTCAGTAGATTCGTAAACCTGTACCAGCGCACTGTTCTTATGCAGGCTGATCACCTCACCGATCAACCCCAGTGTGCCGATCCGTACCTGTTCACCGTTGCGAATGTTGGGCTGTTCAATGGTGACCAGTGGGCCATTGATCTCGATCACCTTACCCATGGAGGAGCCCCCCCGTACCATCGACTGTGGCAAATAGCCGCTCAAAGATGATCTTCTGTAGCTGCTCTTGTTGCCGAGAGAGTAGCCCCTCAAAGGTGTTGTCGAGCATGATGTCGCCTGCATTGGAGGTGAGTTTGATGCCGCCGGAGCAGGAGATGCTGTTGCTAGAGAGGGAGACGGTTTTACTGGTGACCTCACTACAGAGTGACTCCCAGGATGCAGCGTAGCGCTGGTGATCCTGTTGGTTGATATAGGCGGTCAGGGCGCTCTCTTCGAACAGCGCAGCGGCCTGTTTGAACTGGGTTAGGAATACCTTGTGGTACGCCGACTCATCCTGTTGTAACTGAAGAAGATGGTGCTGAACCTTCTCCATTACCGTCTGTATCAGCCCCCACCGGTTGCGGTCCAGCTCGGCCTGCATCTGGATCTCACTGGCCTGAATCTTTCGAAGGTAGGCGCGTTCGGAGAGGGACTTTGCCAGCAGCAGCTCCTTCTGCTCCATTAGATGAACCTTCTCTCGTGCATCTTGCAGAATCTTCTGGCGTGATAGCTTGCCTTGTGAAAGGTGCTCTTCAGCCAGTTTTCTTGCACGTTCGAGCATGGCTGTTTTTAGTCCCTCAACAGGGTTCTGGATGGGTGTGTGGGGGGCGTGTTTACTCATGCTGTAGCTCCAGCGCGTTGGCTCCCATTACACGGGTAATTAGACTGTCGATGGTGGCGTTGCGCTGATCTGGTTGGTGTAGCTGGGGCAGTTCGCTGATCAGTATAGAGCCGCCTTCCTTGCGGATCTGCTGCAGTAGAGGAATCTCCGCCTGTGCCAGATCTTGTTGCAGGTAGATTAGGGTGCGCTCCTGCTGCTGTAAAATTTCATTGAGCAGGCTCTCCAGCTGTTGTGCATCGATGTCGGCATGGGTCTCAATGCCGAGCAGTGAGAAGCCGTCCATCAGTGCTTCACTACCTGCTGCGAGAATGCGCATCTATATTTTTCCCAGCATAAGAATGGTAACCACCAGACCGTAGATGGCGATACCTTCTGCCAAACCGAGATAGATCAGGGTGCGGCCAAAGATTTCCGGTTTCTCAGCAATCACTGCCAGAGAGGCAGCCCCCACTGAGCTGACCGCGATACCGGCACCGATGGTGGCAAGCCCCGTTGGTAGCCCGATACCGATCAGCGCAAGCCCCAGCCCAGTGCTGATTTCACGTGTCTGTTGTGCCACTTCAGCAGCGGCCATCACCTCCTGCATACTGAATAGCATCAGCGTCCCAATACCACAGACAAACAGTGCCAAGTTGAGGGCGACCCCATTTTTCATCTTGCGGCTGAGGTCTGCACCGATCCGGTTCGGGTAGAGGCCAAAATAGAGGCCGGATAGGATCAGCACTGCGGAGCTGAATGTGAGTAGGGTGATGACGGTTTGCATGGTGGTTCTCCTGATTACTATATAGGGTAGATTAGCTCAAAACTGATCGCTTTCTACCAATTAATGCGTTTCCATTTTGAGTGGAGTAAAGCGTTCCCCTTTACCGCTGAAGAAACGTGAAAAGCCCTCGTAATACTCTAGACGCAGACACTGGATGGCGACGATTCCCCCCTCCAGTACGATGATAAAGAGGTTGCCTAGAATCAAGGTGATGGTGTGTCCCAGCGGGTCCATCATCTCTGCCAGGGTAAAGACGGCGGCGGCCAGTGCGACATGGTTGAGGCTGAAGGCGGCAACACGCAGGAAGGAGAGGGTGGCTGAGAGGTTGTTGATGATCTTGTCGACCCCCTCAATCAGCGTGATCAGAATTTTTTCGTTTAAGCCACCCTCAATCGTATCCCAGCGGTAGTGCAGAATCAGCCCGAGGGGAAGGAATATACTGCTCAACTCCAGCAGCGCGAACTGCTGATCAACCATATAGCGGTATGCAGCGAAGACCCCTCCAAACAGAAATAGCAGTCCGCTGACGCCTCGACCACTCCAGAGGGCCGCAGCCCGTTGATCAATCGCCAGCAGGTTGGCAATCGAGAGTAGGTGAGTGATGGTGAGGAAGCCAATGCCCCAGATCAGGGCGATCAGCAGCATCTGGGTGGGATCGCTCATCGGTGACATCCACAGCGGGGGGATCAGGTGTTCAAAGCCAAACAGACTGCCGTAGAGAAAGCCGAACAGAATGGATGAACCTCCGGCAAAACTGGCAAAGGTGAAGAGACCCGAAACCTTTTTTCTAAAGAGAAAACCGGCCAGAATGATAAATGCACCGTGCCCCACGTCGCCAAACATCATCCCAAACATCAGGGTGTAGCTCAGGGCAAAGAGTGGGGTTGGGTCGACCTCGCCATAGCGCGGTACACCAAACTGATTGACCAGCTTTTTGAATGGGTCGAGCAGGCGGGGGTGCTGTTGTAGGGAGGGGACGGTACTCATCTCCCCAGCAGAGGGGGTGCCAAAGGTGAGCAGGTAGGGGTGTTGCAGGCGCGACTGCAGCTTTTGATCAATCTCCTCTATACGGCTTGCAGCCACCCACCCCTCTAAAATGACCAGTTGTCCTCGGCCGCTGAGGCAGGAGGCGATGGTGGCAAAGGGGGATGCGCCACGTAGTAGCGTGAGCGCCTTACTGATCAACGGTTGATGTGTGGTGATCAGATCCTGTATCGCATCCTGGTAGTGGTCGGTCAATTGCTGATTGCTGCTTAACTGTTGTTGAAGCTCTTCTCGTAGCTGTTGTGGGCGGCTGCGCAGCTCGTCGGGGATGGTTAACTCATGGAAGCTTGCAGCCTTGAGGATCTCCTCAATATCTTGCTGATGACTCTTCTCGGTGGCGACGAAGATGTAGTGGTGAGCAGCGCTCTTGTGAAAAGGGTCCACTACGGTGTTAGCGAGTGAGAGAGCACGTTGCAGCTGCTCCAGCTCATTGTGGGGTATGGTGCCGATGAAAAACTTCAGAAAAGGGCTGTCGGAGGAGAGCCAGCTGAGATCAATATTGAGGTTCTCGAAGCGGCTGAGGCTATTGGCAAGCTGCTTGTGGTGTTGGCTCTTTTCGTGGGTGATGCGAATCTGCTCCTCATGGGCAGAGAGCTGTTTCCATAGGTCATAGATCTCCTGCTCAGCCTGTTGCAGTGCCTGTAGTGAGACTGGACCGCTGGGGGCGTCGGTGGTGATCGGCTCGTCTATATGGTGCAGAACCTTCTTCAAGCGGTTCTCTAGTTTCTGGTAGAGGCTCTGGTAGCGCTTTCCGGGAAACTCCCCCAAAATCTGATGATGCCGATTCTCAATCAGGTGGATCACCCTCATTGAGGCGAGTAGGTCTGAGGCGATTGGGGCATCACAGTCGAGCATCGCCAGTGAGAGGTGCTTTAGGGGGACGGGTCTGCCTAGCATCAGTGGTTGACCCCCACGGCTTGGCGGATCAGTGCCTCATCAAACTCTAACGCCTTTCCTTTGATGATCGCCTGTAGCAGACGCACCTCAGACTCTCGTAACAGCAGATAGCAGAAGACACGGGTAATTCCGGATTGGGTGCTCTTAAGTATTTTATCAATCGCCTGCAGAGTGTAGTGCTCCATTAGGTTTTCGATCTGGGTCAAGCTCTCTGCCTGGCTCAGGAGCTGTTTGAGTGAGGCGGGTAGTGCCTCGATCACCTCCTGTAGCGTCTCCATTCGAGCCAGATGCATCAACTTCCCGGAGTGAAGTCTCTTTCCTGTGGGGGCCAGCAGGTAGTAGGACTTTGCGGGTGAGAGCTGGTAAGAGAAACGGTAGCGGATCAACCACAACAGGTTGAGGCGATCCATCATGGTTCCGTACACCGTCATCAACGGTTGTTGATCTTCAGCGGAGAGGTAACGCAGCCGCTGCTTCAGTCCAGAGAAAAAGTGGCGATCAATTGCGGCATCGAGGGCGAACAGATTTTGCCCCTCCTCCTCAAAGATGGAGCGTGCCTGTCGAACGATGGTGGAGTAGGGGGTCTGTTCCAGCAGGCGTAGCATCTCATAAGGGTCATCAGTATCCAGCAGGGTGTGGAGTGGTAGCAGTGCAAAGGGACCGAGGTCCACCAGCTCTCGCTCAATCTCCGTTTCACGCCTACCAGAAAACTTACCACGAATCAGGGTCTTTAGATTGAACAGCTCATACCAGTGGATTGCGTAGTTGAGCATCTCACGCTCTAGCCCCGAGAAGGGGCGGAACAGCAGCTGGAAGTCGGCCAGCGCTCGGTCGATCAGCTGTTTTTCAATCTCACTACTGGCTGGGTTTTCGCTGTTACAGAGATGTTTTTTTTGTAGCGTATCAAGATCGGTCTCAATCACGCGCCCCCAATCTTGTAGCGGGATCAGTCGGCCGGCGAGGATATTGACTCGTGTCAGGATATAGCTGTTGTCTTGCAGAGGCATGGAGAGTTACCGATCCTCCTCCAGTAGCCGTGCCAGTGCATCGGTAAACGCCTCCTGTTGATGCTTTTCTGAAAGTTGGCGCAGTAGCAGGTTCTGTTCGTCATAACGCAGCTTGAGTTCGGCAATGCTCTGTTCAGCCCGTTCGTTGGCTCTGTCGAGAAAGGATTGATGCAGCTCTGGAAGCCGATCATTGAACTGTTGAAGAATGGCATGACCATCCTTCAATGCCTGTTGTTTGATCTGCTCTCGCTGCTGTTCGCTCTCCTGTACAATTTTTTCAGCCTCCAGCTCGGACTGCAGAAGATCATTCAGTGAGTCGTGCATGGCGTCTCTCCTTAACGTGCGGACTGACCTGATTGTAGGTTGGATTGTCTGATTATGGAAACGATCTATTGGGATTGTGTCCGGTAAATAATCCAGCTGGTTATGTATCGGCGTAATTTTTCCTATACGTTCTGTAGCTCCTCAATCAGCATGTGGCACAGTGTGGGGATCTGCTCGAGCTTCCCATTGTCAATTGCCACTTGGGCTTTCCGTGCCACCTCAGCCAACTCAGGGAATCCAAATGTCAATGCTGTGCCTTTCACCCGATGTGCAACCTCTCTGGCGCTCCCCCACGCCTGCTGCTCAACAAAAGCAGTTAACTCCCGACGATTCTTTTTCGAACTCTCATCAAACAGAGCCATCAGCTCATCATCAATCAGCGCATGGCGTTTGGCGTGCTGTTTTGGCTTTTGCAAATTACGGATATAGGAGGGGGCTGCTTTGACCAGATCCTTATAGGCTAAATCCGAATGTAACACATGCTCACTCCACCATCCCACTAGTGTTTCTACCATGACACAGATACTGCTCTTATTTACCTCTGTAGCAAAAAGAGTGGCCAGTTTTGAGAGATAAAGTTCATGCTCTTGTTTGTGTCTGTTGAGTTCAGGATAGCCGACCGATGCAAGCAGGTACTCTTCGTTCTGTAGATGATTTGCATAGGCATCACTGATTCTTGGTAGCATTTCCAATATCTGCTCTCTGGAGAAGAGCGCTTGGTTCTGTTGTGCCCTCTCCATCAATTCGTTGATCAGACCAGCAATCTCTCTATGCTGGCGGTCCATATCGGGGTGCCCCACAGAGTGCGTTTCACGCCACACAATAGACTCGATCTTGGCCGGTTTCTGCTGCTCCCCTAGGTAATGTGAGAGTACTTGCCAGAGAACCTCATCATCAATCGGTTTAGAGAGAAAGTGGTCGCAGCCTGAGGTGATAAACAGCTCCTGCTGCTGTTTCATTACATTGGCCGAGAGCGCTATAATTGGGAGGGTAAACCCTTTCTGACGCAACACAGTTGTCGCTTCAATACCATCCATTATCGGCATCTGCATATCCATCAATATTAAGTCTACGGAATTTTTGGATACATAATCCACCGCTTCCTCACCATTGTTGACGACTATAACCGTAATCCCCATCCCCTCCAGGATGCGTCGCTCTAACAGTTGTAGTTCTAAAATATCCTCAGCAATCAAGACCGTACCGGATAGCGGATAACGATTTACTGGACAGCTGGAGTGGTTAATATCATCGGCCACCAACTCACTTTGTCGGTAGGGGAGCATCAACTCAAAAGTAGAGCCCACCCCCTCTTTGCTCTCTACATTAATCGTTCCCCCCATCATCTCAGCTAGACTTCCAGAGATAAAGAGTCCTAAACCTGTCCCACCAAAGCGGTGGCTGATAGAGCTGTCGGCCTGTTCAAACTGTTTAAATAGTCGCTGTTGGGTTTCAAGTGACATCCCAATACCGCTGTCTTTCACCTTGAAGAAGAGGTTGTCTGTGTCATGCGAGATTGTTACAGCGACTTGCCCCTCCTGGGTGAACTTGATTGCATTACTGACTAAGTTTATCAATATTTGAGTGATACGCTGTTCATCGCCAAGCAGCTGTCGCTCTTCATGAAAATCACTCTGTACAATGAAATCAAGTCTTGCATCGGTTGCTCGGCTTGAGAGCATCTGTTCTAGCTCTAGCAGCATCTGAGCTAGATTATAGGGGGCCTCGTCAATGGCGAATTTTCCAGACCGAATCTTTGACATGTCGAGGATATCATTGACCAACGCCAGCTGATTTCTTCCTGCTCTCCCAATCGACTGGATCACCTGCTCTCTCTCGTGATCCTCCTCATTTTCTGCCAAAAATTTACAGTTGCCGATAATCACGGTCAGTGGGGTACGCAACTCATGGCTCATGGAGGCGAGGAACTGATCTTTGGCTTTGTCAGCCTCAATCAGTTGCTGCTCTGCCCCTTGGCGTAGTAGGTTCTCCTCCTCCATATCCTCTGCCAGATTGAGTAGTGCGTGGTGAGAGGCGTTGACCTCATTCACCATTTTCCATTTCTCACACCCTTCCAGTACCCGTTGTAGCAGCACCTCTTGGGTATATGGCTTCTTGATATAGGAGAAGTTGCTGCCCAGTACACTACGCATCTCCTCCAGAGTGTGGTCTGTATAGGCGGTAAGAATCACAATGTCGATTTGTGGTGAGATCTGGCGTATCTGTCGTGCGGTCTCCAGTCCGTCGATACCTGGCGGCATTCTCATATCGATCAGAGCAATCGCGAAAGGCTGCTCGGAAAACTGCGCCTCACGTACCTGCGCAATCGCCTGCTCTCCCTGTTTGGCAATGGAGATCTCAAATGGGGGTTGCTCTTCCTCAGTGGAGCTCTTCCCTTTGATCTCAGTACTGCCAAACTTATCAAACAGCTGGTTGAGACCCTCAGTGACCTCTAACGCACTACCCCCTATAGTTACCCCCAGTATGTTACTGAGTAGTTCAAGGTTACGTGCTTCATCATCCACCAGCAGCACTCTTCTGTTTTGGAACTGTGGATCGATGGCAATCTGTTGTGCAACCTGAGAGCGACTTTTCTGCACATAGTCACGTACCAGCATCATCTTCTGTAGAAAAGCGGGTTGGTCCTTAATCATCCAGTAGGCCGCCCCTGCCTCAACCGCTGTCATCTCATCCCCTGCGTTGGTGAAGAGCAGAGGCAACACATACATGGTATGTGGGTCTTCATGTAGTAGGTGAATCAACTTGTCACCATTTCCACCTGGCATATAGAAGTCGATGAGGGCGACCTCAAAGGTCTGTTGCTGAGCAAGGCTGAACCCCTCCTCAATCGAGGCAGCAGCCTGTACGTGAAAACCAACCTCCTCCAGTTGGTGTTTATAGATGGTGCGAACGGTGGTTGAGTCATCTACCAGCAGTAGCTCAACCGGCTCTTGTGTTGAATTAAGTGGCTCCGGTTCTGTTAGTGGTTCCCCTTGGAGTAACAGGCGCAGGTCTTGGTATGCCTTAAGGCTGCGAAGCTCGCGCTTCATCGCCCCCATTCGCAGCTCTCGTTTGAGGCTATTTTTTTGCAGAATAGAGGCAGTCTGCATTTTTGCATTAAGCCGTTCGGTTTGTAGATCAACCCGACTCGCCAGATCCTGCCTCAGCAGCTCCAGCTGATGAGCTTGATTCCAGCTGATGCAGCTGTTACGGACAACTTGGTAGAGCTCCTCAGAGTGAAATGGTTTTCTAAACCAGAGTACCGCACCGCTGATCTGTTGAAAAATCTCATCGCTTGTGTAGTCACTGTATGCAGTGACAAAGATGATCTGGATATTCTGGTCGATCTTACGAATCTGGCGTGCTGCTTCCAGTCCGCCGATGCCTGAAGCCATACGTATATCAATCAGCGCAACGGCATAATTGAGCTGCACAGTAGCAGTGTCTCTTACCGCCTGAACGGCATCCTCTCCACTCAGAAAGCAGTCTAGTGGATAGGGCAAATAATCATTATCAGTCGCCTCTTCTGGGGGGGGATCGGTTCTATTCGCCTGCTTCACTCCGTCGGATAGGGTCTCTATCAACCGCTTTGCAGATGGGACAAGCGCCCTCTTTTCACCACTAAAGATCTGCTGATACTGCAGCAACAGGTTCTCATCATCATCGATTGCCAGGATCCGTCGGTTCTCCTCAGGATCGGTCCCTATATTATTGGTCAGTATCGTGCTTTTCACTTAATTCCCCCCTTTCTTAGGCTGTGAGAATATAGTATAGACGGGTGCAGTAATCAAATGTTCAGGTGGCCAAGAAGAGCTTGGTTTTTAGGCTGGGAGCAGCTGGATGCTACTGCTCTGATGATATTGGTTGAGTGCTGTTATTGTGAATTTGGCCCCAGTTCTCTGGGGTGAGCGAGTGTGTAATTGAAAGTTGCTTAGACAATACCTAATAGGGGCACCGATAGGTATAATCTGCCCCATGCAATTAGTCGCAATCGCCGCAGGTGGTGCCGCAGGTGCCGTGATGCGTTATCTGGTCTCTAACGGGGTCTACAACTGGTTAGGTCGTGGATTTCCGTGGGGAACCCTGACAGTCAATGGCGTTGGATCGCTGTTGATGGGGGTGCTGTTTGTGCTGTTAACAGAGCGTTTGGCGCTGGGGCCGCAGTGGCGAGCCTTTCTGCTGATCGGTTTCTTGGGGGCGTTTACCACCTTCTCTACCTTCTCTATTGAGACACTGAACCTGATTGAGGGGGGAGAGCTATTGCGTGCAGTGGTGAATATGGTGGGTAGTGTGGTGCTCTGTGTTGCGGCGGCATGGGGTGGGGTGGTGGTTGGACGAATGGTGTGGGGGGCAACATAGTGGCATTGAAAACAACAACGGTAACCATGGTGCGCATCTACCTTTCGGAGGAGAATGCACATCTACAGTCGCTCTTGAAGCAGCTGCGTGATGAGGAGCAGTTGCGTGGGGTTACGGTATTTCGGGGGATCTCCGGTTTTGGTGCTGGAGGAGAGGTTCATACCGGTGGGTTGATCGATCTGTCGCTCAACCTGCCGCTGGTAGTGGAGTTTTTTGATACCCCAGAGAAGGTAGAGCGGGTGTTGGAAGATCTTGTAAAAACAGTTGATCCAGCTCATATCGTGAGTTGGCCTGCAGAGCAGACAATAGACAATATATAGACAATTAAAAAGTTACTGGAATAATGTTAGACCCAAAACAAGTACGAGAAGATCTGGATGGTGTGGTGGCCGGGCTGGCACGCCGTAACTTTACTTTGGACAGTGAGCGTATGGCCGCACTGGAGGCTCGTCGTAAAGAGACCCAAGTGCGCACCGAAGAGCTGCAGAGTCAGCGCAACAGCAAATCCAAAGGGATCGGTCAGGCCAAAGCGAAGGGGGAGGATATCCAACCTCTGTTGGATGAGGTGGCCCAGCTCAAAGGGGCGCTGGAACAGGCCGAACAGGAGCTGAGTCAGGTTCAGATCGAGATGGGTGACCTGATGATGGCAGTACCTAATATTCCGCATCACTCCACCCCAGAGGGAACAGGGGAGGAGGAGAATCTGGAGATTCGTCGCTGGGGTGAACCCACAGCGCTCGATTTCAAGCCCAAAGATCATGTTGACCTTGGGGTTGAGTTGAAGGGGATGGATTTTGAACTGGGGGCGAAGATTACCGGCTCCCGTTTTGTGGTGATGCAGGGGCAGATTGCCCGTATGCATCGTGCACTCACCCAGTTGATGCTCGATACGCACACGACAGAACATGGTTACACCGAGCTCTATGTCCCCTACGTAGTCAACTCTGATAGCCTGCGCGGCACCGGACAGCTGCCTAAATTCAAAGAGGATCTGTTTGCCCTCGGTACCGCAGGTATCCCCGAAGAGGAGCAGGCACGGGACTACTATCTGATTCCTACGGCAGAGGTGCCGGTCACCAATATCGCCCGCAACGAGATTCAGAAGAGTACAGAGCTGCCGCGTAAATTTGTCGCCCACACCCCCTGCTTCCGTAGTGAGGCCGGATCTTACGGGCGCGACACTAGAGGTATGATTCGCCAACACCAGTTTGAGAAGGTAGAGCTGGTGCAGATGGTGCGCCCAGAGGACTCTTATCAGGCGCTGGAGGGGCTGACCGCCCACGCCGAGGCGATTCTACAGAAGCTGGAACTGCCCTATCGGGTGA
This sequence comes from Gammaproteobacteria bacterium, assembly GCA_018648825.1. Lineage (GTDB taxonomy): Bacteria > Pseudomonadota > Gammaproteobacteria > Thiopontia. Next base: position 66,531 of record JABGQL010000165.1, read on the forward strand.
TGTCGCTCTGCACGGGTGATATCGGTTTTTCTGCCGCTAAGACCTATGATCTGGAGGTGTGGTTACCGGGGCAGAGCGCCTACCGTGAAATCTCCTCCTGCAGTAATTTTGAAGATTTCCAAGCACGGCGCATGCAAGCGCGTTGGCGTAACCCCGAAACGGGTAAACCAGAGCTACTACACACACTGAACGGCTCAGGCCTGGCAGTGGGGCGTACCTTGGTAGCGGTGATGGAGAACTATCAACAGGCCGATGGTTCTATTGTGGTGCCTGAGGTACTGCGTGGTTATATGGGTGGCCTAGAACGAATTTGTATTCCCCAGTAAAAGAACAACACAAAAGAGAACAACAGTATGGATTTTTTGCCAATTTTTATGGATGTACGGAACCGCAACTGCCTGATCGTGGGTGGTGGCGAAGTGGCTGCTCGTAAGGTACAGATGTTGCTGCGAGCGGGAGCCAAGGTGCAGGTGGTGTCACCGGAGTTAGGCGATACCATGCAGGAGTTTAATCAGCAGGGTGAGATTGAGTGGATTGAGGCAGGATTTGAACCGGCGCATCTGCAAAATCCTGTACTGGTCTATGCGGCAACGGATCGACAGACGGTGAATCAGCAGGTCTCTGAGTTGGCAAAAGAGAAGAATATCCCCGTTAATGTAGTAGATACCCCTGAACTCTGTAACTTTATTACCCCCTCGATTATTGATCGCTCTCCGGTAGTGGCGGCGATCTCTACGGGGGGAGCCTCTCCGGTATTGGCGCGGCTGATTCGCACTCGTCTGGAGTCGATGATCCCCGCTGCTTACGGTCATTTTGCAACCATGGCGGCGAAGTTCCGCGATCAGGTAAAAGAGAAGATTGAGCCACAGCACCGCCGCCTGTTCTGGGAGAAGGCGTTTCAAGGGCCGATTGCAGAGATGATCTTCTCAAGGCGTGAGAAAGAGGCAGAGCACGCCATGGGGGAGATGGTGGAGAACTGCTGTAAGGCTGAAAGCGGTGAAGCTCTCAATGGTGGTGAGGTCTACCTGATTGGTGGTGGCCCCGGTGATCCTGACCTACTTACCTTCCGTGCTCTGCGTCTGATGCAGCAAGCGGATGTGGTGGTCTATGATCGACTGATCTCACCGGCTGTATTGGATCTGACGCGGCGTGATGCAGAGCGCATGTATGTCGGTAAAGAGCGTGATAACCACTCGGTACCGCAGGATCAGATCAACCAGCTGTTGGTGGATCTGGCGCTAGAGGGTAAACGGGTCTGTCGTCTGAAGGGGGGCGATCCCTTTATCTTTGGGCGTGGTGGAGAGGAGATTGAGTTATTGGCAGAGCAGCATATCCCCTTCCAGGTGGTGCCGGGTATTACAGCCGCTTCAGGTATCTCCTCCTACGCGGGTATCCCGCTGACGCATCGTGACCACGCGCAATCGGTCACCTTTGCGACCGGTCACCTCAAGGATGGTACCTCTGATCTCAACTGGCAGGCGCTGGCGCAGCCAGGGCAGACCGTGGTCTTCTATATGGGGCTGAAGGGGATTGAGACGATCACCTCAAAATTGATGGAGCATGGTCTCGACCCCAATACCCCTGCGGCTCTGGTGCAGAAGGGGACGACGCCCGATCAGGAGGAGTACATCGGTACGCTGATGACCTTGCCGCAAATTGTTCAAGAGTCTGAGATCAAGCCGCCTACACTGATCATCATCGGCAGTGTGGTGACGCTGCATGACAAACTGGACTGGTTCCACCCAGATGAGCAGCGCGGTAACGACCCCCGAGTCTTTTAAATTATGGCAGAACAGACACAAATCCCGGTAATCCCGGATGAGTATTTTGTAGCAGCGCTGCGCTTGATCGGTATGGCCAGTCTGGAGGGGGCGTATCACGCCTCTGAATTCCGCAAGGTAGGGGCTGTTTATGACCTACTCAATGAGCTGCTGGAGGTCTATGGGCAGGAGAATAGCGACAGTGCTCTCTCCAAGAAGGAGGCGGGGGATGCAGAGCCTCCTCGACTCACCATTGACCACCTCTTCATAATCGAGGTAGCAGTTGCCTTTGCTTTGGAACGCGGTAAACTGGAGGAGCAGAAAGAGTTGGCCGAAGCGGTTCGGTCTGGTTTCAAAGAGCACAATGATGCGATTCGAAAACAGTCTGAGCAGAGTAGTGAAGCTGCTGTTTCATAAAATAAAAAAACCGGGCATTGTGTGCCTGCTAGAGGAGTTGAAAACATGCTAGTCAAAGATATTATGAGCCGCCATGTGCGTTTTGTGACCCCGGAGACCCCAATGCGAGAAGTGGTCTCTGCTATGACACTCTACCGTGTTAGTGGTTTGCCAGTGATTGAAGAAGACCGTCTGGTTGGTTTTATCGCTGAAAAAGATGTGCTACACCACCTCTTCCCCTCTCTGGAGGAGGCGATGACTCAGGGGGGCACCTTTGACTTTGAAGATATGGAGGCCAACTACTCGCAGGTGGTTAATCTCAATGTGAGTGATTTAATGACTACCGGTGTGATTGGTGTGACAGAAGATATGCCTGTATTGAAGGCAACCTCGTTGATGGTGCGCCACCGTTTCCGCCGAATCCCTGTTGTAGATGGAGATAAACTACTCGGCATGATGAGCCTGGGGGATGTTCACAAGGCGATCTTCAAAAAGGCGATTGCGGACGTCTGTGTTAAGGTGTAGTCCATGCTGAAACGGTTGCACTGCCTATCACATTAAAAGGCACCTTAAACAAAATCTGGGGAAATGTGATGAGAAAAGTCATCCTGTTTTTGTACATGCTACTGATTCCGCCGCTTGAGGTTATGGCTGAAGAGGTTCAGGTGCAGGTTTATGCCGATCAAGATTACCCACCCTACTCCTATATAGAGCAGGGGGAGGTTAAGGGGATCTATACTGAAGTCGTGAAGCGGGTATTTGATCGTATGGAGGGGTATCGAGTCTCTATTGCAGCGCTACCTTGGAAACGAGGACTCTCTTATATCGAGCAAGGGAAAGGGTTTGCGATTTTCCCCCCCTACCATCGTCCGCAGCAGCGCCCCTATATCTGGCCCTATTCGATGCCTATTCTGGATGAGCGTGTGGTTGTTTTTTGTACAGAAGAGGTACTCAATCGCTTGATCCGCCCCAACTGGCCAGAGGATTATTACGGTCTGAAGATTGCCAATAATGCGGGTTATAAGCTAGGTGGCGACGCCTTCTGGAGTGCAGTTAAAGCGGGTAAGATCAAGCTGCAAGAGTCGGGCGGGAACCGCAGCAACTTGATGAAACTGGGGCTGAAGCGGGTCGACTGTTATATGAATGACCGTATCTCTATCCTTTTTGAACTGAAAAACCTAAAGAGCCAGGGGCTGTATGACGAAGGGGGCAGGCACGCACGCTTAGCGGAAGGGGCCACCATCACCCTAGAGCAGGGCTTTCTCGGGATAACGGATCGAGATGGTGGGGCATTTTCCTATAAAGAGGACTTTCTGAAAAAATTCAACACGGTGATCTATGAAATGCGTAAAAGTGGAGAGTTAAATCGCATTTTGGAATCATTTGTTGGGGCCGAATAATGTCGAATAACTCATGCAAGATTCTACAAATCTTTGTTGGAGTGTGGCGTTGAGCTTACCTAACCACACTCACCAAGGAAAAAATCTCAAGAAACGGGTCTTGTTTACCGTGGGAGGGCTGGTTGGCATACTGTTAACGGTTTCGGTCACACTGAACATCTGGCGAGAGTATGAGGGGCAGAATGCGTTGTTGGAGCAGCGTGGTAGGCAGCTTACCGAGTTTTTGGTTGGGGCTATTGAGATTCCGTTATGGAATTTGGATATTCATGCTGTTGAGAACACCCTGCATGTGGTGAAAGGAGACCCAGACTTCTTGGGTGTTATTGTGTATGACCCCAGTGGGGCAGAGATTGTAGTTGGTAATATAGGAACGGTTGATCAGGTTAAACGTTTCAGAAGCGTTATTTTTCATAATGATGAGACGCTCGAAGGGAAGCAGGAGATTGGTGCCATAGAACTGTATCTCTCTGAAAATAATCTGCAGAAATTCCTCTACCAAAAGATTTTTGAGGATTTGATACTCCTTATACTGTTACTTTTTCTCAATCTGTTTGTGATCTTTATTGGACTGCGGGTGATGACCCGTCCTATTGATCAACTGACTGAATCGATGCGGCTGTTCTCCAAAGGAGAGTATGGGATATCTGTATTTGGCCAAGAGCGAGAGGATGAGATCGGGGTTATGGCTCAAGCGCTAGAGGTGCTGCGCCAGAACTCGATTGAGCGAGAAGAGATAAAAGCAGAGTTAGAGCAGCGCGTACTGGAACGTACTCGCGCGCTGGAAGAGGAGGTTGTTGAACGTAAGCAGGCAGAGACACGCGCACGTGCTGCAGATCTTGCGAAGAGTGAATTTTTGGCCAACATGAGCCATGAGATTCGCACCCCAATGAACGGTATTATCGGCCTTAGCTTTCTTGCGCTGAAAGGTGATATGCCGCCGAAGCAGCATGATTACCTCACCAAAATTCAGGGGGCGGCCCAGTCTCTGCTAGAGATTATCAATGAAATTTTAGACTTCTCGAAGATTGAGGCGGGGCAGCTACAGGTTGAGTCGGTCCCCTTTAATCTGCATCATGTTCTGGATCATATCTCTAATATCATTAGCGTGAAGGCAGAAGCTAAAGGGATAGAAATGCTGTTTGACCTAGATGCAGAGCTCCCTACAGCGCTGACTGGTGATCCAACCCGAATTCAGCAGGTACTGTTGAACCTGACCAGTAATGCGGTCAAATTTACCGAACAGGGGGGAGTGACGCTTCACATTGGCTTGAAGCAGCGAAAAGAGCGTCAGGTCGAGGTCTGTTTTAGTGTGAAAGACAGTGGTATTGGTATCAGTGAAATAGAGAAGAAGCATCTGTTTCAGACATTCTCTCAAGCCAATAGTTCAACTACACGGAAGTATGGCGGGACTGGGCTGGGGTTGGCTATCTCTAAACAGCTAATCAGCATGATGGGGGGGGAGATTGCGTTGCAGAGTGAGCTGGGTGTGGGCTCTACCTTCTCTTTTACGCTACAGCTACAGGTTCAGGAAGGCAAAGAGAAGAGTACCGCGCTTACTCAGGCTCAACAAGAAGAGCGTAGAATTTTGGTGGTTGATGATAGCAGTCTAGCGCGCGCATTGATGTACAAGGTACTGAAAAAGAACCATTTTGATGTTGACATGGTTGCTTCAGGGCGAGAAGCGTTAGAGCAGTTGAAGCGTTCAGATGAAGAGAAGAGACCCTATCATCTGATGTTGTTGGATTGGAATATGCCAGAGATGAATGGTGTAGAGACAGCCACCCAGATTCAACAGGCACTCAAGCTGTCAGTCACCCCAGCCATTATTATGGTTACGGCCTATGATGGTGATGAGATGGAGCAGCTAGAGGGGATTGAGTTAGATAATTACATTACTAAGCCGATCCATACAGAGTCGTTGTTGAATGCGATTGAAGCGGCGTACCCCGCTTTTGAGCAGGCTGATGATGCAAAAATGGAGGAAGTGCCGCAGCTCGATAAAACAGAAGAGGCCCTGAAAAATATGCGGGTACTGTTGGTTGAAGATAATCTGATTAACCAACAGGTGGCAATGGAGATTCTACGTAGCTTCGGTATGGTGGTGATATTGACTGAAAATGGTGCTGAGGCAGTTGATCAAGTCAATAAGCAACCCTTTGATGTGGTATTGATGGATATCCAGATGCCTGTGTTGGATGGATATGGTGCCACCCAGCAGATTCGCAAACAGTTCAGTGCAGAGGCACTACCGATTATTGCGATGACGGCTAACGCGATGGAGGGGGACCGCCAGCAGGCGCTGGATGCAGGAATGAATGACTATCTCTCTAAGCCTATTGATGTGAGCCGATTAATGAGGAAGTTGGCTCACTGGGGGGGGCGGGATATTTCTGCAGTTGAAGTGGAGTCTGCTCAGGATTTGTCAACGGCAGAGGTTGATGACTCAGATCAGTGGCCGCAGCAGTTGCCGGGCCTTAATGTGGAAGAGGGGGTGGGGCGCTTGTTGGGGAATCGGGAGATCTATATCAAGGTGCTGGAGTCCTTTGCTGAAGACAACCGAACGTTTATTAACCAACTTGAGACGCTGTTGAGTGATGGGGATGAAACCGCCTGTCGTCGTTTGATTCACTCACTGAAAGGGAGTTCAGCTAATATTTCGGCCAATCAGTTATCGGCAATGAGCAAAGATATTGAACAGCGTATTCTGACAGGAGAGGTGGTAGGTGTTGATCAGTTGTCACAGCTTGAAGCGATGTTGAGTGAGGTGTTTGAGTCGATGCAACGGCTGTTTAAGCTGAGAGCGGATGAGACGAATAATGGAGTGGCACAAACGGATAAGGCGATAGCAGGGGAGGCGGAACGCTCATTTGCGGAACTTAAGCTACAATTTGATGAATTTGTTACACTGTTGCAAAATAATGATCTGGGGGCACAAGCTGATTTTGAGGCACTTGAGCCATGGCTGAGAAGAGAGCGGCAGGAGGAGGAGGTAGATCGCCTCTCATCGTCTCTTGATAAGCTGGACTTTATGACGGCGCATCAGCTGATAGCCGAGTGGATGCAAGAGATGGATAAGGAGCAGGGGAATGGGGAGTAACGCAGGTGGTGAGCCTTTAGACAGTGAGCTAAAGAAGGCCAAGGTCCTCATTATTGACGACCTTCCCGCCAATATCACTCAGCTTAATGTCCTACTGAAAGATGAGTATCAGGTTTTTTTCGCGACCAATGGCTCCGGTGGGCTGGAGATTGCCCAAAACCAGATCCCAGACCTGATCCTGTTGGATGTTGAGATGCCGGAAATGGATGTCTATGAGGTGTGTGAAAAGCTTAAGGCGCAGCCAGAGACAGAATCGATCCCCGTGATTTTTGTCACCGCACATACCGATGCGGGAGAGGAGGAGAAGGGGTTATCGTTAGGGGCGGTCGACTATATCCATAAACCCTTCTCACCACTGCTGGTGCAGCTGCGTGTACGTACCCAATTAACATTAAAGCAGCAGCGCGACCAGCTGGAAGGGCAGGTGCGTGAAGTGACGATGATGTTCCAGATTGCGGTAGTGCTGATTGAACATGCAATCTCGGGTGGTGATGACTCCATTGGAAGCATTATCAAACGTATCTCCAGCAGTGTACGTATTGTGAATCAAATCCAATCTAGGGCACTGGAGTTGCATCAGGCTCAAGAGAAATCGGAGCTGAAGGAGATTGGAGCTTCTTGTATTCAAGAGTTGGGCGCGCTTGCAGAGCAGATTGACAGTGGCTGCGGTATGTTGGTGGATACATTGGACGATACCATTGTCACTTTCCAAGATTTCGACCGTCTTTCCCAGCAGCTACGGCAGGTGGTGAAGAGCTTGAATGATGCAGCCTCACTGATTAATGACTCTAATCGAATCAACGATCCAGAAGAGTGGAAACAGATGTATCAGAAGATCCAAGACACCTTTGTGATGATGGATGCGCAGGTGCTCTATGAGGCGATTCTATCTGGGGATAGTAAAGAGGATGCCTTGCGTAAAGCGAGTGAGGTGAAGCGGGAGGCGATGGACCTGTTTGAGGCTTTTTAGAGTTTTTTAGGGGAAGTTAGCTCAGAACCTGCTCAACGATGCCGAGCAGTTTCTCAGGGCTGAAAGGTTTGTTGATCCATCCGGTTGCGTTTAGCTCGCGTCCCTTCTGTTTGGCTTCTGCAGAGTCCCCCTGTGTCAGGATAGAAGTCCGGTGAGCTGAATCAGTAAACTTAACTTTTT
>JABGQL010000061.1:0-10520 GCA_018648825.1 Gammaproteobacteria bacterium
TCCGGGGAACTACAGTACGGTGGTAGATCTATTTCAAGAGGCAGGGTTGGGCCCCTATGCACCCACACCCCCAACTTTTCTAGAGACACTAAACCGCTATTGGGTGGAGTTACTGACTACAACCCTAGCAATCTCATTACTACTTTTCCTGATGTCAATGCGCGTTATTCACATCAATCGACTATTGCGATCCAATGAAAAGAGGCTGCAGCAGGCCGCCAACGTCTTCAAATTCGCTGACGAGGGGGTGATCATCACCGATGCTTCCGCAAGAATTATTGATGTCAATGAGGCATTCTGTAAAACAACGGGCTACAGCAAGAGGGAGGTAATTGGTAAAAATCCAAATATTCTACAGTCTGGCAAACAGAGCAGACCGTTCTACCAACAGATGTGGAAAACATTACAGCAGAAGGGGAAATGGAGCGGCTCACTCTGGAACAAGAAAAAGAGTGGGGAACTCTTTGCCGAGCAGCTCACTATTGTGGCCATTCATAACCAGCAAGGGGTGATAGAGCAGTATGTCGCCGTATTCAAAGACCTGACCGAACAGCTAGAGAGCGATAAAAAGCTGAAGCAGGCGATGGCCGCCAAGGATGAGTTCTTAGCCTCCATGAGCCATGAACTACGTACCCCCTTAACCTCTATTCTAGGAAACAGTGAACTCCTGTTAGATAGTGGAATTTATGGAAATGAGGAGTGCCTTCAAAAAGATGCTGAAGAGGTTATAACGGCTATCCAAGTTGCGGGGAGAACTCAGCTTGCTCTTGTGAATGATATTCTGGATATGTCCAGAATTGAGTCAGGAAAATTCTTGGTTGATAAGATACCTTACAGCCTGAATAACCTACTAAGAGATGTAGAGCAGGTGATGTCAGTAAAAGCTCAAGATACCACTTCAGAACTAACATTTGAGCAGAAAAACAGAGAGGAGTATCTGTTAGTTGGTGACCCGCAGCGGATTGCACAGATACTGATTAACCTCATTGATAATGCGATCAAATTTACAGAGAAAGGGTCCATCTCTCTGACGACTCACTCCACAGACAAGCATCTACTCTTTACCGTAAAAGATACCGGTATTGGAATGCCTCCAGAGGTAGTTGAAAATCTCTTCAGCCGATTTGAGCAGGCTGACGGCTCTATATCACGCCGCTTTGGGGGAAGTGGCCTAGGACTGTTTATCTCATTGAGTCTTGCGGAGTTAATGGATGGAACTATTCATGCCTCTAGCGAGGAAAATGTTGGCTCAACTTTTGAGCTGATTCTGCCCTATAGACAGAGTGATACTCCCGTTAACAATAAACTAAAGAAGCAGTCCGAGTCGGCATTGAATGAGAAACTGAAAGGGCATGTATTAGTAGCAGAAGATACCCCTCTACTGCAGCAGTTGGAACGACGCATGCTTGAGAAGGTCGGACTCACAGTAACCCTTGCCAAAGATGGGCAAGAGGCTGTTGAGTTAGCGGGTAACGAACACTTTGACCTCATCCTTATGGATATGCAGATGCCTGTGATGGATGGGATTGAAGCAACACAGAAAATTAAACAGAGCGGCAACCAAACACCCATCATCGCTGTAACCGCAAATGTCATGCAGAAACATCGTGATGCATTCAATGAGGCGGGATGCAGTGACTTTGTTGGAAAACCTTTTGATGAACAGGGGCTAAAAAGAGTACTGAAAAAATACCTTTAGGGGATCTCTAATTGAGAAACCTCAACATCAAACCAACACCAGATTGTCACGGTGCACCACCTCATCCTCATCCACATAACCGAGCAGTGGCTCAATCTGTTCGCTGGGTTGTCCTAGAATTTTCTGTATATCATCTGCGGCATAGTTGACCAGCCCACGCGCAACCTCTCTACCGGATGTGCTACGCAAAGCGACCAGGTCACCACGCTGAAAACGCCCCTCAACCGCCTGAATACCTACGGCCAGCAGGCTGCGCCCTGACTCACGCAGCACCCGCACTGCGCCATCATCAACCACCAGTGTGCCGCACGTCTGTAGGTGCCCCAACAGCCAGCGTTTGCGCGCATCGAGCTGCTGTTGCCCTGCTACAAATAGCGTACCCAGCGGTTCACTCTCAAAGATTCGTTGCAACACCCCAGCCTCCCGCCCCGGAGCGACTACCGTTGCCGTACCCGAACGGGCTGCCAAACGGGCTGCCCCCACCTTGGTCGCCATACCACCGCGCCCCAGCGCTCCCATTGAGTCACCCGCCATCTGATCAAGGGCGGGATCATCCGCCTCTACCCGATCAAGTAACTTAGCTTCAGGGTTAGAGCGCGGATCAGCATCATACATCCCCTGTTGATCCGTGAGAATCACCAGCAACTCCGCCTCAATCAGGTTGGCTACCAGGGCCGCTAGCGTATCGTTATCCCCTAAACGAATTTCATCAATCACCACAGTATCGTTCTCATTGACGATAGGCACCACACCCATCTCCAACAGGGTACGGATCGAGCTTCTCGCATTTAGATAGCGCTTACGGTTAGAGAGGTCATCATGGGTCAACAAGATCTGTGCTGTATGCAGGTCATAACGGGAGAAACAGGACTCATACGCCTGCACCAGCCCCATCTGCCCTACCGCTGCAGCCGCCTGTAGCTCATGGATGGCGTGGGGGCGCTTACTCATCCCCAAGCGCTTCATCCCTTCAGCAACCGCACCAGAAGAGACCAGCACGACCCCTACCCCAGCACGATGTAAAGCGACAATCTGCTCCACCCAACTACGGATCGCCTCTTTGGCCAACCCCTCTCCATCATTGGTGAGAATGGCGCTACCCATTTTGATCACACAGAGCTTGGCACTGGCGACTTCTTCTCTGGTACCCCTAGAGCCGCTCACCTCACGCCTCCTCCGCTTCCTGCTGCTGCGCCTCCTCTAGCGCATCCATCAATGCGTAGATCAGCGGATCGGTCCCCTGCTTCTGCAAGGCTGAGATTTTGAACACAGGCCCATCCCAATTCAGTGCCTGCAACAGCGCATCACAGCTCGCCTCACGCTCCTCTTCCGGCAGCAGATCCACCTTATTGAGTATCAACCAGCGCGGCAGAGAGGCCAACTTATTGCTGAACTTAGCCAACTCTGCCTCTACCTTCCGAAACTCATCGACCGGATCAGCCCCCCCCTCAAAAGGGGCCGCATCCAACAGATGCAATAGGACCCGATTACGAGAGAGGTGCTTAAGGAACTGGATCCCCAGCCCAGCACCTTCTGCGGCCCCCTCAATCACACCAGGGATATCCGCCACCACAAAACTGCGTGAGGCATCAACCCGTACCACACCCAAGTTGGGGTAGAGGGTGGTAAAGGGGTAGTCGGCAACCCGAGGACGAGCCGCAGAGATGGCGCGGATCAGTGAAGATTTACCCGCGTTAGGCATCCCCAGCAACCCCACATCAGCCAGCACCTTCAACTCCATACGCAGAAAGCGCTTCTCTCCCGGAGAGCCGTCGGTAGAGCGACGTGGCGCACGATTGGTACTGCTCTTAAAGCGGATATTGCCCAACCCATGATACCCCCCCTGCGCCACCAGCAGGCGCTCACCATCCTTGACCAGCTCACCGATACACTCATCGGTCTCATCATCGTAGACGATAGTGCCGATAGGCACTTTTACCAACCTCTCCCCCCCCTTGTAACCGGTCTTCTCTCGTCCCATCCCATTCTGCCCACGCTCTGCACGGTACATACGGTTGAAACGAAAATCGGCCAAGGTATTCAACCCCTCATCACCGACCAGATAGACAGTACCGCCATCACCCCCATCACCACCATCGGGGCCACCTCTGGGGATATATTTCTCACGGCGAAAGCTGACACAGCCATTGCCACCATCACCAGCCTCAACTCTAATTGTTGCTTCATCTACAAATTTCATAACGGCTCGATTTTAAACTATTCTTGAACAACAATTTTGACTATACACTTCACCCCCATCCCAGCCTTCCCCCTCAATGGGGAAGGAGCTAAAAACAGAGGCATCATTAAAACTGCTGGCTCTTCAAAGATGGATACTGCACATAAAAAAAGGCCCCGTATCCACGGAGCCTTTTTTAGTGATTCAGGCTATTACGCAACTATGCGGGATAGACACTCACAAATTTACGCGATCTTGGACCTTTCACTTCAAAAGTCACCACACCATCTGTCTTACAGAAAAGAGTGTCGTCTTTACCGCGACCTACATTCACTCCAGGGTGAAAGTGAGTACCACGCTGACGCACCAAGATGTTACCTGCAATGACGCTCTCGCCACCGAAACGTTTTACACCTAACCGTTTCGACTCTGAATCGCGACCGTTTCTGGTACTACCACCTGCCTTCTTATGTGCCATCTTCTTACTTCCTTAAGTCTGTTTCTTCTGTCTGTTTCAGTGCTGTTTACAGCACACGCTTTACGCAGAGATGCCGGTAATCTTAATCTCAGTGTAAGACTGACGGTGTCCCATCTGCTTACGATGATGCTTACGACGACGGAACTTGATGATCTTGACCTTCTTGGCACGCGCATTCGCGATGACCGTTGCTGTCACTTTGCCACCATCAACCAGCGGAGCACCAATCTTGATATCGTCGCCATCAGCAACCATTAAGACCTGATCAAACTCAACATCACCGCCCTCTTCCACTGCCAGCTTTTCTACACGAAGGGTCTCGCCCTCTGTAACGCGGTACTGCTTTCCACCGGTTTTGATTACTGCGTACATCCTGAAAACTCCATTCACTAAACTGTAAACAAGCCACTCAATTCGAGCCACCCATCCATAAAAGAGGCGCGATTTTACACGGATGAAACACAGCGGTCAAACCCCATTTCACCTGAATAGCAAAACAATATCATTAATTATCACCACAATGACTTAGTGGATTAGGGTCGTCAAGCATGAGTGAGTATGCCAGAATGGGGCTATCGATGAAAACCAACCGCTTACACAACCTCACCACACAGCAGATTGGCTGGTTCCTGATCGTTGCACTGGTCCCGTTATTGATCATGGGGAGTATGGCACTATTCCTAGCAAAGGATGCACTTACCCAAGAGATTCTACGTGATCTTGCCTACGTGGGTGACATTCGCAAACACCAGATTAATGACTTCTTTGCTGAACGTCGCCATCACCTACTCAATATCGCCCAATCCGGTCAGCTGATCTCTCAATTTCACCAACGCCACCAGCGTGGGTACCGTACCGAAACCCTGCTGCGCAACAACCCAAATCTTCCTACCCTGATCCAGCAATGGGGAATGAAAAATCTGGTGATGATCTCGCCCAACGGGGTGATCTTCGCCGACCTGCTACAGCCAGATGCTATAGGCATCCAGCTTCAAGGGGAGTTTTACAGCGGCTCTGTACTCAGCAACAGTTTTGAGCAGGCACTGGCGAACGAAACTATCTCTCAGCCACACCACGGCTATTTTGAACCTTACGAACACTTCTCTACCTTTATCTCCGTACCGATACGGGAGCGCAATCAGATCATTGGTATTATTGCCGCCGAGATCGACATGACTCGTCTTAATCTCATTCTCTCTCCACGTACAGAGCCCTCCCCCAAAAATAGCAGTGGTCTACTATTGGCGACCCGCGATGAAAGCGGTATCTCTCTGCTACATTTGGACTGGGAGGTACCCGAACCCTCTGAAGCATGCCGTACCTACCGACGCGACAATCTTCATACCCTACCGATGGTTCAGGCGCTACAGGGCGACCAAGGGGCTGGGTGGAATATCGATACCGCTTGTGAGCCTATTCTTGTCACTTGGCAGCCACTCGAAGGGCTCAACCTAGGTATGACCCTGTTCAAAACCAAAGATGAGGCCCTAGCAACCGTAGACCAACTGCGCACCATCCTGTTCCAGACTGGCAGCGTGGCGGTGCTGTTTGCTCTGATACTTGCGTTTCTGGTCTCCCTCCCACTGATTCGCCCTCTTTTACAGCTCACTCAACTCACCCGTAAAATTGCCCACGGTGAGCCCCTACAGGCTGCACAGCAGCTCCTCCCCAAACGTATCCGTATTAACGAAATTCGTGAGCTATCCGACTCCATTGGAAAAATGCTCACCACCATCGACAGCCACACCCAAGACTTAGAGGAGTATCAAGAGAACCTAGAGCATCACGTCTACTATCGCACTGCCGCACTGAAGAAGAGCCAGCAAGAGGCTGAGGAGGCCAACCGCAGCAAAAGTGACTTTCTCGCCCGCATGAGCCATGAGATCCGCACCCCGCTCAATGGCATTGTCGGCCTCTCCGAGCTGCTTTCCGAGACCGCCCTCAATCCGCAGCAACAGCAGTTCGTTGAGTCACTCAGCGTATCCAGTCGACACCTCTCCGAGCTGCTCAACAACATCCTCGACTTCTCCAAAATTGAGGCCAATAAGTTCACCCTGCATGAGTTCCCCTTCTCACTCAACGAGATCATCAAGCAGATCAGTATCATCGTACAGATGGATGCGGAGAGCAAAGGGCTGCAGTTCAGTAGCATGGTACAGTCCACCATTCCAGACCGATTACAGGGTGATGCCAAGGTTTTCCGGCAGGTTCTGCTCAACCTATTGAGCAACGCCATTAAATATACCGACCAAGGCAAGATTGCACTGGTCATCACCCTAGAGATTGATGGTGAGACCGAAATCACCATCCGTATACGGGTCAGCGATACCGGGCAAGGCATTCCTGCCGAGTCACAAGGGAGTCTGTTTACCCCCTTCAATCGACTCCACAGCGAAACTGTAGACAGCCCTTCCGGTACAGGGTTAGGGCTCTCAATCACTCAATCACTGGTCGAGCAGAGTGGTGGAGAGATCTGGTTCCAAAGCAACGCACAACAAGGTAGCGACTTCTTTATCCTGCTCCCTTTGCGTATCGCTACTGAGGAGAGCACCCCAATAGTGACGCCTCCCGTACCCACCAGCAAACAGCAACAGATGACCATCCTGCTGGCTGATGACTCTAAAATCAATCGACTGGTTATTGAGAGCTACCTGAAAGACCCCGCTTACCACCTGATCACTGTAGAAGATGGTGTAGAGGCGGTAGAAGCTTACCGACATGAACCGATTGACCTCATCCTCATGGACATCCGCATGCCTCGGCTCAACGGCATTGAAGCGACTCAACAGATTCGCCAGTACGAACAGGAGAACAGCCTACCTGCCGCGCCGATCATTGCAATGACCGCTGACGTACTCGATGAGACCCGCAAACGGGCATTCGAGGCAGGTTGCACCCACTGGTTACCCAAGCCCACCCATAAAGAGCAGTTCTTTGAGCTACTTCACCAAGCAGTTCCCTCTCCAGCCAAAACTTCGCATAAAGAGCCTGCTGCAGTCGATCAATTGACAACTATGTTTATGGAGGATAGCCTCAGTAAGCTGGAGGCCATGGAGCAGGAGTTCAGACAACAGAACTGGGAGGCTCTGGCAGAGGCCGCACATGCCGTCAAAGGTAATGCACTCATCCTCGGTTTTGATGGCATCGGCACCCTCATGACCACATTACAACAGCATGCAGAGCAGTCCGATGCTGACCCAATCCCCACACTGCTCAAGCAATTCCGCAGTGAAATAGAAGAGCTAGAAACGTGACGGAACAGCAACAATGATCAAAACATTACTGGTGGATGACCAACCCCTAATAAGGGAGGCGCTACGCACCTTTCTTACTCAATCCAACGAGATTGAGATTATCGGAACCGCAGAGAGTGGTCGACAGGCGCTAGAGATGATCCGCGACACCCCGCCAGAGGTGGTCATCATTGATGTGCGCATGCCCGATATGGATGGGGTAGAGAGTACCTTCAAAATCCATAAAGAGCACCCTGATTTGATCGTCATCGGTTTAAGCAGCATCTCTGACAAGCACCGAGCCACAGAGATGCTACAGGCAGGTGCTCGCGGCTTCCTCACCAAAGAGACGCCTCCTGCAGAGATCGTTGAAGCGGTAAAAAAGGTGGTTACTGGTGAGACCGTTGTCAGCCCCTGCATCTTCTCCGAAGAGCTGGCACGCGGTGTATCCATTGAGAAGGCGATGGAAGAGCTCTCCTCCAAGCTACTCACCAATCGGGAAAAAGATATCTTGCGAGCCCTCGCCAGCGGCCTCACCAATAGCGGCATCGCCGAGAAGCTCTTTGTTAGCCCCCGCACCGTAGAGAAGCATCGTCAAAACATGATGCAGAAGCTGGAGTTACAAAATGGGGTGGAGCTGGTCGCCTACGCCTATCGCGTGGGGATTATTGACGAATAGCGCCTTCTCTGAGGCAGTCAGCCCAAGGTTAATTCGGCTATCAGAGACTCCATCCTCTGCAGCAGAGGCCAAAAAGCCATATAGCGATAAAACCACAACAATGATTCATTTTTTCATCAAGTAGATTCCTAAAACAGCTTCTGCAGCATATTACCAAAGTTCTTTTTCAACTGCTCTTTGGGAGACTCTGTAGCGGATTGAGCACCATTACCAGACTCTTCCTGCTGATGTTTACCCAAAAGCTGTTTCATCTTGGCTCCAATCTTATCCTGTAGTTTTTTACGCAGAGAGGCCTTCACGATCTCTTTTATATCCGCCTTGATCTTTGGTTCAGAGAGCAGCCCCTTGATCTCAATCGGGAAGGATTGTCCAGCAAACTTCTCCAGACCTGAGCCTCGCAGCTTTTCCATCTCCTCATGTACTTGTGCCGTCAGTCGATAGTCAACCATTTGGCTAGAGAGCTCAATCCAACCCGCCCCATTGAGCACCATCACTGAGGTTTCGATCATCAAATCTTTAGTCGTCAAACGTCCCTGCTCAACCCTCAATGACGCCTTAAGATCATCAAAACGGGTCTCATTCGGCTCGTTATCCTCTGCTGGAGCCTTTCCTTCAATCAACGCCTTGCCTTGTCGAATCACCCGATTGAGATTAAAGCCAATGATCGCCCCCTCTTTGACTACCACTTTTACATTACCATTCAAACTTTCAATCAGGGCCCCTGTCTCAACACCTGTCGCACTCAGCTGAGCCGTTGCGAATAGCTGCCCACGTATAGACTCAACCTCACTCACTGCTCGCACCAACGATCCTAGGTCAACCTCTTGCAGTGACTCATCCAGCGACACCTTTGGCAACGCCCCCTGCAGATCAGCCTGCATGCTGCTCTTATAATCACCACCATAGAGTTGTGCATCCATCGGCCCCACATCAATAACCCCCTCTTTAGCTCGCATCTTCAGGGTGATATCGGTAATTTCTGCCCCAGCCATCAACAGCTTTCCGAGGCGGATTTGACCTTGCAGATCCAGTGCTCGCAGTGGCTCCAGTGGCAGTTGAACAATACCTGCAGCACTACCTGCTACAGGGTCAGCAGCTGCGCCTTGTTCTGATTTTGGCAGGTAACGATCCAGATCGAGCTGCTCTCCCTGCAGATCAAAGCGAACCCTTGCACTCTCTCCCTGCGGTTCTGCCCGAGCACTACCTTGCCACAGCGCACCATCCACTTTAGCCTGTAACTGGCTCAGTACAAGCTGCTGACTCAACAGAGGCATCATTGCAATCTCTGCATAGAGCCCCTCTACTACAACCTCTGGCTGGCCCTTTCGTTTCAAGCGAATCTCATCTGTTGCCAGCGACAGTATCGGTAACAGACTCAACTCTAACGGCTGGTTGATCTCCAGTGCATGGCCGCTACTAAGCTTGACCTCTTCACTGATCTGTTGACGCAGTGCCGCTTCATCAAAGAGGAAGGTTTTCCATCCCGCGACAAGAACTACCACACTAAAAAGCGCGATCACCAACCATTTAAACAGTGCCTGTACCATCGTCCCTCTCCTTTATCGAATATGCCCTTTTATCCCATACTACGCATTTGATTGCGTTAAATCAAAAAAGGCCCTCCACACGGGAGAGCCTTTTTTTGAATCAATGAATTAGATATTTTTTAAAACGGAATATCATCATCCAGATCATCCATCATCGGGGCCGCTGCCGCAGGGGCTGCCTGCTGCTGTGGAGCCGCTTGACGTTGCTGTTGCCCACCCCCTGCAGGGGCTCCACCAAAGTCTGCAGTGCCGCCGCTACGACCACCCAACATCTGCATCTCATTGGCTACAATCTCAGTGGTGTAGCGATCTTGCCCACTCTGATCCTGCCATTTACGGGTCTGTAGTTTACCCTCTACATAGACCTGTGAACCCTTCTTCAGATACTCGGATACGATCTCGGCCAAGCGATTGAAGAAGACGACACGGTGCCACTCTGTCTTGTCATTCTGCTCACCGGTATTTTTATCCTTCCAGCTCTCGGTGGTTGCGATTGAGATATTGGCGATTGCACGCCCATCTGCAGTATATTTTACATCGGGGTCATTACCCAAATTACCGACCAAGATTACCTTGTTGACTCCTCTTGCCATCTTTCTATTTCCTTGTTGAGATCATCAATAAATTAGGGGTTATCTTCTCATGTTGATTGAATTGCCGCCAGCCCCTTCTCATCCAACTCTTTCTCATTCACCTTAAGATAGG
>JABGQL010000061.1:10620-15193 GCA_018648825.1 Gammaproteobacteria bacterium
TGAATTGCCGCCAGCCCCTTCTCATCCAACTCTTTCTCATTCACCTTAAGATAGGCTACTTGGTCTTCAGCAATCACTACCGCTTCAACCACACCAGCAACCTCTCTAAATTGTGCCGCCAACAGCGCTGCCTGCGGCTGATCCAGTTGACCAATATTCTGTAGCCGGGTCTTCACCTGTAGCGGACGTTGCATACTTAACGCAGCGAGTAGCCAGACCACAGCCAGCGCTCCAGTTAACAGAAAGACCGGAGCAATCTCTACACCATCACTCCAACCCAGTATCCAACCACCTAATACACCACCAACAAATGCACCAAAGAACTGCGAGCTGGAGTAGACCCCCATTGCAGTCCCTTTTTTATCTGCCGGAGCCATTTTGGAGATGAGTGAGGGGAGCGTCGCCTCCAGTAGGTTAAAGCCTCCGAAGAAGAGCACCATCATCAGGATCACCCCCCAGAGTGAATCGGAGAGCTGCCACAGACCAAACTGGGCGAAAGCAACCAACACAATCGCCAGCGAGAACATCTCTTTCATCTTCCCCTTCTTCTCAGCGACAATGATCATCGGAACCATAATTGCGACCGAGACCAGCATCACTCCGAGATAGACCATCCAGTGATCCCCAGCAACCAGCCCAGCATCTCGCAAGCCGATAGGAATCACCACAAACATTGCAGTCAGAATCAGGTGAAGGGCAAAGATACCAAAATCAAGACGCAACAGCTGCCCATCTTTGAGTACATCACCGAACTGCGCAGGATCGGTCTCTGCATCGTGGTGCATATGGCTGTGGACCGGAGTCGGCACCACCTTGAACAGTACGATAATACCCAACAGGGCCAATGCCCCTGTCAGCCAGAAAATGCCGGAGACTCCAATCCACCCATTCAGTATCGGGCCGATAATGATTGCCATCATAAAGGAGACACCGATACTCATGCCGAAGGTGGCCATCGCCTTGGTGCGTTGCTCCTCTCGGGTGAGGTCTGCCAGCAGTGCCATCGCAGCAGCCGCAATCGCCCCAGCCCCCTGTAACGCACGGCCGATAATGATCCACTCAATGGTAGTGGCTTGTGCCGCCACTACGCTACCCGCAGCGAAGATCAGCAACCCAATCGCAATCACTTTTTTCCGCCCTATTCGGTCTGAGAGCATCCCAAAGGGGATCTGGAACATCGCCTGAGTCAGACCATAGATACCCAGCGCAACCCCCATCAACATCGGGGTTGCCCCCTCAAAACTCTCTGCATAGAGGGCAAGCACAGGCAGCAGCATAAACAGCCCTAACATGCGCAGCGCAAAAATCCCCGCCAATGAACCTGCTGCCCGCTTCTCTACGGGCAACATCCCTGTTGCTTCATTGTTCGCCATCAATACTTCCACCCCTAAGATTTATCTGCTCTAATTTGTCCACTCTGGAGAGGTAAAAGTCCCACCAGAATAAAAGTTGAGCTATATTATCAGGTTTTACGACTAGACCCATAGCAGAGACAACTCATGGACAAGATCCTTGTTCGCGGCGCACGCACCCACAACCTGAAAAATATCAATCTGGAGCTACCCAGAGACAAGCTCATTGTGATTACCGGGCTCTCCGGCTCTGGCAAGTCCTCACTCGCCTTTGACACCATCTATGCCGAAGGGCAGCGCCGCTATGTGGAGTCACTCTCTGCCTATGCAAGGCAGTTTCTCTCATTGATGGAGAAGCCTGATGTGGACCATATTGAGGGGCTTTCACCGGCAATCTCCATTGAGCAGAAATCTACCTCCCACAACCCCCGCTCTACAGTAGGGACGGTGACAGAGATCCACGACTATCTACGCCTACTCTACGCACGGGTAGGAACCCCTCACTGTCCTGAGCATGACACCATTCTGGAGGCACAGCCAATCAGCCAGATGGTGGATCAAATTCTAGAGCTGCCTAAGGGAAGTAAGATTTTGCTGCTGGCCCCGTTGATACGGGGGCGCAAGGGGGAGCATATCCAGCTATTAGAGGAGCAACGCGCCAGTGGCTACCTGCGGGTACGCATTGATGGAGCACTGTATGAGCTCGACAGTCTGCCCAAGATTGATGGACGCAGAAAGCACACCATTGAGATTGTAGTGGACCGCCTCAAGGTGCGGCCTGATATCCGTCAACGTCTGGCTGAGTCTCTGGAGACCGCTATCACTCTCTCTGATGGGCTCGCCTCGGTTGCTGCAATGGAGTGCCCAGAGAGCGATCTACTGAACTTCTCTGCCCGCTTTAGCTGTACCGAGTGTGGCTATAGCCTAGATGAGTTGGAGCCTCGCCTCTTCTCCTTCAACAATCCGGCAGGTGCCTGCTCCAGTTGTGAGGGGTTAGGGGTGCAGCAGTATCCAGATCCTGCACGGGTGGTCAACGATAAGACCCTTTCCCTGGCCGATGGGGCGATCAAAAACTGGGATCGGCGTAATAACTGGATCTACCAGACCCTCAACTCACTCTCTACCCACTACCAGTTTGATCTAGAGATGCCATTTGAGCAGCTTCCAGAGACGATACAGCAGACCATTCTCTATGGCTCCGGTGAGGAGGTGATCCCCTTTACCTTCAGTAACAGCAAAGGGGAGATCACCCGCAAAGAGCACCCCTTTGAGGGGATCATCCCCAATATGGAACGGCGCTATCGCGACTCTGAATCTAACCGGGTGCGTGAGGAGCTATCCAAGTTCCTGAACAGCCGCCCCTGTCCCAGCTGCAATGGAAGCCGCCTGCGCGAGGAGGCCCGGCATATATTTATTGATGAGCGCCCACTGCATCAGATCAGCAGTCTGGCAATTGGTGAGGCGGCACAATTCTTCGAGACACTCACACTGCCCGGTTGGCGTGGTGAGGTGGCAACCAAGATCATCAAGGAGATCTCGGAACGGTTGGGCTTTCTGGTGAATGTAGGGCTGAACTATCTGTCACTAGAGCGCAGTGCCGACACCTTATCGGGAGGAGAGGCACAGCGTATCCGTCTCGCCAGCCAGATTGGTGCGGGGCTGGTTGGGGTGATGTATGTGCTGGATGAGCCCTCAATTGGACTACATCAACGTGATAATCAACGGCTCTTAGACACGCTGCTACGCCTGCGTGATATGGGTAATACGGTAATTGTTGTAGAGCACGATGAAGATGCGATCCAGAGCGCCGACTATGTGGTAGATATTGGCCCCGGTGCGGGTACCCATGGTGGGCAAATTGTTGCCGAAGGGACACCCAAGCAGGTACTGAGCAACCCCCAGTCACTGACCGGACAGTACCTTTCTGGCGTGCGTTCAATTGCAATCCCAGCTACGCGCACACCGATCGATCCAAAAAAGCAGTTGGTGATTCGTGGTGCCAGCGGCAACAATCTGCGAGGGGTCTCGGTGGAGATCCCCTCTGGGTTGATGATCTGTGTAACTGGAGTCTCTGGCTCAGGAAAATCAACACTGATCAACGATACCCTCTACCGCGCTACCGCACAGTTTCTGAATCGCGCCAAAGAGGCCCCGGCACCGTATGAGTCGATTGAGGGGCTATCTCTATTTGATAAGGTGGTAAATATCAACCAGAGCCCGATTGGGCGTACACCACGCTCCAACCCGGCCACCTATACCGGCCTCTTCTCCCCCATGCGTGAGCTCTTCTCAGGCACTGAGGAGGCACGCGCTCGGGGTTACACACCGGGCCGCTTCTCTTTCAATGTCAAAGGGGGGCGCTGTGAGGCGTGTCAGGGCGATGGCGTGATTCGAGTGGAGATGCACTTCCTCGCCGATGTCTACGTCCCCTGCGATGTCTGTAAAGGCAAACGCTATAATCGAGAAACGCTAGAGGTGCTCTACAAAGGAAAGAGCATCAATGACGTACTGGAGATGACCGTAGAAGAGGCGCGTACCTTCTTCGATCCGGTACCCACCATCGCTAAAAAATTGCAGACGCTGATGGATGTGGGGCTGAGCTATATCCGCCTCGGACAGAATGCTACAACACTATCAGGAGGTGAGGCACAGCGGATCAAATTATCACGAGAGCTGTCTAAACGAGATACTGGCAAGACCCTCTATATTCTCGATGAGCCTACCACAGGGCTGCACTTCCACGATATCGAACAACTGTTGCAGGTACTACACAGACTGCGAGACCACGGCAACACCGTTGTGGTGATTGAGCATAATCTAGATGTGATCAAGACAGCAGACTGGCTAATTGACCTAGGACCCGAAGGGGGTGCGGGTGGTGGAGAGATCATCGCAACAGGGACACCAGAGCGTATTGCTGCTGACTCTGCCTCCTACACCGGCCACTATCTAAAGGCACACCTCTCATGAGCAGTGACTATCGTGGGCGCTGCCTGTGCGGAGCCGTAACCTATCATATCACCCAATTTGAGACAGATATTGGGCACTGTCACTGTACCATGTGTCAGCGATTTCATGGCGCGGCATTTTCTACCTTTGGGGAGGTGAAGCTAGAAAACTTAGAGTGGCTCTCTGGCTACGAACAACTCAAAGAGTTTCAAGCAGAGACCTGAATCCGAAAGAATGGCGCACAACCTATTCGGTATCTGATTGATGCATAA
>JABGQL010000067.1 GCA_018648825.1 Gammaproteobacteria bacterium
GTGCTCTTTTCCAGTGCTTCAAAGGCGTACTCTAGCGTTGCTATGCAACGCCGCAAAAAAGTGGTGTCAATATTCATCCGTACCCCCCTATCTCGCATAAAGATACAACGAAAAAGGCCTATCAGCAATAAGCAGATAGGCCTTTAGTATATGGTAGCTACGGGTAGACTTGAACTACCGACCTCAGCATTATGAGTGCTGCGCTCTAACCAGCTGAGCTACGTAGCCATAAATGAGGTGCGAATTATATAGAAACTAACCCCATACGACAACTTTTTCTACCACCCTTTTTAGACATTAAAGCGGAAGTGGACCACATCGCCATCTTGTACGATGTACTCTTTCCCCTCTAAGCGCAAACGCCCCGCCTCTTTGGCTCCCTGTTCACCCTGATACTCGATAAAGTCATCATAGGCGGTAACCTCTGCGCGGATAAAGCCGCGCTCAAAGTCGGTATGGATTTTACCCGCAGCTTGCGGTGCTGTTGAGCCTTTTTCAAAGGTCCATGCCCGCACCTCTTTGACCCCTGCAGTAAAGTAGGTCTGCAGCCCCAACAGGTGATAACCGGCACGAATCACACGGTTGAGACCCGGCTCTTCCAGACCCATCTCTTCTAGGAACTCTCGCTTCTCGTCCTCTTCCAGCTCAGAGAGCTCTGCCTCAATCGATGCACAGACTGCCACTACCTCCGCGCCTTCAGCGGCAGCAATTTCACTCACTTTGTCGAGAAATGGGTTATTCTCAAAACCATCTTCTGCCACATTGGCAATATACATGGTGGGCTTGATGGTGAGGAAGTGGAGCTCATATAAGCTCTCCAGATCATCTTCACTCAACTCCATAGAGCGGACGGGGTTTCCGCCATCCAGATGATCTCTCACAGACTCTAGGAAGAGCTTCTGCGCGATCGCCTCTTTATTTCCAGAGCGGGTCGTCTTCTCTACACGCGTGATCGCCTTCTCTACCGTCTCCAGATCTGCCAGCGCCAACTCTGTATTGATCACCTCAATATCACTGGCAGGATCGATAGTCCCTGCCACATGAATAACGTTCTCATCCTGAAAGCAGCGCACCACATGGCCAATCGCATCGGTCTCGCGGATATTGGCTAAGAATTTATTGCCCAACCCCTCTCCTTTGGAGGCACCCGCTACCAGCCCGGCGATATCTACAAACTCCATGGTAGTAGCAATCACCTTCTCTGGATCAACAATCTTCTCCAGCGCATCAAGCCGTGGATCAGGCATCGGCACCATCCCCACATTGGGGTCAATGGTACAAAAGGGGTAGTTTTCGGCATCAATACCCGACTCAGTCAGCGCATTGAAGAGGGTTGATTTCCCCACATTAGGTAGACCAACAATTCCACATTTAAATCCCATTCTACTGTTTCCTTACACTTTTCCTCGACTGTGCAGTCGATTCATTGCCTTTGACATTTCACCGGATACGATTAACTCTAGCGAACGCACCGCATCATCCACCGCATCTTCAATCTGCTCACGATCAATTTTGCTGGGGCTCCCCAGCACGTAATCAGCCACCGGACGACCGGACTGTTGTGGCCGTCCAATGCCGATACGCAACCGATGATACTCTTTTCCCAGATGGGAGATGATATCCCGCAAACCATTGTGGCCTGCATGGCCGCCGCCCTGCTTCAGCCGCAGCTGCCCCGGAGGCAGGTCCAGCTCATCATGCGCCACCAGAATCGACTCCACATCCACCTTGTAGTAGCTGGCGAGCGCCACCACTGCCTGACCACTGCGATTCATAAAGGTCGTCGGCTTCAGCAGCCACACCGCACTACCACCTAAGTTGACCTTGCTGACTTCAGCATGAAATTTACTCTCTATGCGGAAGCTGGCCCCCGCCTGACGTGCAATTTCATCCAAAAACCAAAACCCGGCATTATGCCGGGTCGGTTCATACTGGGCCCCGGGGTTACCGAGGCCCACAATCATTGAGATTGACGCACTCATTCAGACGACTGTCTTGCAGAGCTGGCGATGACTACTCAGCAGCAGCCTCTTCACCACCCTCAGCCTCTTCGCCCTCAGTCTCAGCCTCATCATCTTCCTTAGAACCTCGTGTCTTCTGTACAGAAGCCACAGCCTGATCGTGATCATCACCACGACCCAGAGCAACAATGGAGACACCCTCTGGCAGAGCAACCTGCGAAAGGCGAATAGAGTCACCGATCTCCATGCCCGTCAGATCTACTTCCAGATGCTCTGGTAGCTTAGAGGCCAGACAGCTAACCTCAATGTTCGCCATCAAGCGATTCAGTGCGCCACCCATGGTGATACCGGGGGCCGCTTCTTCATTGAGGAAGTGTACGGGTACGCTCATCTTGATCTCATGCTTGCTACTGACGCGCATAAAGTCGACATGCATCACCTTAGCCTTGGATGGGTGACGTTGCAGGTCTTTCAGGACCACACTCTCTTCAGTACCATCGACATTGACTGAGAGGATATGGCTAAAGAACGCCTCATCCTCCAGATTATGCCAGAGGTCATCATGAATCATAGTGATGGAGGTAGGCTCCTTATCATCACCATAGATTACGCCTGGAATACTGCCTGTAAGGCGCATACGACGGGTTGCGGCTTTGCCGAGATCACTACGCAGAGATGCGCTCATTTCAAAATTACTACTCATCTTTTCTCTCCAATACAGCAGCCATCTCAGCCACCAAACACAAAATAAAATTCTTTACCGCACTATTCCATATAGAGCGAACTTACCGATTCACCGGTATACATTCTGCGGATTGTCTCCGCCAACAGCTCCGCTGTTGAGATCTGCCGAATCTGCGGACAGGCCGCTGCTTCGGCGCTCAACGGAATGGTATCCGTTATCACCAACTCATCCAGATCCGAGCCGATAATGTTATCGACCGCTGGCCCCGAGAGCACCGGATGGGTTGAGTACGCACTCACCCGCGCTGCACCATGCTCTTTCAACGCCTTCGCCGCCTTGCAGAGCGTACCTGCAGTATCGACCATATCATCGACCAACACACAGGATTTACCCTCTACCTCACCAATAATGTTCATCACCTTAGCCACATTGGCTGCAGGACGACGCTTATCGATGATCGCCAAATCCAAACCACCCAACAATTTGGCAATCGCTCTGGCACGCACCACACCACCCACATCTGGGGAGACCACAATCAGGTTGGGATACTCGTTACGCCAGATATCCCCCATCAACAACGGGGAGGCGTAGATGTTATCCACCGGAATTCCAAAGAACCCCTGAATCTGATCCGCATGCAGATCAATCGTCAACACGTGATCAACACCTGACTGCGCAATCATATCCGCAACCAGACGCGCCGAAATCGGCACCCGCGCCGAGCGTGGGCGACGATCCTGGCGGGCATACCCAAAGTAGGGAATCACCGCCGTGATCTTGGCTGCAGAAGAGCGCCGCAGCGCATCCGCCATCACCAACAACTCCATCAAATTATCATTGGTTGGCGCACAGGTTGACTGCATCAGGTAAACCTCACGGCCCCGTACATTCTCCTGAATCTCAGCCATGATCTCGCCATCGCTGAAACGCTCCACCAACACTCGACCCAGTTTCAGGTTGAGATGACGCGCCACCTTCTGGGACAGCTCCGGATTGGAGTTGCCACTGAACAGCATGATGTGGTCATGATCATGGTCCTGATGACCGACCCTCGTCTTCTTCCACATGTCTCTGGCTCAAGTCACCATTCAAATGGGTTTGGATACATAGGGAATCGCCCCAGTACCTCAATCTGCCACACCGTTTTTATGCCGTGCAACGCTCAATTTGGTTCGGGTGCATGGATTCGAACCACGATATGCAGAATCAAAATCTGCTGTCCTGCCGTTAGACGACACCCGAATATTCTTTTAACTGCGCCATCAAGGGTGACTTATTCACTCCCTTGACCACAAAACCTTTCCACTGTGTAGGCAGTTGCTCTTTGACTGCTTCCGCAGCTTCGCGATCTTCCATCGCGACAAACAGGCAACTCCCTGTGCCGGTCATCCGTGCCTCCCCAAATTGGGAGAGCCACTGCAGCGCTTTTCCCACTTTGGGATAGCGTGCTACGACTACCGACTCACAATCATTTCTTCCACCGTCTGGCAGAAAGCCGCGTATTTTCGCTTTTGAGGTATTGCGTGTCAATTCTTTAGACTGAAAAATTTCAATTGTTGATACAGCCACCTCAGGAGAAACCACTAAATACCACGGTTCTGGTGGCTTCACGGGGGTCAATTTTTCGCCCACACCCTCCGCCCATGCCGCCAATCCGCGCACGAAAATCGGCACATCTGCGCCCAACTGCACCCCCAATGCTGCCAGCGCATCCTCACTCAATCCTGTATTCCAGAGCTGGTTGAGTGCAACCAGTGTGGTTGCTGCATCAGAGCTACCCCCGCCCAGCCCGCCTCCTGCGGGGATCACCTTCTTCACACGGATCTCCGCACCCCATGGGGTTTCTGTCTGTTGCTGTAGCAGTCGCGCTGCACGCACCACTAAGTCCTGCTCTTCCGGCACACCGGCCAACCCTTGTGGACGGGTTATGACTCCATCTTCCCGCACCACAAAGGTGAGCTGGTCCACCAACTCTATAAATTGAAAGATCGTCTGTAACTCATGGTAGCCATCTTCCCGACGCCCGGTGATATGGAGAAAGAGGTTGAGCTTCGCGGGTGCGGGCCAGTTCATGACTGCAACCTCCATCGGTTCAGGCGAAGCTTGAGACGCACATCGCCCTGCTCCATCACCACAAATGCAGGAAGCTCCATTTGGTTGAGCTGTTGATAGCGGCGGATTTCAATGCGCCATCCTGCCTGTTGTAGTTGCTGTAGGCGGTTGGCCTCATCCAGCACCAGACTCTCTAGCTCAAGCGTAGGATCAGGCAGACCCTTGATCCAATATTGCGCGGCCTCGACCGGAATCTTCCAGCCCGTCACCTCAAACAGCAGTTGTGAGGCTCGGTCTCCTCGATACGACTCTCCAGCGGTTGTTAACTGTGCGCCAGCACCACCCACCAGCAGCTCCACCGCACCAGCACCCAACAGCCCAGAGAGGTTAAATTGCTGCTGCAGTGCGCTTTTGTGCTTCCAACTGAAACCACTCTGCCCCCCCTCTTTACCCATGCGCAGCGCGACACGACCATCGACCTGCCATTGCTGTAGCTGTTGCAGTTGAGCCTTGCGGGTTTCCCAGTCGAGCTGCAGCGCTGCCGTTGTTGAGTGAGGCGGGGCCATACTGCACCCTACCAACAACCACACTGCTACCACTATCGACAGCCGTTGAAGAGAAGATCTCATTCGTGGCACTACTGGTTGTAGCGTTTCAGCGTTTCAGTTACCACTTCATTGTTGGCATCAATCTCACGCGCCAGCTTCCAAGCCGCCTTTGCCCCTTTTTTGTCACCGCTCTCCCAACGCACCTCTCCCAAATGGGCAGCCACCTCTGCATCCTTCTTCACTTTCAAGGCGCGATTCAGAAAATCAAGAGCACTCTCCATCTCCCCCATCTTGTAGAGCACCCAGCCCATGCTGTCCAGCACGTAAAAATCTTCCGGGCGTAGCGCCAACGCCTTCTCTAGGTACCCCTTGGCCTCAGCATAACGCTCTGTACGTAGCGAAAGGGTATAACCCAGCGCATTCCAGGCGTGGTAGTGGCCGGGATTCTTCTTCACAATGGTGTGCAGATCGCGCTCTAGCATCGCTAGATCACCCGAAAGGTCTGCCGCCATAGCGCGAGAGTAGAGCACCTCTTCATTCTCTGGGCTGATCTTCAATGCCTGATCGTAGATTTTGATCGCATCGCTGTAGCGTTTTGCCCCCTCCAGAAGGCCCGCCTCAATCAATAACACCTGCACCTTTTTATTGGGGTCATGAAAACTCATTCCGCGCAGAATCGATAACCCAGAGTCAACATCCTCTTTTGCCATCAGGGTTGCCATCTGCACCCGCGCATTGAGATAGAGCGCCCCTTTACCCACTGAAGCGTAGTGAGCGGTCGCCTCTTTCACGTGCCCCAACCCCTCCTCCATCTCCCCCAGATAGAAGTTGGCCTTGTCACGCTGCCCCGGTAACTCCAACAGGCGTTGTAGGTAGGGGTGTGATTTTTTGTACTGTTTATTACTGAGGTGAATCAGGGAGAGTGAACTGAGGATCTGTGCAGAGCGCGGCTGTAGCTCCAGCGCCTGCTCAAACTGGATCACCGCCTCATAATCACGACGCTGTTTCAACAGTGCCTGTCCATAACGTACCAGTATATCAACATCATTCGGTGCTTCACTCACCGTTTTCTTGAGGAAACGAACCAGTTCGCGACTACGCCCCAGTGACTCCAGCACTGAGACCCGCAGCACCACCGCCTTACCCCAGTGGGATTTGATCTTCAGTGCGCGGTCTACGGCACTTAAAGCAGGCTTAAAGCGCTTCTTACGCGCGTAGTACCAACCTTGCACATACCACGCCTCTGCCGAGTCGGGTTTAGCTTTTACCAGACGCTCCAATAGCGGATCAGCTACTGCCGCATTGGGCTCTTTGCGCAGCTGCTCTGCAACCAACTTAAACCCCTCTAAGCTCCCCTTTTTTAGCTTCAACAGATGCTGAAACTGCTCAAAGGCTTTGTCGGACTGCTCAGATCGCAGATAGAGCGCACCCAAAATTCGATTGGCTTCGATGCTTTCAGGCTCCAGTGTGACCCAGCGTTGCGTGGCCTCTATGGTCTGCAGTACATTTTGGCTATGGATTGAGAGTTTGGCGCCACGCTCAGCGATTGAGGGGTGATCCGTCTGCTGAGTCGCTTCTCGGTAGTAGGCAAAGGCGGCATTGTGGTCACCACTCTGTGCAGCTATCTCAGCCGCCAGAATATTGAACATCAAACTATCACTGGGACGATGCATTACCGCTGCTTTCTCTGTTTCAGGGGGGTGAGTTGCCCCCTCGGAGGAGTCTGCCAAAGTACTGCTCATGGTTGTACAGCCCGCCAAGACTGCCACTATACTGATCATCAAAATCTGCAACATGCTACCTATCTATTTCATATCCATTGTTAAGAAAAGCCCCGCACCATCTTTTGCCACGAGCCATACTGTTCAAGTCTGTTCAAGCGAGAGTATCATGAGAAACCACCCAAAACACCCACATTACACGACGGAAACCACTCTCTTGATGCACACCCAGAACAACTGATCCCGATTGATTCTTGAGTTTTCCAACTAAATCCAGCAAAATCCGAAACCTATATTTAGCACAACCACAGAAAAAGTTCAGCAACATGACTCTGGTCGCATTCGGTATCAACCACAAGACAGCCCCTGTCGATATCAGGGAGAAGGTCTCCTTCTCCCCGGAGAAGATTCCGCACGCACTCAAAGACCTGACCTCCATCAGTGATTTTGAAGAGGCGGCAATACTCTCTACCTGCAACCGCACTGAGGTTTACTGTGGGATGAAGGAGTATAACGAGCACCGTGTTGTCGAATGGCTGAGCGACTTCCATCGCCTAGAGAGCAGCAAGGTCAAGCCCTATACCTACATCCACCCCGATGACAACGCCGTGCGCCACATGCTGCGGGTCGCCAGTGGACTGGACTCACTGGTACTCGGCGAGCCACAAATTTTAGGGCAGATGAAGACCGCCTTCAGTGCCGCCAATGAGGCGGGGACCACAGGCAAGACACTCAATCGTCTTTTCCAACACACCTTTAAATCTGCCAAGCAGGTACGCACCGATACCGCTATCGGCAGCAGTCCAGTCTCGGTTGCCTTTGCAGCCGTCTCCCTCGGCAAACAGATTTTTGGAGACCTCGACGGCAAGACCGTTCTACTCATTGGTGCCGGAGAGACCATTGAGCTGGCTGCACGTCACCTGCATGAGCAGGGCATTGGGCGCATGATTATCGCCAACCGTACGGTAGAGAAAGCACACCATCTTGCAGAGGAGTTTGGTGGCTACGCCATTGCTCTGACTGAGATTAGCAACCATCTGGCTGAGGCTGATATTGTAATCTCCTCGACCGCCAGCCCTCTGCCTATTCTTGGCAAAGGGGCGGTAGAGAGCGCACTCAAGAGTCGTCGCCACCGTCCGATGTTTATGGTTGATATTGCAGTACCCCGAGATATTGAGGCTGAAGTGGATGATTTGGATGATGTCTATCTCTACACCGTAGATGATCTGCAAGAGGTAATTCAGGAGAACATGAAATCTCGTCTGGATGCCGCCAAGCAGGCTGAAGAGATTATCGATACCCAAGTGGTCCACTTTATGGAGTGGATCGACTCTCAAGATTCGGTCTCCACCATTCGCGCTTTCCGTGCTCAGGCGGACCGCACCAAGGCAGAGATGCTGGAGCGCACACGAAAGATGCTGGCTGCTGGTGAAGATCCCAACCACATTTTAGAGGTGCTGGCCCACCAGCTCACTAACAAGCTGATCCACTCCCCCTGTAACCAGCTGCGCAACGCCACCAACGAGCAACGCACCCCACTACTGGACGCAGCCCGTACCCTGTACGACCTCGACAACCATTAGCGTTGCCTAGCCCCCTACTCTCATTTGGTGGTCTTTGACTGCCTTGCCATCCCCCCTGTTAACTTGAAGTCTCATGAAAGAATCAATCCTCCATAAACTGGACCACCTCGCCTCCCGTCTGGAAGAGCTGAACGCCCTGCTCTCCGACCCAGAGACCATCAACGACAATAACCGCTTTCGTACGCTGTCACAGGAGCATGCACAGATCACCCCAGTGATCTCCGTCTATGAGCAGTACCAAAGGGTACAGGAAGACATGGAGACCGCCCGTGAGATGCAGAAAGAGAGCGATCCTGAGATGCGGGAGATGGCCAACGAGGAGTTAAAAGAGGCACAGCAGCAACAAGAGAGGCTAGAGCTAGAGCTACAGAAACTGCTACTACCGAAAGACCCCAAGGACGATAGCAATATCTTCCTCGAAATCCGTGCCGGTACCGGAGGGGATGAGGCCGCGATCTTTGCAGGCGACCTATTCCGCATGTACTCCCGCTATGCTGAGCTGCGACGCTGGCAACTGGAGATCATGAACGAGAACGAGGGGGAGCATGGCGGCTACAAAGAGATCATCGCCCGTATCGTCGGCAAAGGGGCCTTCTCCCGACTGAAGTTTGAGTCCGGCGCACATCGCGTGCAACGCGTACCGGAGACAGAGTCACAGGGGCGCGTACACACCTCTGCTGCAACCGTGGCCATCCTGCCTGAGGCGGAGGAGATTGACCATATCGAGATCAACCCATCCGATCTTAAGGTCGATACCTTCCGCGCCTCGGGTGCGGGTGGACAGCACGTCAACAAAACCGACTCTGCAATCCGCCTCACTCACCTACCCACCGGAGTCGTTGTAGAGTGTCAAGATGAGCGCTCACAGCATAAAAATCGTGCCCGTGCGATGACCCTGCTCTCTGCCAAACTACTCACAGCAGAGCGTGACAAACAGAGTGCCGAGGTGGCAGAAAATCGCCGCTCACTGGTTGGTAGTGGTGACCGCTCTGAACGCATCCGCACCTACAACTACCCACAGGGGCGGGTGACTGACCATCGCATCAACCTCACCCTCTACAAACTGGATGAGATCATGATCGGCAACCTCGACCACGTGATTGAGCCGTTGATCAATGAGCATCAGGCCGACCAGCTTGCTGCGCTGGCTGATGCAGGCTAAGAGAGAGACTGGATTGTTAGAACTGACCCCGATTAAGGAGCTACTCTCTCAAGCCCGAAATGCCCTCACTGATTCAGATACTGCACAACTGGATGCCGAGCTGCTCCTCTCCCATCAACTAAACAAGAGCCGAACCTGGCTACACACTTGGCCCGATGAGTTGATTGCCAAAGAAAGTGCCCGCGCATTTAACCAACTCATCCTACGCCGTCAAAACGGTGAGCCGATCGCTCACATCATTGGCAAACAATCCTTCTGGTCTCTAGAGCTAAAGGTCACCGCAGAGACACTAATCCCCCGCCCCGACACTGAGCTGCTGGTGGAGGAGGCACTATCCACGATCCCAGACGATCACCCCTGCACCATTGCTGATCTCGGCACCGGCAGCGGAGCCATCGCGCTCGCCATCGCCAGTGAGCGCCCCAATGCTCTAATCACAGCAACCGACCAATCCGAGGCAGCGCTACAGATTGCTGCAGAGAATGCTGCAGCCCACCAGCTCAGCAACGTAACCTTCAAGCAGGGCTCTTGGTTCGAACCACTCCAGCAGCAGCCGTTTGACCTGATCCTCTCTAACCCCCCCTACATCGCTGAGGGTGACCCACATCTCTCTCAAGGGGATGTACGTTTTGACCCGGATAGCGCCCTCTCCTCCGGTAGCAGCGGACTGGATGATCTACAACAGATTATCTCCGAGGCCCCACAGCACTTAAAAACAGAGGGACGACTGATTGTAGAGCATGGATATGATCAGGGAAAAGCGGTACGCTCTCTATTTGAACAGCACCACTACCGCACAGTCACCACCCGCCGCGACCTCGCGGGAGCGGAACGCATCAGCTACGGAATATGCCCATGAGCCTTACTCACAAAAACCTAGAAAGTGATGAATCACTACTGCGCTATAGCCGTCAGATCATGCTCCCACAGGTGGGAGTAGAGGGGCAGGAGAAGTTACTCAACGCACAGATTCTGATCATTGGCATGGGTGGACTGGGTGCACCTGCGGCCCTCTATCTCACCGCAGCAGGGGTGGGCCAGTTGACTCTGGTCGACTTTGACCATGTGGACCTCTCCAACCTACAGCGCCAAATTATCCACTTCACTGGGGATATTGATCGCCCCAAGGTAGAGTCGGCACAAGAGACACTACAGCAGATCAACCCAGAGGTTGAGATTACCACGATCAACCATCAACTCTCTGATGAGGAGATGAGAGACCAGATTGCGCAGGCTGATCTGGTGATGGACTGTAGTGATAACTTCACCACCCGCTTTGCGGTCAACCGTCTCTGCGTTGAACAGAACACCACACTGGTCTCTGGTGCTGCAATCCGTATGGAGGGGCAGATCTCTGTCTTCCGCCCCGATCTAGAGGGTGAGCCTTGCTACCAATGCCTCTACAAGGGCGGTGGCGAACTGGATGAGAGCTGCACCCAAACTGGCGTACTGGCCCCTCTGGTCGGTATTATTGGCAGTATGCAGGCGCTGGAGGCGATGAAGATTATTATGGGTATTGGGCAGAGCCTGAATGGGAAGCTGATGCTATTGGATGCATTGAGCATGGAGTGGCGCACCATGAGGCTGCCGAAGGACCCTGAATGCCCCGTTTGTGGGCCTGCTTAAAAGAAGATGAGTACAAAAAATGAGTGAATTTCTACCCCGCAGTCTAGCAGTAAAGCTACTGGCTGAGGCTCAACAGCACCCTCAGCAGGAGGTGTGCGGTCTGATTAGCAGCCATAATGGCGTTGCCAACCAGCTGTTTCCCATTGAAAACATTGCTAACAGGCCAGAACGCCTGTTTGAGATGGAGCCACAACAGCAGATTGAGGCAATGCGGCAAATTCGTGAGCAGGGGAGTAGCCTCTGGGCGATCTACCACTCTCACCCCGATGCACCGGCCGCACCCTCTGCAAAAGATCTGGCGGATGCCAGCTACGCGGATGCGCTCTATTTAGTCATCTCAATGAACACCGAAGGGGTGCTGGAGATGCGTGGTTTTCGCCTACAGAGCGACATTTTTAACGAAGTCGCTCTAGAAACCAGCGATTACTGAATCAAAACAATCGGCTTACTGCTTTGGCTTAAAACCCCAAACCTTGCAATACCCCCATGCGGCGGCCAAAAAGAGAACGGGCTGTGCAAACATAAAATATTCCATCATTAAGTACCTCTGTGAACTGTTCTATAAGATTTCGCATATCATATCACCCTAATATTAGGAATGCAATATACAAAACCTTATAATTCATTTAAATCATTCGGTTACATATAATATAAAAATATTACCTTTAGTTCTAACCTTATTCGTTATATAAATAACTTACTGATTTCACATAAGCATCAGCTAATCCCAGCAATCAACGCATCCACCCGCTGAAACCCTCTAGGCAACTTCTGTCCACGTCGTCCGCGCTCTCCCTGATAGTTCACCAAGTCAGCGGGCTTGATCTTTAGTACCCGCTTACCTGAAACCACGGTCACCCCCTGCTCTGCTTGGAGTACGGTCAGGCCCGCCATAAACTCTTCACGCGCCTCAACCCGCTTACTAGGGATACTCACCATTTTGTTGCCTTTACCCTTGGTCAGTTCAGCTAGGTCAGCCAGCGGGAACAGCAGTAACCGCCCCTCATTGCTGGCTGCAGCCACCCACTGCCCTTCACCCTCGGCAATCGGCAGTGGAGAGATCGACACTGCCCCAGCGGATAGACGCAGGAAGGCCTTACCCGCCTTTTTGTTGGAGGCGAGATCACCAATGGTCGCGATAAAACCGTAACCCGCATCAGAGGCGATCAACACCTTCTGCTTGGTATCACCACCCACCACATCGACAAAACGGGCCCCAGCAGGGGGCGAGAGTCGACCTGTGAGCGGCTCACCCTGTCCACGCGCTGAAGGCAGGGTGCTTGTCTGTACGGTATAGCTGCGCCCCGTAGAGTCTAAAAAGTAGATCGGTTGATTGCTGCGCCCCGGCGCAGAGGCGAGATAGCTATCCCCACTCTTGTAATTCAACCCCTCAGGGTCGACATCATGCCCCTTGGCTGCACGTACCCACCCCTTGGCCGAGAGCACTACGGTAACAGGCTCGGAAGGGACCAGAGAGGCAGGGTCAATCGCTTGCGCCGCTATCCGGCTCACAATCGGCGAACGTCGATCATCACCATACTTCTCTGCATCGGCGATGATCTCCTTACGGATCAAGGTGTGCAGCCGTCGAGTTGAACCGAGCAACTGCTCCAGCTTTTGGCGCTCAGCCTCCAGCTCCTCCTGCTCACCACGAATTTTCATCTCTTCCAGTTTGGCAAGGTGGCGTAGCTTCAAATCCAGTACCGCCTCAGCTTGGATATCGCTGAGATTAAAACGTGCCATCAATACCGGCTTGGGCTTATCTTCCTCACGGATAATCGCAATCACCTCATCGATATTGAGGAAGGCTACTAACAGCCCATCGAGGATATGCAGACGCTGCAACACCTTCTCCAGACGGTGCTGCAGTCGTCTGCGCACGGTATCCTCTCGATAGGTGAGCCACTCACTCAGTAGCTGGTGAATCCCCTTCACACCGGGGCGACCATCAATACCGATCATATTCATATTGACGCGGTAGGTGCGCTCTAGGTCAGTCGTCGCAAACAGGTGGGACATCAACTGCTCAAGATCAACCCGGTTAGAGCGTGGCACAATCACCAGACGGGTGGGGTTCTCATGGTCTGACTCATCACGCAGATCATCCACCATCGGTAGCTTTTTAGCCCGCATCTGCGTTGCCACCTGCTCCAAGATTTTATTGCCCGAAACCTGATGCGGCAGCGCTGTGACCACCACATCACCCCCCTCCTTCTCCCACAAGGCGCGCATACGAATGGAGCCGTGACCACTGCTATAGATCTCACGGATCTCCTCTTGTGGGGTGATAATCTCCGCATCGGTTGGATAGTCCGGCCCTTGAATATGCTCTAGCAGCTCCTCTGTAGTGCTCTTGCGACTCTCCAACAGACGAATGGCGGCAGCAGCCACCTCTCGTAGATTGTGCGGCGGGATATCGGTCGCCATACCCACCGCGATACCAGAACCGCCATTGAGCAGAATATTCGGCAACCTTGCGGGAAGCAGTACAGGCTCTTGCAGGGTGCCATCAAAATTGGGTTGCCACTCAACCGTACCCATACCCAGCTCGTTCAGTAGCACTTCGGAGTAGCGAGTCAGTCGTGATTCGGTATAACGCATCGCTGCAAAGGATTTGGGGTCATCCGGTGACCCCCAGTTACCCTGCCCATCAATCAATGGATAGCGGTAGGAGAAGTTCTGCGCCATCAGCACCATCGCCTCATAAGCGGCAGAGTCTCCATGCGGATGGAACTTACCCAACACATCACCCACGGTACGGGCTGACTTCTTATATTTGGCCTTCGCAGAGAGCCCCAATTCAGACATTGCATAGACGATACGACGCTGCACCGGTTTCAGCCCATCCCCAACATGAGGCAACGCTCGGTCAAGGATGACGTACATGGAGTAATCCAGATAGGCCTTCTCGGTAAATACACTCAGTGGAAGCTGCTCAATACCCTCTACATCAATCTCTGTTGTTTCGCTCATCGTTACTCTTTCTTGTCATCACTACGAAACGGTGAATGGTAATGATTTTGAGGCCACAAGTCAGATAAATCTAACCTCAAACCACTCTATTCACCCACTACAGCTCATGATAGCCTTGCGCTTCTACTTGGCACCTTAACCAATTCAACATCAACCTCAACATGAGCAGTGCAATCAAAAACCTCCCCTTAATCTTGGTGGTAGACGACAACCCCATTAACCTGCGCGTGGTGGGGGCAGAGCTGAAGCACAGCAATAAATACCGGGTAATCTTTGCCAGCAATGGCCCTGATGCACTAGAACAAGCCAACAGCACCATTCCAGACTTGATTCTGCTCGATATTATGATGCCTGACATGAGTGGCTATGAGGTCTGCCGTACGCTGAAAGAGAACCACCATACTCACAACATCCCCATCATCTTTCTAACTGCAATGAGTGAGATCGATGATATTGTGGAAGGGCTTCACTTAGGTGGTGCCGACTACATCACCAAACCCTTTAACCCAGCAATTTTGCTGGCCCGCGTCGACACCCACCTTCAGCTTCATCTGGCACGCAAACGTGAACAGAGACTGCTTGCACAAGAGCGCATCTATGCCTATCAAGATGGCATGACCCAAATGCGCACTGAGATTCTGCACAACCTTGGAAATACCATAACTGTTGTCGACATCAATAACAGCAACAGACAAAACTTTGCCCAACAGGTCATCCAGCTGGGTACCGCTATCAACAACAGCATTCCTCTACTGGAAGACCCTGAACAACATAACCAAATCAAGCAGATCATCAGGTAGGAAGCGCCATCACTGACGCCCCCTCCTACACCACCGTACATACGG
>JABGQL010000121.1:0-9042 GCA_018648825.1 Gammaproteobacteria bacterium
GTTTGAAATGTAGACCTGATGAAAAAGGGATTAAGACGCCTATCTGCCAACCCCTTTGGCTTTCTGCCAGTTTGAAATGTAGACCTGATGAAAAAGGGATTAAGACCAACCACATCACGGTGTTTTTTCTTGCTCTCTTTCAGTTTGAAATGTAGACCTCATGAAAAAGTGATTAAGATGAAAATCATTTAACATGATCTTTAGTGACATGAGCGTTTGAAATGTAGTGGAGAGTTTATAGGGATGTCTCCCTTTACCTGCAGTTGGGTAGTAGGGAGCAATGATGGATTCTAGTTTTGTCCATGGAATGGCAACTTACATTTTGCTTGTTAGGACCTATGGATTGCAATATAATCAATTGGTTATGATTGTTCTTAATCAGAGGTTCCTTAGTTAATGGTTTGAATCAGCATATTTTTGGTGACAAGGTTGTTGCTGCATCAGAACTGACTACGCTTACCCATAATAGGGGGCATGAATATTGGAGCTATATTTAGCGATCTGAGGGATTCCACTCCAGGTTTTTACCCTCGTCCTCAGCAAATTGCTCTGGCTAAGAGAGTTGCCGAGATTGCCGAACGCTCGATTCAAGAGACCCCGGATCATGTGTTGCTGGCTGTTGAGGCACCAACCGGAGTAGGCAAGACTCTGGGGTACCTGGTGGGCAGTATTGCAGCCATTGAGTCTGAACAGCACAAGTTGGTGATCTCTACAGCAACAACCAATCTACAGGATCAGATTATAAACAGGGACCTGCCACTACTGTTCGAGCAGAGTGGTAATCGTATCAGCTATGCACTAGCAAAAGGGCGGGGGCGCTTTGTCTGTAATATGCGCCTGACGGAGCTGGTGGATGTGGATCAGCAGCTGGAGATGGATGTGGATTCCAGTTATCGTTCTCGTGCCAGTTATGGAGATATGCTGCATCAGCTTACTGATAATCGGTGGAGTGGTGATCTCGACCACTGGCCAGAGCAGCTCTCTGTGGATCAACTTGGGCTGATTACCAATACCCGAGAGGGTTGTACTGGAAAACGCTGTAATCACTATAATAGTTGTAGTTTCTACAAGATGTGTAAAGAGGTGAAGAGTGCCGATATTGTGGTGACCAACCATGCGCTCTTATTGCAGGATCTGGTGCTGGGAGGAGGGGTAATACTGCCGCCACCAGAGAATACGTTTTATGTGGTTGATGAGGCACACCGCCTCCATGCCAGTGCTAGAAATGCACTGTCTGGGGCTTCTGACCTAGCTGGTCTGAATAAGTTGGGGGAGTATGTGGCCCAACTACTTAATAAACTCTCATCTGTCTCCCCAAGCACTAAACAGCTATCTTTTGCGGAAATCAACAAGCAGCTACGGGAGGTGACTTGTGTGGCTGAGACCCTTGAAGGGGAGCTTAATAGTAATGGACGGCTTCTGCATGCTTATCAGTGCCAGCAGCTGGAACACCGTCTCCCTGCGGGGCACCCGTGGAGAATTACCTTGCAGGTTCATGCAAGGGGGCTTGTGTCTCTTCTGACGTCTCAGTATAAATTGCTGGATAAGGTATCAACGCTTCTGCAGGAGGATTTCGATACCCGCAATATAACGGAGAATATGTTTAACCGTTTTATGTCCATGATTGGGACTGCACTCAATGAGATAAACCACCATTGGCAGTGTTGGGATCTTTTTATGCAGCATGAGTCAGACAGTGAGCCTCCTATCGCCCGATGGATTTCATTAAAGGAGGCGAATCAGGGGTTACATATTGTACTCAACTGCACTCCGATCTCGGTAGCGGAGTCTTTGCGCTCACTCTTCTGGCAGCAAGCTGCGGGGATAGTACTGACTTCTGCAACACTGCGCACATTGGGGACCTTTGATCTCCTTAATGAGCAGTTAGGACTGGAACAGCACCCCCATAGTCAATTTGAGATGCTTGATTCCCCTTTTGACTATCAGCGTGTGACGCTTGAGGTGCCACGCATGGTGCATACGCCAGATATGGGGAAGCCGTTTGAAAAGGAGTTGATCAGAAGGCTTGGAGAGCTGGTTGGTCTAAGCGAGGGGACATTGGTGCTTTTCACGGCTCGCGCAATGATGGATAGAGTCTATGCTGCACTCTCACCAACAGTTAGAAAAATTACACTGGTACAGGGGGGGGATCGCACTCCAGAAGAGATGGTTAGGGTTCACCGGGAGCGAATCAACCGGGGTGAGGGCTCTCTGTTGATGGGGCTGAACCTCTTTTCCGAGGGGGTTGATTTGCCTGGTGACCTCTGTACTCATCTGGTGATTACAAAACTGCCTTTCCCTTATTTTAGTGGTGCGGTAGATCGCATGGAGGCAGAGTGGTTGGAATCGATGGGGCAGCACCCTTTTATGGCTCGCAGCCTACCAGCGGCGAGTATGCGCTTGATTCAGATGACGGGGCGACTGTTACGCACAGAGACGGATCATGGTCGGATCACAATTCTGGACTACCGAGTGATCTCTAAAGGGTATGGCGCGGATCTGTTGAGTGGCTTGCCGCCTTACAAGCGAAATTTCGCCACAGCAAATGATGATGCTCATAGATAACTTCTGCTGTCGCTATAGGGGGCATAGGTTTAGAGCTGGTTATAAAGTTATAAACAGCATAGCAATTAAGAGGTATGATAGAGATGAGTGGACGAGGAGTAAACAAGGTGATTTTAGTGGGGCGTTTGGGGAATGATCCTGAGGGGCGTGTGAGCCAGAGTGGATCGGCGATGACCAACCTCTCGCTTGCAACTACCCGCAGTTGGAAAGATCAGCAGGGAGAGAGACAGGAGAAAACTGAATGGCACAGTGTGGTGCTCTTTGGTCGTATTGCGGAGGTTGCACAGGAGTATCTGCGTAAGGGGTCGCAGGTCTATATTGAGGGGCGATTGCAGATGCGCAAGTGGCAAGATAAAAGTGGATATGATCGATATACCACTGAGGTGATTGGGAATACGATGCAAATGATCGGTGGCAAGGGGGATGAGTACAGGCAGGGCTCCTACTCATCTCATGCTCAGGCGAGTGAGGTGGGTACAGAAACTCCCCAAACAGACCACAGCAACCTGCCGAGGCTGGAGGATGACTCAGACTCATGGCCATTTTGAGACAGTTTGGCTGTTTTTTCTTTGTTGTGCTGAGTTGTGTGTAATATGGCGAGATATTGTAAGATCATTCATGGCTAGTTAGGGAGATATATGTGTTACAGAAGACATGGAAAGTACAGTTTTCAAATCCAGCCTTTCTCGGCAATGCAGAGCAGAAGGGACAGTGGCGCACCCCACCGTTCAAGGCACTGTTGCGCCAGTGGTGGAGGATTTTTGAGGCACAAGAGGTGAATTACCAGGTGCAGCGATTAAGGGAGAGAGAAGGAGAGCTATTTGGTACTGCTGGCGATGGAGATGCAATGCGGAGCAAGGTGCGGATTCGGTTGGGCTCGTGGAGACAGGGGCGATTGAGAGGAAATAGTTTGGGTGCAGAAAATCTCCTAGTTAACCACCCAGAAGTTGGGCGGGGTGGAAATGGCATGAACGTGGGTAGCAAGGTTTATCTTGGTTATGGTCCTGTTGATAGTAAAAATAGGCTGAAAAACGGAGTGGCTATCTCCCCTAAAGAGAAGTCTGACCTCAGGGTTCAGGTGCCAGAGAGTATTGCAGTAGATGAGGTAATTCAGCTGATCCACTGGTTTGGAACCATTGGAGGTCGCTCTCGTAATGGTTGGGGATCGTTGCTGTTAGAGGGGGATGGGGTTGAATCATTCGATCTTGAACACCCTCTGCTGCAACAAGTCAGTCGTGACTGGCGGCACTGCCTGCAACTCGACTGGCCTCACGCCATTGGTAGTGATGAAAATGGGTTGCTAATCTGGGAGACAGGCGCTTTAGACTCTTGGGAGAGTGTGATGCAACGGTTGGCAGAGATAAAAATAAACTTCAGGACCCAATTTCAATTCAGCACAGGAGGAGCCAGAGCACAACCTGAAGATCGCCATGTACTCGCCTACCCAGTAACCAACCACCAACCAAGAAATTGGAAAGATCGTATTGCCAACCAGATCCGTTTCAAAGTGGTAAAAGATGACGGCAAATTCAAGGGGCGTATTGTCCACATACCTTGTAGTGTCCCAGCATTTGCAAATACGCTGCAACAACGGCAAGAGGTGGTCTGGCAACAGGTTCACAATAGACTCGATCGTCTCTGTGGAGAGCGTACAAGTGGAGAACTTGCGAAATGAGTAGTAACAACATCTGGCGTATCATCCTCGCGGCTTGGATCCATGACCCGGCAGAAAAGGCGATCATCCTTATGCGAGGAAAATCGCATGAGGCGGGTACGGTATCGGCACTGCAGCAGCAGATATTCGGAAAGAGTGGTATTCCGGTAGATTTGAAAAAATTGGTCAAGCAGGCGGACCACTGGGCCTCTGCGGCAGACCGTCCCCAGTTCGGTGCGAGTGGTCGGCAAAGTTGGGCCCAAGTTCGCTTCGACAAGGAGCCGGAACTGGTTCACCCCCTTTCTGGTGAGCGCATTGAAAACATTCATCGCTTCAATATTGATGTAGATCAGATTGAGGCAGTCAGTCAGGCGCATTTCTCTCATCTGGTACATACTGAGGGTCAAGCAGAGAATAAGGCTAATGATCAGGTCGATTTTCGCAGCAGTGCACTCGCCTTCTGGCGCTTTGGTCCGGAACCACCGGCACCGGAGTTGGGGGAGCTATGGACACAGATGCCGGCAGATACCCGTATTCCAGACCACTCGATCTGGGCACATCTCGATCTGAGCAGTGCCTTCGCTAGCGCCTTTTCTGGAGATGAAAATGTTGGCAAAGGGGGGCGTCCCGCACTACTACAGATGGCGTTTGGTCCGGTGCAGGACTTTATCGCCCAGGCACGCACCACCTCAGATCTATGGGCTGGCTCCCATCTACTCTCACGCATCGCTTGGGAGGGGATGCGTGTGGTTTGTGAAAAGTTGGGCCCACAGTCGATCCTCTTTCCGCAGTTGAGAAGGGTTCCGCAGGTTGATCTCTGGCTCCTAGAGCAGGGGCTAAATCCAGAACTATTTGATGATGTAAGCTGGAAAAAGAGTGGTAGCGATGCCAATCCACTCTTTGCTGCTGCACTTCCCAACAAGTTTCTGGCACTGGTACCGGAATCGATGGCAGATGAGTTAGCGCAGACAGTTAAGCAGGCAGTGGCTGACTGGGTGTTGGCACAGGGGCAAGCCACCATAGATGCACTGTTTGACAAGACTGAAATGGCGGAAACGGTAGACAGCGAAGATGGACAGGATATCGTGGTGGCTCAGTTGCAGCAGCAGCTGGCGGGATTCCCTGAAGTCCACTGGACGGCGGTGCCATGGCAGAATGAAGAGCAGGGGAGAGAGACATTGGCAGCATTCTATCCTGATGGGTGTAAAGATCCAGGGTTCTTCGGCAGTGAGGCCTGGAAGATGCTACCCAAAGAGAAGATGGAGCTTGTGGACGGGATGACCCTCTTCAAGCCCAATGAGGGGACACTATATCCAGTCAATTACGATCTTGCAGAACGCTCTCTCGCCGCAGCTAAAACAGTACGTACCTTCCCGCAACTGCAACAGCATGGCTATCGCTGCTCACTCTGTGGTGAGCGGGAGTGGTTGACCCATGATCGGGAGCTATTGAGCCACTACCCCAATAAGGGAGATAAGTTGAAGAATAGCCTCTGGTCTATCGTTGGAAAAAAGCAGCCGAGTTGGGCACGCAAGGGGGAGCACCTCTGTGGTCTCTGTGCGATCAAACGAATCTGGCCAAGCCGCTTTGCAGAGGAGGTAGGGCAGGCGACTGGCAGAGAAGCACACCGTTTTGTGGTCTCAACCCACACTATGGCACTGGTCAGCTCACTGGATCGCTGGAGGCAACAGAACGCTAGAAATGTGCTACCAATCGCCTGGCAGTCACAACTGGATGGAGTAGAGACGGTGGCACTACCCGCCGGGTTAATCAGCAAACTGCGCGGAGAGGATGAAGCTGTCAGTAAGGTGGTGCGCAAACTTCCAGCACTGTTACAGCACTACCAGGATAGAGACGATC
Source organism: Gammaproteobacteria bacterium (assembly GCA_018648825.1). Taxonomy (GTDB): domain Bacteria; phylum Pseudomonadota; class Gammaproteobacteria; genus Thiopontia. The sequence goes on from JABGQL010000121.1 coordinate 6,080, forward strand.
TAGAAGAGTATAAAGATAGAGGTGACTCATCAGAGCAGTTGGGGAGAGCAGTGCGAGAGCTGTTCGGTCACAAGCCAGAGAGCTACTACGCACTTATTTTAATGGATGGCGATTCCATGGGGGCATGGCTATCCGATGGAGACAGTAAGGGTATCAATTATGGCGATGCTTTTCATAGCAAGGTACAGGCAGGGCTGGATAACCGCAAAGGGAATAACCAGAGGTTAAGAGATTATCTTCAGACCCCGAAGGCAGTCTCACCGGCGCGCCATATCGCCATCTCCTCGGCACTCAATAGCTTTGCACTGGAAATCGTACCCTATGTGGTTGAGTCTATGTTCAAGGGTAAACTGCTCTACGCGGGAGGAGATGATGTATTGGCAATGGTCTCGGTGGATGACCTGCTCCCCTGTCTGACCCTGTTGCGTTATGCATATTCTGGCATTGAGCCAAGCAAAGAAGTTTGGCGATGGGTCAACAGTACAGGTGTGCAGGGTGAAAAAAATGAGAAGATAAAAATTGCCAATGGACACATCTACCTAAAGAGCAAGCTGTACCGCATGATGGGCAGAGATGCCAGCGCCTCAGTAGGGGCTATAATTGCCCACCACCAGGCCCCACTTGGGAAGGTATTGACCGAACTCAGAGCAGCAGAGAGCAGAGCCAAAAACAGCGGTCGTGATACCTTCTCACTTTCTATATTGCGCCGTTCAGGTGGTCGTTCCGACTTTAGCGGAAAGTGGCAGCTCAACCATCCAAGTGATGAGGTCAATTTTGAGTCAAGTCCGATGGGGTTGTTGCTGCGCAGTCGTGAGGCACTCTCTGACGAAAAGCTCTCCCGTCGTGCAGCCTATATCCTGCAAGAGTGGTTGCGACAGATGCCGCAGCAGCCCAATAGTGAAATGTTGAAAAAGACCATGGAGTTTCAGTTTGAGCGCCAGGGGGGGGATGCACAACTGGGCAGAGAGCTGGCGCAGCACGGAGAGCGGCTCTGTTATGAGGGTGTCATTAAACGGGAAGATCTTAAGCAGTACCTGAGTGAGCAGCTTGGTGTGGCAGAATTTCTGGCAAGGGAGGGACGCGGTTAATGCAGCTGGCAAAAGAGAATCGCATCCTCAGAGTGTCGGTGTTTGGGGTAATGGTAAACGGTGATGCTACAGAGAGCAATGATATGGATTTTCTGGTAAAACTGGCAGAGGATGCGACTGAATTTGATATGGGAGATTTTTGGATGGCTGCGCAGGATCTGTTGGGTAGAAAGCTAGATGTAGTCACAACCAGGTCGACTCATCCAGCTATTCGGGAGTCGGTTATGAGCGAGGTTATACTGCTATGAAAGGCAGAGAAGAATTTATGATGGAGACAAGATTTATCCAACCACTTGATGTGCTCTATCTGCGAGGCAACCAATTGTTTGATGGTGCGGGTGCCTACAGCGCGCCACTGATGCCTCCGTGGCCATCGTTGGCTGCTGGTGCCATTCGTTCACGGATGTTGAGTGACCATGGAGTTGATATGGATGCTTATTCCAAAGGTAAAGCGCTACTCGATGAGCCACTCAACAGTATACTGGGTAGCCCAGAGACGCCTGGGGCTTTTTCTCTTCACCATTTTGGTCTGGCAAGAAGAGTGCAGAGTGGTTCACCTAAGCAGATCCATCATCAGCCAATCTATCCGCTACCCGCAGACCTGATTGCCAGCGAAGAGGGGGAGGCGGTTGTACTGCACCAACTGAAATCCTCTCCGCTACCTGGCGGAATTCGGGGTAGCAACCCTCTAACAGAGGCAGCACTTTTACAGGTAGAGAGGCAGATCAAGCCATTAGGTGACTGCTGGTTGACTCTGGAAGGTATGCGGCGCTGGATAACGGGCAACCTCCCCTCGGCCGATCAACTGCTGCGCTCCAGCGATTTGTGGGCTAGTGATCCGCGCCTGGGGATTGCACTGAATCCACAACGCCGAACTACGCAAGAGGGGCAACTTTACACAGTGGATAGTATAGCGATGAGAGAGGGGGTCGGCTTTATTGCCACAGTAGGTGGTGCTAATGAAGTAGTGCCAAATAGTGGGCTATTAAGGTTTGGCGGAGATGGCAGAGGTGCTGAGATTGTCGATTGTAAGATCGATTGGCCACAACCGGATTGGCAGAAAATTGAAGAGGAGCAGTACTTCAGGCTACTGTTGACCTCGCCTGGAATCTTTCCACAAGGTTGGCAGCTACCCGGACAGGATCAACAGCACCGTTTGCAATTAAGTGGAGTAGAGGTGCAAATCAAATCAGCTACAGTTTCTCGTTCAGGGGTCGTCAGTGGTTGGGATCTGGCAAGATGGCAACCTAAAGCAGCACAGAGAGTAGTAGCAACTGGAGCCGTCTATACCCTGAAGTTACTGGAAGGTGGTGTGGATGTACTGCAAAAATGGGTGAATGATGGCTTGCCAATAGAGGATTCACAAAGGCGAGCCGAAGGATTTAACAGAGTGTTAATTGCCAATGTTGTCGGCTAACAAATTAACAGTAATAGAATGAATGATTGGAGTTAAAAAATGTTTACAGAGTCAAAAGCGCTATTTCTCTACAGTGTAAGCCCCGTCCATCTTGGGGCAGGGACAGCGGTCGGTGGGTTGATTGATAACCCGATTCAGCGTGAACGCCACACTAACCACCCAATCTTTGCTGGCTCTGGAATCAAGGGCGCACTCAGACATCGCTTTAGTGGTGAGTGGAAAAAAGAGGATCTCGCAGTCGTGTTTGGTCCAGAGAGTAGTGGTTCAGACCATGCCGGTGCGGTTAGCTTTGGTGACGCACAGCTGGTTATTTTTCCTGTACGTTCGTTAAAAAATGGCTTTATCTATGCTACCTGCCCCACAGCACTGGCACGAGCGAAACGCCAACTGGAAATCTCAGGTATTACAGTGGAGTGGACTATTCCAGAGGTTAGCGGTGATGAAGCACTGATCTGTAA
>JABGQL010000121.1:9142-15129 GCA_018648825.1 Gammaproteobacteria bacterium
AACTGATGAGGTCATCTCTCTGGAGGTATTTCAATTTACTGCCAAAGAAAATGAGATGACCAAGAAGATTGCAGAGTGGCTTGCAGCTAATGGAGTACCAAGCAATGAGTCCAACCAATATTTTAGTGAGAAGCTGAGGAGTGATTTGGTACTACTGAGTGATACCGATTTTGGATACTTCGTCGAACACGCCACCTCAGTTGAACCACATGTCAGGATAGATGATAAAACTGGAACAGCAGTACCTGGAGGGTTGTTCTACAGCGAAAACCTACCACCAGAATCACTCCTGCTGACCACATTGATGGCATCAGATAGCCGAAAGGAGGGGAGCAGCATGAAAAAGGCGGCAGAGGTGGTGAACAAACTCACAAAAGAGATCGACAACCAGATGGTGCAGATAGGCGGAGACTCCACCACAGGAAGAGGACAGATTCTGTTTCATAGTGTCGAAGTCGAAGTCGAAGCAGCAGCAGGAGAGAAGTGATGGCAAACCTGGAACATCAACGTGCAGAGTATGCATGGGAAAAGTCCCGAGAAGGTCTAACTGTAGGGGATAGTGATTACAAAAACCTCTGTAAAGGTGCCCCGGCACTGATTATGAGCAGTGGGCTGATGCAAACTCTTGCCTTTTATGCGGATAAAAACAAGCCACATCACCAGGCCCTAAATCGTCACCTTATGCAGTGGCTGAATCAACGTTTTCCAGAAAAAGTGCTTGCAGCTGAATTTACTGCTGTAATGGACTCACTCTACAAAAGTGAATCACCCTTCTATCGTGAGGCAACCACTGAGACCCTCGCGCTACTACGCTGGTTACGCCAGTTCGCATCAGTATAGGGGGATATCATGAGAGCAGCAGTTCCTGAGTATCTTGGTACCAACTTCTCAGCCATTCCACCGGGACACCGTTTCGGGGTACTCTTCTCCGGATGGCAGGAAGATTGGACAAAGCCGGATAAATCATTGAAAGGCTATAACAAGATAATTGAGCCACTTCCTGTGCCGATCCAAAAGATGACCGAGGGGTTATGCAGCCGTCAACAGAACCTGGCTGATGAGCAGACCTTGAGCGTTGCCGCAAAGTCCATAGCACCATTTGCTACCGGTCTCGGCAATGAGCACCCAACAGAGAACGGTTTCGCCTTCCTCAACCCCTACGGAATCCCCTATCTTCCCGGGTCTGGTGTCAAGGGGGTGATGCGTAGTGCGGCCTGTGAACTGCTGGAGGGAGTAGATGGAGAGCATTCGCAGTGGTCGATAGAGGTAATCGATCAATTATTCGGCAGGGAGTGGAGTGGAGATGAAAATCCGGGTAGCAGTGGTGCACTCATTTTCTGGGATGTGATCCCCAAAATGCACAATCACCGCATGGAGGTGGAGATTATGAATCCGCACTACGGAGAGTACTACCAGCAAGGTGGTACCCCAAATGACTGCACCAACCCGATACCAATCTTCTTTCTAACAGTGCCGTCAGAGAGTGAGTTTCACTTCCATGTGCAGTGTCGTAATGGTCGTCTGCAGGAAGATTTGCAAATTGATTGGCAGCAGCTAATTCGTGAGCTGTTTACCTACGCCTTCGACTGGGTCGGCTTTGGTACCAAAACCTCAGTGGGGTATGGCGCGATGATACATGATGAGTCAGCTGAAGAGCGGATAAAGAATGAGAAGAAAGAGCGTGAGTTGAGTACATTAAGTAAGGATGAGAAACTGCTCCATGAGCTGAAAGATATGCTGCTGAGAGCACAAAAAAATGGTAATGAAGAACCTGGTGGACCACTCTCTGCGAAGCTTTCTGTACTGCTAAATATGGCGGATGATTGGCCACAGCAGAGCAAGAGTTCACTGGCAGATCTTGCAGAAAACATCTATGAATTAGTTGGTTGGGGGCCGAAAAAGAAAAAACCACTAAAAGTGACAAGGATTAAACAGTTGAGAGATGAGTTGTGACCACCTACTTCGTAACTCGCCACATCGGTGCGGCAGCATGGGCACAACAGCAAGAAATTGAGTATGACCAGATTGTGGAGCATCTCGATCCATCGACTGTAGAGGTCGGTGACACAGTGATTGGTTCACTACCAACCAATCTGGCTGCCGAGGTTTGCAAGAGAGGGGCAAAATACCAGCACCTCTCACTCAAAGTACCAAAGGAGTTAAGGGGGGGAGAGCTCAGTGCCGCACAGTTGATACAGTTAGGTGCTAAGCTGCAGCCTTTTTTTGTAGAGGAGTTGTGATGAAAAATTGCTGTGTAGCTACTCGCCCTGCTGTGCGGAGATAGTATTAATCGTTTCATAAGTAAATGCAGGATGTAAACTTATAACACATTAATTTCTGTCGCCGGTGATTGTGTGGGCTTATGAGTCTATTAATAGTTGCGATGGAGATCCTAGTGAGGAAAAAATCAGATGAGAACCTTGGTGACATTCTTGGGGCGTACCCCAAGACAAGTGAAAGAGGATAGTTACAGAGAGACGCAGTACGATTTTGGTGGGGGTGAGCTGACATCACCTGTCGCTTTCTTTGGCTGGGTATTGATGCAGCGTTTGGTTGAAAATAGTGGTCTCGATCGGGTGGTGATTTTGGGTACATCGGGCAGTATGTGGGATCACCTCTTTGAGCAGGACATTCAGTTGGGGGATACGCACGAGGACCTACGGCTCTCTCTGGTAGATGCAGTTGAGAATAAAGAGGTTACCCAGCGACACCTAGACCAGTTGGCACCTGTTCTGAAGGAGCATGTTGGTATGGAGATGGTGTTACACATTATCCCCTATTGCCAGGGGGAGAGTGAACAGGTTGAGCTGCTACGGATTATGGATGACTTGGTTGAAGAGGGGGAGCAGATTGAGCTGGATGTAACCCACGGTTTTCGTCACCTGCCTATGCTTGGCCTGATGGCAGCGCTGTTTCTGCGTTCTGTTCGCGGGGTGGTGGTCAATAGTATCTGGTATGGGGCCTATGACCAGGAGACTGGAGTTGCCCCAGTACACGACCTGGTTGGGCTGTTGAAAATCGCCGATTGGATGCAGGGGCTAGTGTCCTATGACAAGGATGGGGATTACTCGGTCTTTTCCAAGCTGCTCGGAGGTGGAAGGGGGGAATTGCTGGCAGAGGCGGCATACTTTGAGCGGGTCTCCAATAACAGTGTGGCATCACAGAGGTTGGGAAGCTGGATGGGACTAGATGAACGTGTTGATCCTAATGATCCGGCGGCAGTACTCTTTCAGCCCATTCTTGAGGAGCGGTTGCAGTGGCATAAAAAGAGCCCTCAGAGCCAGCAGGAGCAGTCGTTGGCCTGGGTCTATTTGCAGAAAAGGGACTTTGTACGTGCAGTTATTTATGGAATGGAAGGGTTAATCACGGCAGACTGTGAGCATGGTAGTGATCCCCATAACCATGATTCGCGGGAGGAGGCAAAAGAACATTTACGTGACACTGAAACAGGTTTCATAACATTGGGGCAGATCCGTAATACCTTGGCACATGGCAATCCGCCCAAAGAGAAGGTAAAGAGGATCATAGGGTCAGAGAAAAAACTAGCTAATACACTACGGAGCCTGTTCAAGCAGTTAAATGTGAGGCAGTGAGTACTGAATGTAACCTATTCTGGTTGCAGTACTAGATATGACTAATAATGATTTTACTCCCTGATTGATGCCTGCAAATCTCCTCAGCAACTAGCCTCCTATGACACTGCTCTGCCGTGGGTTCACTGCAGAGCAGGCAGCAATGGTCAAGGTCGTTGCTGTGAATGAAAACATCCACCCTCCTACTGTTGAGTAGTTGTAAAAAAGAGTGCTCATACTCTTCCCAGCTTCCCTTCTCTTTTTTATAACGGTTAAGGATCTCCTTGCTTGGTGCTAGTTCCGGATGGTGTTCATAGTCAATTTTTCCTATAGTTCTAAGAAAGTACTCTAGGTCTCTCCCTTTACTGAATCCGGCTAGCTGCGAACGGTTATTGAGACGCACATCAATTACCTTTCTGATCTGGTTCTCTTGCAGTAGGGTGAAGAACTCTTCTGCACTCTTTTGGGTGAATCCAATGGTGTAGAGGGTGGCTGGTTTAGTTCTGTTCGTCATGGCTCTCTTCCTGATAGGCAATCTGTTTGGCCTGAAGTTGATAGGCGTTTTCGACCATAGCGGGGAGTTGGTCTGGACCATTGAAGAGGTCTATGCCAAGTTTATGTGTGGAGAGAAGCTCCTCCTCCAGTTGCTGTTGGTTGATGGTTGAGCCATCTTTGCAGATATGCTGGATAGGGTGATCCTGCTGTAGGTGACGGGTAATGAGGATTGCTCGATGACACTCAAGCGGGTTTGCCTCTGCGCAGAGCAGCGCAATATTGAGGCTAGAGGAGCCAGTTTGTAATCTTTCTATTCCTTTCTGAAAGAGAGGGAGTTGTGGAATACGTTCAAATTGTATATTCCCCCGTTGGTATGCTTCACGTTCATTGCGCCGAGCCCCCAGTTCTTCACCAAGATAGACGTAGTAGATCTGTTGATCTTTCAATGTTGACTTGATCTCTTCCTGATTGAACTGCGTATGAAAGCGGCTCCATGGGGTGGAGCGAACATCTGCAATAGCAGTGATGTGATGTTGCTGAAGCAGTTCAGTGAACTTTTCAGTGGTATGGTTAGAGTGACCAATGGTGTAGATGGTATTCATGCAGGGGCTTAGTGATTCCGTTCTCAGTTGTTATGAGTGTGGTTTGACAGTGGAATGATTGAGGCAACCAGTTTGTAGTGGTACCCATAGAATGGCATCCCCAAACTGATGCAGAGGCCATAGTTGGTTGATGATTTAATTGTATGAATCCCTTTCTCTATTGATGTGTACTGTTGTTTGACATCAGGATCAGTGATAACCAGATTGTATTTTTTTCCATTGTAATGGAAATGGGCACGAATCTGTGGATAGCCGTTGAAAGAAGCGGTGTGCTCAATCTCTAGGGATTGTGCCTGGATGAAATATAGAGATTGCTTGAGGCCATTACCTACACTGGACTCTGGCAGGCGATCCTGTCGTGCTCCAGGGATATGGTCCCAGAGTGATTCTGGTTTCTCCAAGCTGTTACGTAGTAGTGGCTCTATCTCAGGTAGATTATATTTTTTCCAGTGAGAGCCAGGCTCAATGAGCCTGTTCTCTGGCTGGAAAAGAAGGGGTATATTTCTTTTGCTTGAGAAAGAGGCAACTTCACCTGGGTGCAGGTTGTTATGGTTGTCGTATCTTGCCTCATGGTCAAGAAGAGCACCCTCTGCACCACGACCCACGGGGCGAACCCATTTTCCAATGCGAATACGGTTACTATCCATCAGTATGGAGCGACCAGCAACACAGTGGTTTCTGTTTTTTATCGAATTTGCAAGACAGAGAATGGTTTGATCCATGAGAGTGCTCCTGTAAGAAGTGTTGCTTGATGGCGCTCATTACAAACCTTTTCTTCATTTGCAGCAGAGCGCACAAGGTTGTCTAGTAGGAGCTTTTTATTGGAATACACCACCATTGGTACAACAGAGAAGGTATCCTTCTCTGTGCTGGATGAGAACTAACAGAAGTGATCCCTCTATACCAATAAAATTTTGATGAGCCTGCTTGCTTAGGGTCACAGATTGATTGATAGCTTCTCCTTGTCTAAGGAGGTATGGACGTGGATTATTACAGAGGCAACTAGTTGTACTAAGTGCTGTGTATCACCAATTACAACCTGATATGGAAATCATCATGCGAGCCCTTCTTGCTTTACCTCTTCTTCTGCTGGCTGCAGGTGCCGTCTCAGCTGAGGTACTTTCCGACAAGCAGGCTATGAAATACAGGAAGGAATATGATACTGCACATGATGAGGCGCGATATAAACTGCCTGCTGTTGAGCTAAAGTGGATTCAACCAAGCAACAAGTCAGAGAGATGCTTAGTCTCTTTACACTTACCTACTCAAGTTTCGGAGTTTATTTCTCGCACAAATCTAACTATAACAACATGATTCA
>JABGQL010000069.1 GCA_018648825.1 Gammaproteobacteria bacterium
GGGCGCATTGGGGAATCTGGTCCCTCAACTACACCTGCACCATATCGCTCGCTTTGCTGATGACCCAGCATGGCCTGCACCTGTTTGGGGCCACTCACCTGCAACACCTTATGATGACGACCAACTTGAGCACCGTAGCAGAGAGCTGATTGAAGCGCTCTCCATTACTGAGGTATCCATAGACGAAGCTGTGTACCTCCTAACGCTTCACTAGGTTGTAGAGTCAGTTCGCCCTGTTGCTCCCCTCTTTTATGAGCCGCAGCCACCTCTTTTCCCAGCAAAATCCCTACTCCAGCCCCCGGTATGCGCTCTGACTGTTCTATAGGAGCATTCAGCCCCACACCATCATCATCTACAGAAAAGCAGCACCCCTGCCCCTCTAATTTCGCCTGCAGATGGATTGTTTTTGCTTGTGCATTAATGGCATTCAATACGCCATGAGCGAGAACACTAACCAGTAAAGGGCGGTCATAAAAACCGTAGGCGTCAGGGTCACACTCTAACTGTAGATCTATATCCGATGACCTCAATAGTGGTTCATGCCGTGCAGCGGCCTCTTCAGGCACGTCACACAGAGGGAGGTCCATACGGTCAAGTTTGAACTTGTTTTCATCCATACGAAATAGGATCAACAAACTATTTAGGTCATCATGGATCAACCGACTACTTTTCTGTAAGAGGATCCGTTCCTCCGCTTGAGTAGAGTCGATCTGCTGCATCAACACACCCAGCTGATTTTTTAAATCATGAAGTTGATTAGCAACCAGATCAGACCACTGCATACTATCTACCCCAGCTTTTGGACAAATCTTTCAAATAGGTTGTGCAACTTCTTATATTTATCATCATGATCCTCCGGTGGAATACGACTCAAACAGGCGTCCGTCTGATTAACCAACTCTTGAGTCACCCCTTGCTTAATAATGACCCCCAACAAGGCTTGAGCAGCATTGAGGTTAATTATTCGATTTCCGGCTAAACGCTCTGCGGCTTCAAACAGGATATTAGAGGCCTCAACCACTTTTCCTTGTTTATAGAGTGAAACTCCGTCGCTATTCAGGTTAAGCACTTCCTGGCGTACAGAATTAAGCTGCTTACGCTCTTCATCACTCATATCAGATTGATCTGCCAAGGTGTCGATCTGTTGTTGAATCTCAGCATTATTGTGGTGCTGCTGGGTTACCTCTCCCAGAATCCCCTTCACCAAATTTTTATTTTGCTCACGTTTCTTATTACTCTTCTGTCTCAGAGCCTCCGCCATCATCCCTTTTGCGGCGTCTGCCTCCCCCTCAAATTTGCGGGTCTCTTCCGTCAGTTTGTTAGCCAACTTGAGTGCTACATTTGCATCAACCGCCTTATCACGTTTCTCAAAATTCTCAGTCGCCTTCTGCAACGCCTTAGCAGCCTCATTGGGTTTACCCAGCTGCGTATAGGCCGCATTCTCCTGCAGAGAGGTCTCTACCAAAGCAGAAGGCTCACCCGCAAAGCTCTTTTTCGCTCTCTTTAAAACACCCAGCGCCTTCTGTGAGGCCTTTTGATTCATCAGTACGTCAGACAGGCCCGTGAAATCAGAAACCTCTCGAAATAGTGAGTGCTCTCCCAGACGAACCGTACTCTCAAATGCTCTCTGTGCGGACTCCAGATCACCGTTTTTTTGTGCCACTGTAGCCAATAATTTTTGCCGCTTTAACACTCTTGGAGATTGGTCAGCAGCTTCTTGTAAAACCTGTTGTGCCTGCTCTCCCTGATCTAGCGCCATCAGTGCTCGAGCCATCCAGTCTCGCGCCACATTATGAGCGTCATTCTCCTCCAGCACCGCCTCAAAACTGGCAAGCGCCTCTTCATACCGCTTCAGGTTAAACAGTATCCGACCACGCCCTAGCTGTGCCCAGAGCAGCGGCTGCAGTGCCAAGGTCTCCTCATAAATGTTAAGTGCATCATCAAAATAGCGGTTTTTCTCTAAAATATCTGCTTTGATCCGCAACAACTCATACGAACTGCCAGTGCGCTCCTCAATCATCTTATCCAGATAGTGAATAGCACGTTTGTGACTCTTCTGTGCCAACGCCTTATCAACCACCTCTAGCCCCTGCTTCTCTGCCAACAGCCGTTTCAGGCGAGTGGAAAGTACAGAACGGGTAAATGGTTTGGTGAGATAATCATCTGGACGGTTCTCAACTACACTCAATACCATCGCACGCGCAGTCTCAGCGGTGATCATAATAAAGACGGTGGCGTACCCCAATATCCCTAATGATCGGCTCTCCTCCAACACCTGCTGACCATCCTTCCCTTCCCCCATATAGAAGTCACAAAGAATGATGTCAT
>JABGQL010000125.1 GCA_018648825.1 Gammaproteobacteria bacterium
GCACCCGTTTACTTGTAGATGGAGGCCGCGCTCGCCGCGGCTGGGACGCTAACATGACAGCACTTGACAAATATAATTGCTCAAACTATATTTGGTCGCTATGACTGCAATTACTTTTGATACTCTTAAGTTCAGCAAGCGCCTTATAGAGGCAGGGGCAGCTCCTGAGCTTGCTGACGCATTAGCTGAAGCTCAGAAAGATTCCCTTGCAGACTTGTTAGAGACCCAGCTAGCTACTAGGGCTGACATCTCTCGTCTTGAGTTACGCTTGGAGCGCATTGAGGGTGAAATCAAGCTGAATCGGTGGATGCTTGCTGTTGTAATGGCTGCGGTAGTTTTGCCTATTCTTAAAGATTTTCTTAGTTAGACCCATCTGTGCTGAGTACTGAGTATTTCCTGAGAGGAAATATTTCGGGGGGTCAGTTCTAACATAAGTGAATTTGTTTTGTTGTTGGTTGTGCTATACTGAGGTTATGGGGAAAATTGACGAGGTAAAGGAGATGCTTAATACGCTAAGGGTTGCAATGAGTATTTTCTTTGGTGTGTTGGTAATTGTTGTTGGTAGTGTGGTTTCGCGGCTCGATGCAGGGTTAGTCGATGTGATTTTCTGGTTAGGAGTTGCGTTTTCCATTGTGCTAATGATGGCTATATGGAAGTTGTTTCTTAAGATAGCTGAGAAAACGAAAGAAATCGGAGATTTATGATGTCGCTTGGGGTTATAGCAATTGTGTTCTTGGCTGTCCTGATGGCTGTCCTGATGTTTGTTGGTGTTTCAAAGCTGTCTGAAGAGTAGCCGATATCTCACTTTTACTCGCTGGAGGGCTGTCTCAGGGGGCAGTTTTAACGCCAATGTGTCCCGTCTTTTTTATGTGCCCATAATTGTGGGTTATGTTGATTTGATGGTTGATTGTGAAGTTGTGCTATAATTTGATTTATGGAAAGCGAAGATCCAAATACCTTTACCCAGAAAGACCTAATGCAGAATCTTTTGCATGCTTCTCAGCATGCAGCTACAAGAGAGGAGCTAGACGGCGTAAGGAGAGATCTGAAGGCTGATATCTTAAAGGTAGAGTCTGGCTTGAAAGCTGATATCTTAAAAGTAGAGTCTAGCATTTCGAAAATTGACTCCAAATTTGATAGGCTTCAATGGCTAATTGTTGGTGTAATAATAAGTGTATTTCTTAAAGATTCAATTATCGCCTTATTTTCATCTGCGCCTGCTCCATAGCAAGGTCTAGTTTCACGGCTTTCAGGAGTAATTCTAATATTCGGCTGCTTGCTGTTACGCGGGCAAGCAAGCAGCAGAAAGTAAATATTGGACAGGTTATATAATGGCAAGACCTCTTAGAATCGAATATCCAGGCGCGCTCTATCACATCACTTCGCGCGGTGATCGGCGTGAGGATATCTATCTGGATGATGAAGACCGTGAAGCATGGATGGAGGTGTTGGCAACGACTTGTGAACGCTTCAACTGGGTGGTGCATGCCTATTGTCAGATGAGTAACCACTATCATCTGCTGGTTGAGACGGTCGATGGTAATTTGTCTCAAGGAATGCGCCAGCTCAATGGTATCTATACAACACGTTTTAACCGGCGTCACAAGATGATGGGGCACCTGTTTCAGGGGCGATACAAGTCGATTTTGGTGCAGAAAGGGGATCATCTGCTTGAGCTGAGTCGCTATGTGGTATTGAATCCGGTGCGGGCCGGTATGGTGGATCAGTTGGCAGAGTGGTTTTGGAGTAGCTATCCAGCGGTTACGGGAGGGCGGCCGGCACCTGAGTGGCTGGATTGTGACTGGTTGCTGAATCAATTTGGATCAACCCGCTCTGATGCTATTTCAGGATATCAACAATTTATTGCACAAGGTCGAGGGCTAAGTAGTCCGCTTGAACGGGTTGAGCATCAGCTTTTTCTCGGAGATGAGTATTTTATTGCAGAAAATAGCGCCAAAATCGGTCAGAATGAAAACTTGAGAGAGCTATCGAAAGCACACAAGCGCTCTATGGCGAAAACGCTGGAACAGTATCAGGTAGAGGAGAGTGATCGCAAAGTGGCGATGGCTAAAGCCTATCTGTCGGGTGGGTATACGATGAAAGAGATTGGTGACCATTTTGGTGTGCACTATATGACAGTCAGTCGAGCGGTAAGGAAGTTTGAGTCGACTTGATTTTAGTTCAAGATGAATGTTTCACTTAAGTAACATATTGTTATATATCGTAATTGTGTTGACCGGTTGTAGATTCCTTCTGTAGTCTAAGATTGCAGGGTTACAAGCCCTGACCGTGTAATCTTATTTAACTAGGAAGGAGTTTTTTATGAAACAACTTGTTCATATTGTCGCGTTTTTGCTGATGATGGTGGCAGCTGCCGCACAGGCGGCGCAACTGGAGCCAATCAATATCAATAGTGCAGATGCTGCTACGCTGACTCAGCTTAAGGGGGTTGGTGCTAAGTTTGCACAGAGAATTGTTGAGTATCGTCAGAAGAATGGCCCTTTTTCCTCGGGGGAGGATCTGCAGGGTGTACGGGGTATTGGGTCAAAAGTTTATCAGAGTAATAGGGATCGTATTGTTGTGAGTGATCCGCTACCAAAGTAGTTATTTTCTGTCGCCCCCTATATAAGGGGGGGCGTATTAGTTCAAGACTATGTCGTATATCAACTGCCTTTGTTGGGGAGTACTTTCTCCTCAAGGCGAACACTTAAACCCTATGCATGGAAATTATTTTCCAAGGACTCTTATAGTCAACCTGTTGCAGGAGAACTGCTGTAAAATAGCCGCAATTTATTGAGTTTTCTAAAAAGAGAGAGGTGCTACTCTGGCTTCTCTTTGGTGATAGGGGTCGGCACTTTGTTACAGGTTTTGTTGAGAGGCGATATTGAAGTAGGTGGCGCTTTGTCTGTAGCGATTTCAGTGTCTCTGACAGAGCAGGCGGGGGCTATTGTGGGAGGTGGCTGGGCGCCTGAGCTTGAAGAGGGTGGTGTCTCTTTTGATTGATGCATCGCTGACCCAGGAGCAGCAACAGAAGCTGGAGCAGTATCTAGAGCTGTTGATTAAATGGAACAAAACCTACAATCTGACGGCGATCCGTGATCGCCAGAAGATGGTTACCCACCACATATTGGATAGTCTCTCTGTAATCCCTTACCTGCAAGGCGAGCGCTTGATTGACCTTGGTAGTGGGGGCGGCCTACCCGGTATTCCTGCTGCGCTGTTATACCCAGAGCAGAGTGTGGTAATGCTCGATAGTAATGTAAAAAAGACCCGTTTTATTCAGCAGGCAATTTTGGAGCTGGGCCTGAAGAACGCTTCTGTTGTACACTCTCGTGTTGAGCAGTTCCAGCCAGAGCAGCCGTTTGATACGGTGGTCTCTCGTGCCTTTACCTCGCTGAGCCAGTTTCTGCGCTATGCCAAGCCACTGTTATCAGAGGGGGGGCGTGTAGTGGCGATGAAAGGAAAGTGGCCCGAGCCAGAGGGTGGTGAGGTGATTGAGGGCTTTGAGTTGGAACAGGTGGTGCCGATAACGGTTCCGGGAATAGATGCAGAGCGCCATCTGGTGATCTGCAGAAAAGGTTAATAATTTGTGAGCAAAATCTACGCAGTAGCCAATCAGAAAGGGGGGGTCGGCAAGACCACCACCTCGGTCAATCTTGCAGCCTCGCTGGGGTATTTTGACGAGCGGGTACTGCTGATCGATCTCGATCCACAAGGCAATGCCACAACCGGTAGCGGTGTGGATAAGGTTGAAGTGGAGTGGACTGGTGTAGATGTGCTGTTGGGTGAGGTGGCGATTGAGCAGGCGATCCAGAAGATCAGTGGCTCCAGCTACGACCTGCTGGCAGCGAATGGCGACCTGACGGCAGCGGAGGTGGAGCTATTCAATGAGGAGGACCGATTGCAGCGTCTCTCTACCATTCTGGAGCCGCTCAGCGACACCTATAGCTATATTCTGATCGACTGCCCGCCTACTTTGAATATTCTCACCCTGAACGCCTTTGTCGCCTCCAACGGAGTGATTGTGCCGCTGCAGTGTGAGTACTATGCGCTGGAGGGGTTGACCGCGCTGATGCAGACCATGGATCGTGTGCGTGAAACACAGAACCCTGCGCTAGAGGTGAAGGGGATTGTGCGTACCATGTATGATGCGAGAAACCGCCTCTCGATCGAGGTCTCGGATCAGCTCCTTACCCACTTTGGTGAGCGGGTGTACGAAACGGTGATTCCGCGTAATGTTAAGTTGGCAGAGGCCCCCAGTTATGGTCGTCCCATCATGTATTATGCCCCCTCCTCGCGCGGCGCTTATGCCTATGCGGATCTGGCTGCAGAGATCCTAGATCGCGCGGAGAAAGAAGAGAAAGTGAAGGCAGAGATAACGGAGCAGCACGATGGCTAAAAAAGGGGGATTGGGTAGAGGGTTAGACTCTCTGTTAGGCGCAGCCAAAACAGCAGAGGTTCCGGTAACGCCTCCACAGAAAGTATCGCCTACCTCATCGGTGGTAAAAAAGTCAGTTAAGAAGAAGAGCGCAAAAAGAGGTGCCTCCTCACCACTGACGAGCTCACCTGTTGAGTCAGCGAGTGTGTCAGATGCGGCGCTACGCAACATGCCTGTCGATCTGCTGCAGCGTGGAAAATACCAGCCGAGACAAGATTTCGATCAAGATGCGCTAGAGGATCTCGCCAACTCCATCCGCTCTCAAGGGGTGATTCAGCCCATTGTGGTGCGTCCTATTGGTGAAGAGCGTTATGAGATTGTGGCGGGTGAACGTCGTTGGCGGGCTGCACAGCTGGCAGGCTTACAAGAGATTCCGGCGGTCATCAAGGATGTAAGTGACCAGGCCTCCATGGCGATGGCGCTTATTGAGAATATTCAGCGTGAAAATCTCAATCCGATTGAGGAGGCGACCGCACTACAGCGGTTGATTGAGGAGTTTGGTCTAACCCAGCAGCAGGCTGCTGATGCGGTAGGGCGTTCTCGCACCTCGGTCACCAATCTACTGCGTCTGCTCAACCTCAATGTAGAGGTTGGATTGATGGTAGAGCATGGAAAATTGGAGATGGGCCACGCCCGTGCACTGCTTGGTTTAGAGGGTAAGGCACAGGTCGATGCCGCCAAACAGGTGATCCTGTTGGGGCTGTCGGTACGGGAAACAGAGAAGTTAGTGCGCAAACTGCTGCAACCTGCGGCCACAGAGAAGACTGTAGCGCAAGAAATTGACCCGAATGTGAAGCGCTTGCAAGATGATCTGTCAGGGCGTTTGGGGGCTACAGTCAGCCTGCAGCAGGGGGCGCGAGGCAAGGGTAAGTTGGTGATTCAATACAACTCCCTGGATGAGTTGGATGGGATTTTAGAGCATATTCATTGAGTGGGTAATATCAGTATTAGCTACATCAATATTAAGAATTGCTACTTTTTTCAAGATTGTAATTGACCAGCCTATCGATGATTTCTATAATACGCGCGGTCGGAAATTGGGCTGTACCGCTGTTTCAGATAATCACGTTGTTGATTGTGGCCGTTGCGGCTGATCAGATCTGGGAGGAGGCGCTGAAATGGCCGATTCTTTTTGGAGGGATGGTTTCGGTAGTCAATCTGCTTTGGTTGCAGTGGCGCTTGAGGCGCTCCGAAAAACGACAGCCTACGAATGTGATTGAACAAGATGTGGAGCAGAGCGCTCACAAGATTACTGCGGATCTTTATATGACGGCGGTAGAGCGTTTTGTTTTGGTGGTTGCGCTGTTTCTATTGGGAATGGTGAAGCTGCAGTTAGAGCCGATGGCGCTGATGATAGGCTTTATTGTCGGGCAGTTGGTGATGCTGATTGGGAGCAGCCAGTTGGGTAGTGGTCTCTCGGCAGAGAATTTGAGTGGTAAGCCTAAGTAGTGATTTTGGGTAGTAGTAGTAGTTGTGGGTCGTAGTTTTGGGTAGTCGATTGGGTTAATTCAGAGAACTGAGCGAATAAATAGATCATGTCTGGCGAAGCGATAACTTCCGGTGCTTATATTAAGCACCATTTGACCAATCTCACTTTTGGTCACTATGATGGCCATTGGGGCTTTGCCCACACTGCTGCCGATATCAAACAGATGGGGTTCTGGGCCATTCATGTGGACTCACTGGCGTGGTCCGTGGCCTTGGCGGCACTCTTCTTCTTTATCTTCCGTACTGCAGCCAAACGCGCAACAGCGGGCACCCCAGGCGGACTGCAGAATTTTGTGGAGTGGATTGTTGAGTTTATCGACGACAGCGTGAAGGGCTCCTTTACCGCGAAGAATGACCTGATTGCACCGTTGGCGTTGACCATCTTCTGCTGGATTTTCTTGATGAATTTGATGGATCTGGTGGCGGTCGACTGGCTGCCGATGATTGCAGGTGCCTTTGGTGAAGCTGCACTGGGGATGGACCCACATCACGTCTACTTTAAGGTGGTTCCGACTACGGACCCCAATATCACCTTCGGTATGGCCCTGTCGGTCTTCTATCTGATGATCTACTACAGTATCAAGAACAAAGGTCTGGGTGGTTTTCTGGGTGAGCTGGCGTTCCAGCCATTCGGCAAGTGGGGCATGCCTGCCAATCTGTTGTTAGAAGGCATCTCACTGATCTCCAAGCCGATCTCTCTGGCGCTGCGACTGTTCGGTAACATGTATGCAGGTGAGACCATCTTTATTCTGATCGCTATCATGTACGGCGCGGGCTGGCTGATGGGCGGCTTCGGTGGCCTGCTGCAGGTGGGCTGGGCGATCTTCCATATTTTGATTATTACGCTACAGGCGTTCATCTTCATGACCTTGACGATTGTCTACATGGATATGGCACACCACGAGCACTAATTCGATTACAATTTCACAAAACTTTTAATCCTCATAATAGAGAACAGGAGAAAAAAATGGAACAAGCACTATTGTTCATTGCTGGTGGTTTGATGATGGGTCTGGGCGCACTGGGCGCTGCTGTGGGTATCGGTATCCTCGGCGGACGTTTCCTTGAAGGTGCTGCGCGTCAGCCTGAATTGATCCCTATGCTGCGTACCCAGTTCTTTATCGTTATGGGTCTGGTTGATGCGGTTCCAATGATTGCCGTCGGTCTGGCACTCTATGTTCTGTTCGCGGTTGCTGGATAACTTCAGCGTACCCCAAACACGAACCCCTTTTTAGGCTAGAGATACTGGAAAATCGGCTATGAATATTAATGCCACTCTGATTGGACAATCGATCGCATTCTTCCTCTTTGTGCTGTTTGTGATGAAGTACGTGTGGCCGCCACTGATGGCTGCACTGGACGCGCGCAGAAAGCAGATTGCGGATGGGTTAGCGGCAGCAGAACGTGGTCACCACGAGCACGAACTGGCTGAGAAGAAGGCCAAAGAGGTGATTCGCGATGCGCACGAAGAGGCCACCTCAATCATCGGTCGTGCACAGCAGCGTGCCAGCGAAGTGATTGAAGAGTCCAAGGGTAAGGCGAAAGAGGAGGCGGACCGCATTATTGAGTCGGGCCACTCTCTGATTGAGCAAGAGACCAACAGTGCACGCGAAGCGTTGCGCACACAGGTCTCCACCTTGGCCTTGGCGGGTGTCTCACAACTTCTGCAGCGTGAAGTGAATGAGTCTGACCATCAGCAGGTCCTCTCTGAATTGAGTGCCAAGCTGTAATGGAAGAGAGAACAACAATCGCCCGTCCCTATGCCGAGGCTGCTTACCAGCAGGCGCGTAAAGAGGGTCAAATAGATGCGTGGTCTGATGCTGTAGAGCTGCTCTCCGTAATTGTTCAGGAGCCATCCGTAGCAGATCGTCTACAACACCCCAACGTCAGTCGCGAGCAGATGAGTGAGTTGGTGCTCTCTATAGGTGCTGAGGTGAGCGCAACGCTCTTCAGTGGCACGCGCGAGAATTTTATCCATGTGTTGCTGGAGGCTAAGCGTCTCGGTTATGCACCGGAAATCTTCACTCAGTTCCATCAACTGAAGGCAGCGGATGAGAACAGCGTGGATGTTGAGGTGATCTCAGCCTACCCGCTGGATGATGCTGCAGAGCACTCTATTGCTGCTGCGGTGAAAGAGAAGATGGGCAAAGAGGTTCTGATGACCACTGAGGTCGATGAGTCTCTATTTGGAGGCATTATTGTACGCGCTGGAGATCAGGTGATTGATCTTTCGCTGCGCGGCAGAATGGACCAGCTTAGCAGTCAGTTACAGAACTAGGTTCTGTAGTCGGCACTGGTTTTTAATTAAGTTTACAGTTATTTACGTTTTTCGTTTAAGGAGCAATCATGCAACTCAACCCTTCGGAAGTCAGCGAACTGATCCGGAAGAAAATCGAGAGTTTTGAGCCACTGGCCGAGGCCCGCACAGAGGGTACGGTAGTCAGTCTTGCCGACGGCGTTGTACGCCTACACGGTCTGAGTGACGCAATGCAGGGCGAGATGATCGAATTCCCCGGTAACACCTACGGCATGGCACTGAATCTGGAGCGAGACTCCGTTGGTGCAGTAATTCTGGGTTCGTATGAGCACATCTCTGAGGGTGATACCGTACGTTGTACCGGTCGTATCCTTGAAGTGCCTGTGGGCGAAGGTCTGCTAGGTCGTGTGGTTGACTCACTGGGTAACCCACTCGATGGTAAGGGAGCGATCGACGCTGTTGGCACCGCCCCCATTGAGAAGATTGCACCGGGTGTAATTGCACGTAAATCTGTTGACCAGCCTGTGCAGACAGGTCTGAAGGCGATTGATGCGATGGTTCCCATTGGTCGTGGCCAGCGTGAGCTGATTATTGGTGACCGCCAGACCGGAAAGACTGCAGTAGCGGTCGATGCGATCATCAACCAGAAGGGTACAGGCGTTAAGTGTATCTACGTTGCGGTAGGCCAGAAGGCCTCCTCGATTGCAGAGGTGGTACGCCGTCTGGAAGAGCATGATGCGCTGGAGCACACTATTATTGTTGCCGCGGCGGCCTCCGAGTCAGCTGCGATGCAGTATATCGCCCCCTATTCTGGTTGTAGCATGGGAGAGTACTTCCGTGACAAGGGTGAGGATGCATTGATCGTCTATGATGATTTGACCAAGCAGGCTTGGGCCTACCGTCAGGTGTCGCTGCTGCTACGTCGTCCACCGGGCCGTGAAGCTTATCCAGGTGATGTCTTCTATCTCCACTCCCGTCTATTGGAGCGTGCATCACGCATCAACGAGGCTGAGGTCGAGAAGTTGACCAATGGCGAAGTGAAGGGCAAGACTGGTTCATTGACCGCGCTACCCGTGATCGAGACTCAGGCGGGTGACGTATCGGCCTTCGTACCGACCAACGTAATCTCCATCACCGATGGACAGATCTTCCTAGAGACGGATCTGTTCAACTCCGGTATCCGTCCTGCCATCAACGCAGGCCTCTCGGTATCGCGTGTAGGTGGTGCGGCACAGACCAAGATCATCAAGAAGTTGGGCGGCGGTGTGCGTCTCGATCTCGCACAGTATCGTGAGCTGGCGGCCTTTGCACAGTTTGCATCGGATCTCGATGAGGCAACCCGTAAGCAGATTGAGCGTGGTCAGCGTGTAACCGAGCTGATGAAGCAGAAGCAGTATGAGCCGATGACGGTCGCACAGCTGGCGACTTCACTGTTTGCAGCCAATGAGGGGTTCCTTGATGATATCGATCCCGCTCAGGTGGTGGCATTTGAAGAGGCTCTGCAGGCTTACATGAAGAGTTCACAGGCCCCATTGATGGAGACCATCAATGAGTCAGGCGACTACAATGAGAGCATTCAAAATGGTCTGCGTAGCGCGATTGAGGACTTTAAGGCGAACCACACTTGGTAGGGTGCGGTTAGGCTCAACCTGAAAGAAACCATTTAGAGGAATATTGGTCACATGGCAGTTGGTAAGGAAATTCGAGAGAAGATCAAGAGCGTCAAGAGTACGCAGAAGATTACTCGTGCCATGGAGATGGTGGCGGCCAGTAAGATGCGTAAGGCGCAGGAGCGGATGGAGGCATCTCGCCCCTACAGCGACAAGATTGCTGCGGTCGTCGGTCATCTGGCCAATGCCCATCCCGAGTATCAGCACAGTTACCTGAATGAGCGCGAAGAGAAACGGGTCGGTTATATCGTTATCTCCTCAGATCGTGGTCTCTGTGGTGGTCTCAACGTCAACCTCTTCCGTGAGGCGATCAAGGCGGTTAAGGCTCATAGCGATGCAGAGGTAGATATTGACTACACCGCTATCGGCAGCAAGGCGTTGGGCTTTCTCGGTCGCATGGGTGGAAATGTAGTCTCTGAGGCCTCTCAGTTGGGTGATAACCCAGAGATGGCAGCACTGATCGGCACGGTCAAGGCGATGCTGGACGCTTATGATGAGGGGCGTATTGATCGCCTCTACGTGGTCTACAATAAGTTTGTGAACACCATGACACAAGAACCCACAGTTCGTCAGGTATTGCCACTAGAGCAGGAGAAGAGTGAGGACTTTGGTCACCACTGGGACTACATCTACGAGCCGGATGCGAAGCCGGTGATGGATACCCTGTTGCAGCGTTATGTAGAGTCAATTGTCTATCAGGGCGTAGTCGAGAATGTGGCTTGTGAAATGTCAGCACGAATGGTGGCGATGAAGAGCGCAACCGATAATGCTGGAGATTTGATCAACGATCTTGAATTGGTCTACAACAAGGCGAGACAGACGGCGATCACCTCCGAGCTGGCCGATATTGTCGGCGGTGCGGCGGCAGTTTAAAGAGATTTACACCATGAAGAGCATAAAGAACATGAAGAAAAAAGGCGATAGAAAGCACTCAGTAGTGCCTGCTGCTGTCACTTCATATACTTCATGTGCTTGATGGTAAAGTATTAATTGATTAAGTATTACTTGAATAAAGAGGATTAAGAGATGTCAGGAACGATTGTTCAGATCATCGGCGCAGTGGTAGACGTAGAGTTTCCACGGGACGGAATGCCAAAGGTTTTTGACGCACTGACCGTAGATGAGCCAGGCTTGACGCTGGAGGTTCAGCAACAGATCGGTGATGGCGTAGTGCGTACAATTGCGATGGGTACTACAGACGGTCTCAAGCGTGGCCTCTCTGTTACCGGTACCGGCGCACCGATTCAGGTCCCCGTTGGCGTTAAGACTCTGGGACGTATCATGAACGTTCTCGGCGACCCAATTGACGAGAAGGGTGATATCGGCGAAGAGATGCGTATGCCGATCCACCGTAAGGCCCCTGCATTTGATGAACTCTCTCCTGCGGCTGAGATCCTCGAAACTGGTATCAAGGTGATCGATCTGGTCTGCCCCTTCGCGAAGGGCGGTAAGGTTGGACTGTTCGGTGGTGCCGGTGTAGGTAAGACCGTAAACATGATGGAGCTGATCCGTAATATCGCAATTGAGCATAGCGGCTACTCTGTATTTGCTGGTGTGGGGGAGCGTACTCGTGAGGGTAATGACTTCTACCACGAGATGACCGAAGGCGGCGTACTCGATAAGGTATCGCTGGTTTATGGGCAGATGAATGAGCCACCTGGAAACCGTCTGCGTGTAGCGCTGACTGGCCTGACCATGGCAGAGGCGTTCCGTGATGAGGGTCGTGATGTACTGCTTTTCATCGATAACATCTACCGTTATACACTGGCGGGAACCGAGGTGTCTGCACTGTTGGGCCGTATGCCTTCCGCAGTAGGGTACCAGCCTACACTGGCTGAAGAGATGGGGGCGCTGCAAGAGCGTATCACCTCCACCAAGACCGGTTCGATTACCTCGATTCAGGCGGTATACGTCCCTGCGGATGACCTTACCGATCCCTCTCCAGCGACTACCTTCGCCCACCTAGATGCGACCGTTGTACTCTCGCGTCAGGTTGCCGAACTGGGTATCTACCCTGCGGTAGATCCTCTCGACTCTACCAGTCGTCAGCTCGATCCACATGTGGTCGGTGAAGAGCACTACAACGTAGCGCGTTCTGTACAGACCACCCTGCAGCGCTATAAAGAGCTCAAGGATATTATTGCGATCTTGGGTATGGACGAGCTTTCCGAAGAGGATAAGCAGACCGTGAACCGTGCACGTAAGATTCAGCGTTTCCTCTCTCAGCCCTTCTTTGTGGCAGAGGTCTTTACCGGTACGCCAGGTAAATACGTCTCACTGGCAGATACTATTGCGGCCTTTAAGGGGATTGTTGCGGGCGAATATGACCACCTTCCAGAGCAGGCCTTCTATATGGTTGGCTCCATCGATGAAGTGGTTGAGAAAGCCAAGACTATTTAATTGAGTCCAGCAAAGAAGTAATTAGAGGAAGACCATCATGAGTATGACCGTACATGTGGACATCGTTAGCGCCGAGAAGGAGATCTTCTCTGGCGTAGCTGAGATGGTCTATGCACCGGCGGAGATGGGTGAGGTGGGGATTGCGCCACGCCATGCCCCGATGTTGACGCGGATGAAACCGGGTGAAGTGCGTGTACAGCAGCCCAGTGGTGAAGAGTTGGATTTCTTTATCTCTGGTGGACTGCTGGAGGTTCAGCCTCATGTAGTCACCGTACTGGCCGATAGCGCAGTACGTGCTGCGGACTTGGATGAAGCCGCTGTGATGCAGGCCAAAGAGCGTGCGGAGGCAGCCATGCAGGACAAGCAGGCGACCATGGACTATGCCAAGGCGCAGGTTGAGTTGATTCAGGCTGCGGCGCAACTGCAGACTATCCAGCGTCTGCGTAAACGTTCAGGCGTTTAATGATGAGTAAAGTACGATGAGCGATTCACAGCGCGTTGCCAAGAAGAAGGCGGTCTGGTTTACCCACGAAATCATCGATGAAAGTGGTGAGGTGGTAGAGCGTAATGATATTCCTGTTGCCTATGTGCATGGTGTTCCCAACCAGATGTTTCCGCAGCTTGAGCGGGAGATGAAGGGGAAAACCATCGGTGAAGAGGCAGAAGCGACGCTCTCTCCCGATGAGCACGGCTTTCAATTCCTTGATACGGAGTTTGAGAAGGTCTTCTCTGAGAATGAGGTTCCACCGGAGTACCGTCGTGTAGGTGCTGAGGCTGAGTTTCAGGATGAGCAGAGCGGCGAGACCGGTACCATGATGGTGCAGCGTATTGAGAAAGATGGCTCCATCGTATTTATGAAGAAACACCCCTTTGCGGGGCTGACCATCACCTATCGAGTGATGATCACCAATATCCGCGACGCCTCTGCAGCAGAGATTCGCAGTGGACATCCTGAGATGGACCACCCCAGTCTCTAATAGAGGTCTACTGTTGTGACTCAAGAAAGCACTCAACTCGCTGTTATTATTTTGGCAGCAGGTCAAGGTACGCGTATGCGTTCCGCACACCCCAAAGTACTTCACCCTCTGGCAGGAAAACCGATGCTGGAGCATGTAGTTGATGCGGCAACCCAACTTAACCCTGAATCAGTACACGTGGTTTACGGGCATGGTGGCGAGCAGGTGCAGCAACAGCTCCAGCACCTCAAGGTTAATTGGGTGCTACAGGCGGAACAGCTCGGCACCGGACATGCGGTTGAGCAGGCGTTGCCAGCACTACAGTCGGAAGAGATGGTGCTGGTGCTCTATGGTGATGTGCCACTGATCCAAATGGAGACCGTTGAGCAGCTGCTTCAGCAGGGGTCAGAGAGCGGCTTCTCACTGTTGACTGTGGCGCTGGAGAACCCCACAGGCTATGGGCGTATCGTAAGAGATAGGCAAGGTAATGTTGCACGTATCGTTGAACAGAAAGATGCCAGCGAGGATGAGCTACAGCTTAATGAAGTCAACACCGGGATCATGGCGCTCTCTGCCAAGAAGCTCCAAGGGTGGATTGATTCGCTAGAGAACAACAACGCCCAAGGCGAATTTTATCTCACCGATATTGTTGAGATGGCGGTGGCCAGCGGGGTTGAGGTGAGTGCAGTTACGGCACCGACTGAGGCCGAGGTTCAGGGGGTCAATGACCGCCTACAGCTGGCCCAGCTGGAGCGTATCTATCAACGCCAACAGGCAGAAGCGTTGATGCGTAAAGGGGCAACCTTGATGGACCCAGAACGCTTTGATCTGCGTGGTACGCTACAAACGGGGAAAGATGTCACGATCGACATCAATGCGATTTTTGAGGGTGAGGTTGTCTTGGGGGATGGAGTAAAGATTGGCAGCAACTGCCATATCAGTGATGCAGTGATTGAATCGGGCAGTGAAATCCTCCCTAATAGCGTGATCGAATCCGCCAAAGTGGGACCAAACTGCCGCGTAGGTCCGTTTGCTCGCCTGCGTCCGGGCACAGAGCTGACCGCCTCCAACCATATTGGAAACTTTGTGGAGCTAAAAAATTCACAGGTGGCCGAAGGCTCCAAGATCAATCATCTGGCCTACGTGGGGGATACCACCGTGGGCGCGCGGGTTAATGTTGGCGCGGGGGTGATTACCTGTAACTATGATGGTGCGAATAAACACCGTACTGTGATTGGTGATGATGCCTTTATCGGCTCGGACTGTCAGCTGGTGGCCCCAGTCACTGTGGAGAGTGGGGCCGTTATTGGTGCAGGTTCAACCATTGTTAAAACAGCCCCGGCAGACCAGCTTACACTGAGTCGCTCCAAGCAGCTTACGATGAAAGGGTGGAAGCGCCCTGTTAAGCAGTAGAACTAGAGGCTATTGCTGCAGGATATGTTTTAGCATCTCGCCCCAAGTCTCTGGATGAAAGGGTTTTTGAATCCATCCTGTAGCACCCTGAGATGCGGCACTCTGCTTAACATCAATATCGTCATCACTGGTCATGCAGAGCACAGGTACGGTTTTTGTGCGGGGGGCTCTGCGGATTCGATCGAGTAGATCCAGGCCATGTAGCCTTGGCATCATCAGGTCGGTAATCACCAGATCAGGGGCGAAGCTCAGCACCTTATCCCACCCCTCTTCACCATCCGCTGCGGACTCTACGCTATACCCCAAGTTCTCAAGACCATAGATGACCAGCGTGCGAATAGATCGAACATCATCGATAACGAGTATTTTTTTCATCTCTTT
>JABGQL010000118.1 GCA_018648825.1 Gammaproteobacteria bacterium
TGAATGAGAAGATTGATAGAATCTTTGCTCGTATTAAGCAGAGTGGATAAAGAGTATCTTTAACTAGTAACCAACCCCCTTTTACTTATCAGGAGCAGAGCCACTATGAGTCAGTCGCAATCCCAGCCCCAACCGATTGTTTCACTAGAACAAGCACGTCAACTGGTGTCTTTATTGGAGCAGGATGATGTTGCCGAGGCCAATCGACAGACTGAGGCGTTATTGAGACAGCAAGATAATTTGGTTTATCAGCAGGTGGGTGTTCTGACGCGTCAGCTGCATGACACCGTTTCTCAGTTTAAAGAGGATATCGGTAGTTCAGGGGTGACCGGCCAAGAGATTACGGATATCCGCGCGCGTCTGCATCATGTGGTGGAGTTGATGGAAAAGTCGGCTAATGAGAGTCTGGCTGCTGTAGAAGAGAGTGCACCATTGGCTAAGGGGATTGTAGATGGTGCCGATAGTATAGGGGAAGGGTGGGACCGCTTTAGAAATCGTGAATTGGATCTGGAGCAGTTTCGTGAATTAAGTGATGAGATTGCAGAGTTTATGTCTCTTGCCGCGATCAACTCCGAGAAGATACATGCGCGACTAAATGAAGTGATGATGGCGCAGAGTTTTCAGGATTTGAGTGGTCAGATCATTCACCGTGTGGTGGATGTGATTGGTAAGGTAGAAGACAGCCTGGTTGAGCTGATACAGCTCTCATCGAATGGAGAAGACCCCCAAGACCAGAGAGAGGCGCATGGCCCTACCGTACCGGGATTGAAAGATGCCGATGTGGTACGCAGCCAAGATGAAGTGGATGACCTACTCTCCAGTTTGGGATTTTAATAAGTGAGAACGTAATTTATGTCTATCGACTTTGACAGTGATATTTTCCATGATTTTCTGCAAGAGGCGGGAGAACTGCTGGAGTCGTTGAATGGGTTATTGGTTGATTTGGAAGATAATCCAGATGATTCAGAGATACTCAATGCCGTTTTTCGGGCCTTTCATACCATCAAAGGGGGGGCTGGTTTTCTCAGCGTTACCCCTGTTGTAGAGCTATGTCACCGTTCAGAAGACCTCTTCGGGGTGATTCGTGATGGTCGTCTGGAGCTTACAGAGGCGGTGATGAATCCTGTGCTTGAGGCTGTGGATGAACTCAATGCGATGTTTGAATCCCTGCAAGAGACGGAAGAGCCTGAGCCGGCCTCTGTGGAAATTCTTCAACAGCTAGAGGCGATACTGCAGGGGGGGCGCTCTGGACAGCAACCCCCTGCAGAGGTAGAAGTGATTGAAATGCAACAGCCCTCAGCAGGGGGGGGATCTGCTGGGTTTGACATTGAGGCAGCCAAACAGAGTGATGATGATATTACCGATGATGAGTTTGATGACCTGTTAGATCAGCTTGAGCAGAGCCCAGCTACAGCAACACCTGCGGCAGAGGTTTTACTTGCGGGCAATCCAGATGATGATATTACTGAGGATGAGTTTGAACTGCTGCTTGATGCACTGGATGAAGCGCCACAAGCAGAAGTAGCGCAGGTAGAGGCTCCAGCGGAGGCCCCTGTAACCACCTCGCCCCAAACCGTTACTGCAGCAGTTGCAGCGCCCCCCGAAGAAAAACCGAAGAAAAAAACAGCTCGAAAAACGGCATCAAAAGCAGAGAAGAGTGCAAATGCTCAAAAGGTAGAGACCAGTGTGCGTGTAGATACGCGTCGACTGGATGATGTGATGAATATGGTCGGTGAGCTGGTGCTGATCCGCAACCGCTTTGATAATCTTAAGCCTCTCATCTCTTCCGAGGTGGTAGACCGTGCGATCTCTGATCTCAATCTGCTTACAACCGATATCCAAGAGGTAGTAATGCGTCTGCGTATGCAGCCTGTGCGTAAGGTATTCAGCCGTTTCCCACGAGTTGTGCGAGACCTCGCTAAGAAACTGGATCGCAAGGTGAGACTGCAACTGGTAGGTGAAGAGACCGAAGTTGATAAGAATTTGGTTGAAGAGTTGGCCGATCCACTGATTCACTTGATCCGTAATGCGGTTGATCATGGTGTAGAGACTCCCAAAGTGCGTACTGCGGCTGGGAAACCTGCAGAGGGTACCATTGTATTGGCGGCACAACAGGAGGGGGACCATATCCTGTTAACGATTCAGGACGATGGTGCAGGGATGAATCCAGATGTGCTGCGTCGCTTAGCGGTTGAGCGTGGGATGATGGATCAAGATACCGCAGATCAGCTTCCTAACCGAGCTCTTTACAATCTGATTTTTGAGCCTGGGTTCTCTACCAAAAGTGAGATCTCGGATGTTTCGGGTCGAGGTGTAGGGATGGATGTGGTCAAGACCCACATCAACCAGCTTAACGGACAGATTGAAATTGATTCCGAGATTGGTGTAGGGACAACCATCACCATTCAAGTACCGTTGACATTGGCAATTTTGCCCACCTTGATGGTCTATATTGGCAGCCAAAACTATGCCATTCCACTTCCAGGCATTATTGAGTTGTTTGAGTGGAGCTTCGTTGAAGTGAGCCAGATTGGTGGTCGAGAGGTGGTGCGGCTTAGAGATCGCACTTACCCCTTGATCTACGCCTCAGAACTATTGGGTGGAGAGCGTACACAATCAACCGATCAGCGTGTGCTGGTGATTGAGCTGGCAGGCCACTCTCTGGCGTTGGTCGTCGATCAGGTGATTGGTCAAGAAGAGGTGGTGATCAAGCCGTTGGGTACGTTGCTACGGGGTATGCCGGGCTACTCCGGTGCAACCATCACCGGAGATGGTCGTGTGGCGATGATTCTTGATGTATCCAGCATGTTGGATAAGCAGATCGGTATTGATTATGTAGCTATTGCGGAAGAGGGGTTGGCAGCATGAGTGTAAGCTTTCATGATAATCGTTTTATCACCTTTACCATCAATAACGAAATTTACGCGATTGAGGTGCTGAAGATTCAAGAGGTGATCTATATTCCAGAGATTACCAAGGTTCCGGGTGCGCCCGATTTTGTGGTGGGAGTGATCAATCTACGAGGTATCTTGTTAACCATTGTGGATACCTCCATGGAGTTCGGATTGACACGCCAGCCAGATGACCGATATAACCGTATTGTGGTGGTCAATTTGGGGGGGGATGATCGTGTCGGACTGCTGGTCGATGACGTCTCTGAGGTGGTCTCCCTTGATGTGGATGCCAGAGAACCCTTGCCTACCCTTCAAGGGGGGCGGCTGGCGCTATATGCACACCACATCATCCACCATGATGACAGGCCCGTGATGCTGTTGGAGATGGAACGTATTGTCGACGCGGTCAGTTGGGGTGCTGCTGCATGAGGGCTAAGTATGATCGATATCTCAATCAAAATGCCACCCGCACCTACGCCGCCCAAACATAGCGGTGTTGATCCTGTAACCACAATTCCACGCTCTCATCGCGTTGATGAAACGGAGTCGGATCGAGAGCACGAACAGCCTCAGAAACGCAAAAAAGAGCACCATTCTACAGAGCATCAACCACAACAAGATAAGAGTTCGGTTGATGAATCGCATCCTCATATTGACAACTATGCTTGATAGGGCTTAGTCTCTCCCTGAAACGATACAGGAGAGATTTTAAATGCAGACTCAGGCAGCAGGGGAGCAGTACAATAATCCCAGTGAAGAGATGGAAGGGCAGTCCTCATTCTATGCAGAAGGGGATGGTCTGGTAGAAGAGGAGAAGGATGTTCGTCAACATCTGACCTTTGTACTGGGCGGAGAGGAGTACGGCTTTGATATCTTGCGCGTTCAGGAGATCAAGGGGTGGGAAGTCCCTACCGTGATCCCCAATACCCCCGACTATGTGAAAGGGGTGATTAATCTGCGTGGTGCCATTGTTCCGGTTATTGATTTACGTCTTCGTTTTCAACTGGAAGATGTGCGCTATGATGAACTGACGGTAGTGATTGTAGTGCATGTGCGCGTACTGGATAGCCATGCGGATGGAGAAGAGCCAAGCTACAATAATAAAGTGGTGGGTGTAGTGGTCGATGGGGTTTCCGATGTATGTAATGTAGAGTTGGACAATATTCGCCCCGCACCAGACTTCCGTGGAGTGATCAGCTCTGATTTTGTAACCGGGCTGACCACAGAGAATGAGAAGATGGTTGTGTTGTTGGATATCGACCACCTGATCAACGAAGGTATCATGAACCAACTGGACTCAATGCTCCCTTAAGAACTCTCTTAAGCACTATAATTATGCAAGAAAATGCAACCTCTGAATTTAGCTATACGGATGAAGACTTCACACGTGTACAGAAAATTATCGGCGAGCATGCCGGAATAAACCTCTCAGATGCAAAGAGAAGCCTAGTTTACAATCGGCTGACCAAGCGTCTACGCATGTTTGGTATGCGTGCGTTTAGTGAGTATCTTGACTATGTGGATGAGCATGTTGAAGAGGAGTTTAGCCACTTCGTTAATGCTATTACCACCAATCTCACCTTCTTCTTCCGCGAAGAGCACCATTTTGATTTTCTTCGGGATGTTGATTTTGCGCGTTTGATGGAGCGCAATAAAGCCACCAAGCGGATTAGAATCTGGTCGGCAGGTTGCTCTACAGGAGAGGAGCCGTACTCACTAGCGATTACCGTCAAAGAGAATATTCCAAAGGGGTGGGATGTGAAGATCTTGGCCACGGATCTCGACTTTAATGTGGTGGACCATGGCAAGGCTGGGGTCTATGATCAACGTCGTGTAGAGGGGATGAGTAAAGAGCGTCTCAATCGCTGGTTTCGTAAAGGAAGCGGAGAGAATGAGGGTAAGGTGCGCGTGGTTGATGAGTTGCGTGAATTGATTACCTTTAAACAGCTTAATTTGATGCATGACTGGCCGATAAAGGGGCCGTTTGATATCATCTTTTGCAGAAACGTGATGATCTATTTCAATAAAGAGACGCAGTCCAAATTGACAGATCGTTATGCAAAGCTACTCGCAGAAGATGGGCACCTGATTATTGGTCACTCAGAGTCGCTGTTTAAGGTCTCCGAACATTTCAAATTGATCGGCAAGACCATTTACCAAAAAATTTAGACAGGCAGCAGAATGATACAGAAACCCAGTGATAATCAGGTGCTGCCCGGCTTTGAGCATGTGCGTCGAGGATGGAAGAACCCGTTTAACAGCTATGTAAGCACGATACTGCCCGGAGAGTACTTTGTTACCAAAGGGTCCGATGGCATTGAGACCGTGCTTGGCTCTTGTGTTGCAGCTTGTGTTAGAGATAGACAAACCGGTATCGGAGGCATGAACCACTTCATGTTACCCGTGGATAAAGGGAATGCCGATGCCAGTGGTAAGATCTCTGATGCAACCCGTTATGGCAACTTTGCCATGGAGCACTTGATTAACGATGTGCTTAAACATGGTGGCCGAAGAGAGAACCTAGAGTTCAAAGTGGCTGGCGGTGGTCGTATCCTCAACCAAATGGCAAAGATCGGTTGGTATAATATCGGATTTGTTTTTGACTATATCTTTACAGAGGGCTTTCAGATCCTCTCTCATGATATTGGTGATGTCTTTCCCCGAAAGGTGATCTACTTCCCCAGTACAGGGGTGATGAAGGTAAAGCGGCTGCGTTCACTGCATGAGAAGCAAGAGTCGCTACGTGAAGAGAAGGCCTTTCTGGATGATCCGTCTGCTGCTGGTGTGCGGACGGAAGGTGAAATTGAACTCTTTTAACCTCAATGATTTGAAGGAATAAATCTTGATTAAGGTACTGATTGTTGATGATTCTGCGCTGATTCGTAAAATGCTGGGTTCAATCCTGAGCAATGCTCCAGGAATTGAGGTTGTGGGTTCGGCTTCAGACCCCTACGTGGCGCGTGAGAAGATTAAAAAACTCAAGCCCGACATGATTACGCTGGATGTGGAGATGCCGAAGATGGATGGCGTCACCTTCCTGCGTAACCTGATGCGCCTTCATCCGATGCCGGTGCTGATGGTCTCCTCACTGACCGAGCATGGTGCGGATATCACCCTACAGGCGTTAGAAGCCGGTGCTGTCGACTTTGTGACCAAACCTAAAGTGGATTTGGCTAATACCTTTGAGTCCTATGGGGCGGAGATTGTTGAGAAGGTGAGGGTGGTTGCTCGAGCCAACGTCAAACAGATCATTACCCGCTCCTCCTCTGCGCCTGCTCATGTATTAGGTACGGCGGGCCCCAGTGAAGGGGATGTGGGTGGTAAAGCGGTCCCCAAGAAGTTCAATACCGATGTTGTGCTGGCAAAAAGTTCGGGTAATCGTCACTTTCAAACCACAGACAAAGTTATTGCGATCGGTGCCTCAACCGGTGGGACCGAAGCCATCCGTGTGGTGTTGGAAACCTTGCCTCCGGGTACCCCCGGGGTCGTTATTGTGCAGCACATCCCCGCAGCATTTAGTAAGCCATTTGCAGAGCGGATGAACAACTCCTCCGCCATGAACGTGATGCACGCAGAGGATGGGCAGCAGATTATTCCAGGGCACGTCTATATTGCACCAGGTGATCAGCATCTGATGGTGGTGCGTGATGGTGCACGTTATATTTGCCGACTCAATGATGGCGAGCTGGTAAATCGTCATAAGCCCTCGGTCGATGTATTGTTTCGCTCGATGGCTGAGAACGTAGGCCCCAACGGTATTGCCGTGATGCTGACTGGCATGGGGGGAGATGGTGCAGCCGGGATGAAAGAGATGCTGGATGTCGGAGCCAAGACCATTGCGCAGGATGAGCGCAGTAGCGTTGTCTGGGGGATGCCGGGTGAGGCGGTCAAGGCGGGTGCTGTAGAGCAGGTACTGCCATTGGGTGATGTGGCTGAGGCAGTGCTCAAGCTGGCGCGATAGAGAGGTTTAAGGGGAGGGCTGGGGAGGAGGTAGAGTGTAAGAGTTTATGCAGCGCTTAATACCATCGCGTAGAGCTGCTCAATCTCCTGATTCCAGATGTCGCTGTTGATGGTCTCCAGCACCATAGGAATTTCATCAATGCGGCTGTCATTCATCAGCTGGCGAAAACCTTCCAACCCAATATTCCCTTTGCCGATACTTTGGTGGCGGTCAACTCGGCTCTCAAACTCTGATTTGCAGTCGTTCAGGTGCATCCCTTGTAGGTAGTTGAACCCCACAATCTCATCAAAGGCGTTCATCGTCTGTTGGTAAGCCGCTTCCGTTCTTAGATCATATCCTGCAGCAAAGGCGTGGCAGGTGTCGATGCAGACCCCAACGCGTGACTTGTCCTCGACCTTGTCGATGATGTGCGCCAGATGCTCAAAACGGAACCCCATGTTTGAACCCTGTCCTGCAGTATTCTCAATTACCGCAGAGACCCCTTGGGTCTTCTCCAGTGCGTAGTTGAGTGACTCTGCAATATAATCCAGACACTGCGCTTCACTGATCTTCTTCAGGTGGCTGCCGGGGTGGAAGTTGAGTCGGTCTAGCCCCAGCTGGTGGCAGCGCTCCAGCTCGTCAATAAAGGCGTTGAGAGACTTCTGGCGAGGCTCCTCTTCGGGGTGCCCTAAGTTGATCAGGTAGCTGTCATGGGGGAGTACTTGATGGGGCTGGTAGCCATGGCGCTCCATCGCGGCATGGAAGCCATCAATCTGCTCTGTGGTCAGCGGCTTAGCGTTCCACTGGCGCTGGTTCTTGGTGAACAGTGCAAACCCCTTGGCACCAATCTTATGGGCGTTATCGGGCGCATTCTGCACGCCTCCCGCTGCACTTACGTGTGCACCTAACCATTTCATCAAAAATCTCCGTTGGCACCAGCGGTCATGATGGTCATGATCTTGGTGTTGGTGGATACCGCAATACGGTAGATCTCATCGGGCAGCAAGCTTCTGGAGATCATCATGTTGAGGTTGAGTGTAGTGAGCCAAGGTGTGCCGTTATTATCCTCTACCAGCGCAATGCGGCAAGGCATGTAGGAGGCGTAAATAATATCGTGGCGTACCATCTTGGCGGCATCTTCGGGGTTACAAAACTGGAAGATCTCAATGTGGGGGGAGGCGATCCCGCGTTGCTGCAGTGCCTTTGAGGTCTGTTGACGGCCTACCAGTTTAAGGTTGAGGTCTGCTGCCTTGGAGAGCATTGCCTGTGAGGCATCTTCAATGGAGATGCCGGGAGCCAGCTGCATTTTGACAACGGAGTGCTCAACCAAGATCTCCTCGGTGGGGGAGTGAATGGGGGTGTGAGTGGCGAATGTAGGTGGCGAGAGCAGTAGAGCTGCCAGTAGTGTAAGGAGTGTTTTATTCATGCAAACGATTTTATCACAGCCCCTCCGAGACATTGTTCCCCCTGAAAGAAAACCATCGACTGTCCGGGCGTTACCGCACGTTGGGGCTGTTTAAAGTTCACTACGGCCCCTGTTGTATCCATCTGAGTGATGGAGCACGCTTGGTCTGCTTGTCGATAGCGGTGTTGAGCAGTGCACTGTAGTGGCAGTGAGCTGGTTTCATCTCCAATCCAATGGATCGGTTCACACTGCACCTGCTGGCTCATCAGTAGTGGGTGATTCTTCTCCTGACCGGCAATCAGCACATTTCGCTCTAGATCTTTTGCAACGGCATACCACGGCTCCTCGCTGTAGTCTGCAAGGCCGCCGATCCCCAACCCTTTACGTTGCCCCAAGGTGTGATACATCAACCCTTGATGGTGGCCGATCACCTCGCCCTCTGGGGTCTCTATCTCACCCGGTTGAGCGGGCAGGTACTGACTGAGGAAGGTTCGAAAATCACGTTCACCGATAAAACAGATGCCTGTGCTGTCCTTCTTATTTGCATTACAGAATCCAGCCGCTTCGGCAATCGCTCGCACTTCACCCTTCTCAATTTCGCCCAATGGGAAACGGGCGTAGCGTAGCTGTTTCTGGTTGAGTTGGTGGAGGAAATAAGATTGATCTTTGTTGCGGTCCAGCCCTTTCAGCAGTTGAAACTGCTCATCTACCTCCCGCACACGTGCATAGTGACCGGTAGCGATGGTATCAGCCCCTAGTTCCAGCGCATGTTCTAGAAAGGCGCGAAACTTGATCTCCTTGTTACAGAGGATGTCTGGGTTGGGGGTGCGCCCTGCACCATACTCATCCAGAAAGTGGCGGAAGACCCGCTCCCAATACTCGTGTGAAAAGTTGACACTGTGGAGGCGAATCCCGAGTTGATCGGCTACGCTTTGTGCATCAGCTAAATCCTCTTCGGCACTACAGTAGCCCGCTTCATCGTCCTCCTCCCAATTTTTCATAAACAGGGCCTCAACCTCGTGGCCTTGCTCTAGCAACAGTTTGGCTGCAACAGCCGAGTCCACCCCACCGGAGAGGCCTACCATGACCTTGCTTCTCTGGTTGTTGCTCATGAGGTGACTGGAGGGTGATACTCAGGAAGGTCAGAGTGAATCATCCCCAGAGGGTAGCTCTCATCCCGAAGGTAATCCTCAATGCAGCGTAGTACCATTGGGCTGCGCAGTCGCTCTTTCTCTAGCAAAATCTCTTCATAGGTGAGCCAGATGGTACGTAGAATTCCGTGGTCTAGTTGACGATGGGGATCGTGGCGGGTGACTGGCCCAGTAAAGGTCATACGCAGGTATTGGCGCTGGCGCACGGGGTCAATGGACTGGTAGATGCCCTGTAGATGAGTGGGCTTAAAGTGCCAACCGGTCTCTTCTAACGTCTCTCTTACTGCGGCCTGTTCGGGGGTTTCACCAAACTCCATATGGCCCGCGGGCTGATTGATGACCGGAACGCCATTGTCTAGCTCTTCGATCATTAAAAAACGTCGGTCCTGCTCAATCACCGCTGCAACGGTTAGGCGGGGGCGTTCTTGGGGACTGGGTTCACTATTGGGGGTAGTATTCTGAGTCATTGCTCTATTTTACGATATTCGCCTGGTTCTAGCCCATCGAGTTTCCATGGGCCAATAGCAGCACGGATCAGTCGTAGCGTGGGGAAGCCAACGGCAGCCGTCATACGCCGTACCTGACGATTTTTTCCCTCTCGAATGGTCAGCTCGATCCAGCTATCGGGGATATTCTTGCGTTCACGAATAGGGGGATCACGTCTCCATAGTGCGGGCGGAGTAATCAATTGAGCCTTGGCGGGTGCAGTCATCCCATCCTTCAGCTCGATACCTTGAGATAGCTGCTGTAGTGCTGCCTCATCAGGGACTCCCTCGACTTGTGCCCAGTAGGTCTTCTCCATCTTGTGGCGTGGATGGCTGATACGGGCCTGTAGTTTTCCATCATCAGTCAAAATCAGTAGCCCCTCACTATCGCGGTCGAGCCGCCCTGCAGGGTAGACTTTTTTGATGGGGATGTAATCTCCCAGTGCGGGCCGTCCCTCACTGTCGCGAAACTGTGTGAGTACGTTATAGGGTTTGTTGAAGAGGATAATCATCAGTGAAAGAGGTGGGATCGAGAGAGTATCAGTAGTATATTGGAGAGAAATTTAGGCTGTTTAGAGTGGAGAGTAGCAGGTTGGCAAGTCATAAATATGGGGCCCATGGAGAAAATGAGAACCACGATGATGTGGATGTCGAGACCGCACCCCCGCAATTAAAAGAGCCGCCACGATATCAAGTGGTCTTGTTAAATGATGATTTTACCCCAATGGAGTTTGTTGTGGAGGTGTTGCAACAATTCTTCAAGATGGATCAAGAGCAGGCGACACAGGTGATGTTGCATGTGCACACCCGGGGTAAAGGGGTTTGTGGTACCTACAGTCGTGAAATTGCTGAGAGCAAAGTCGCGCAGGTCAACGACCACTCCAGAACGCATCAGCATCCGCTGTTGTGCTCTATGGAACAGGCATAGAATTAAAGGTAGGTAGAACTGTATGTTAAGTAAAGAGCTGGAATTTTCGTTGGGGTTGGCGGTGAAGCAGGCGCGAGACGAACGCCATGAATTTATCACTCTGGAGCACCTGCTGTTGGTGCTGCTGGATAACCCACGCTCTGCTAGCCTGTTACGGGGCTGTGGTGCCAATATTGAGGTGTTGCGTCAGCAGTTACAGGCCTTTATTGAACAGAATACACCGCTGCTGATTGAGGGGGAGGACCGTGATCCACAGCCAACGCTGGGTTTTCAACGCGTGCTACAGCGCTCCATCTTTCAGGTGCAATCCTCTGGTAATAGTGAGGTCACTGCAGAAAATATTCTGGTCGCCCTGTTTGGCGAGAAAGAGTCCAATGCGGTCTTCTTCCTCTCCCAGCAAGAGATCTCACGTCTGGATGTAGTGCACTATCTCTCCCATGGAGGGGAAGAGGAGCTAGAACAACAAGAGGGAGAGCAAAAGGAGGGGCAGAAGTCGGCGGAGGCGAGTGAAAGTCCGCTGCTGAAGTATGCCGTTAACCTCAATAAACTGGCGCAAGAGGGGAAAATTGATCCCCTGATCGGGCGTGAACCAGAGGTAGAACGTACTGTCCAGGTGCTCTGTCGCCGCCGCAAGAATAACCCACTGCTGGTGGGGGAGGCGGGGGTGGGTAAAACCGCGATTGCTGAGGGGTTAGCGCGACGTATTGTGGACCAAGAGGTGCCAGAGGTGATTGCCGAAAGTGTGATCTACTCACTGGATCTCGGTTCGCTATTGGCAGGCACCAAATATCGGGGTGATTTTGAAAAAAGGCTCAAAGGGCTGCTGAAGCAGCTGGAGGGGGAGAAAGATACCATCCTCTTTATCGATGAGATCCACACCATCATCGGTGCGGGTGCCGCATCAGGGGGGGCGATGGATGCCTCGAATTTGATTAAACCCAAGTTGGCGGCGGGTGATCTGCGTTGTATCGGCTCCACCACCTTCCAAGAGTATCGCGGAATCTTTGAAAAAGATCACGCTCTGGCACGTCGCTTCCAGAAGATTGATGTGCATGAACCCTCTGTCCCTGAAACGATTAAGATTTTACTCGGCCTGAAGAGTCGATTTGAGAGTCATCACGATGTGAAGTTTACCCGTCAGGGGCTGATCTCCGCAGCGGAGTTGGCTGACCGCTATATCGGTGATCGTCACCTGCCAGATAAGGCGATTGATGTGATGGATGAGGCGGGTGCGCATAACCAGCTACTGCCCCCCTCACGCCGCCGTAAAACCGTGGGGGTCAAAGAGATGGAGGATGTGGTCGCCAAGATCGCCCGTGTGCCAGCACGTAACGTCTCCAGCTCAGATCGAGAGCAGCTTGAAAAGCTAGATCGCAACCTGAAAATGGTGGTGTTTGGACAAGATAACGCCATTGATACCCTCGGTAGCGCGATCAAGCTGTCACGTTCTGGTCTGGGTAATGAGGAGCGTCCGGTCGGCTCCTTCCTCTTTGTCGGCCCCACCGGTGTAGGTAAGACCGAGGTGGCACGTCAGTTGGCGATGCAGATGGGGGTAGAGCTGATTCGCTTTGATATGTCAGAGTATATGGAGCGCCACACGGTATCCCGCTTGATTGGCGCACCTCCTGGCTATGTCGGCTATGAGCAAGGGGGTCTATTGACCGACTCGGTTAACCAGAACCCTTATGCCGTGCTGTTGCTGGATGAGATCGAAAAGGCGCACCCCGATGTCTTTAATCTACTGTTGCAGGTGATGGATCACGGCTCACTGACCGATAGCAATGGGCGCAGTAGCGACTTCCGTAATATCGTGCTGGTGATGACCTCCAATGTTGGAGCGGAGCAGATCAACCGCGCCTCTATCGGTTTTGCACGACAGGACCATGCCAGTGATGGCCTAGCCGAGGTGAAGAAACAGTTTACCCCAGAGTTCCGCAATCGACTCGATGCCACTATTCAGTTTAATGCACTGGATATGACCAGTATTGCCCATATCGTCGATAAATTTATCACCGAATTAGAGGTGCAGCTCGATCAGAAGCGGGTGCAGCTGGTTGTAGATAGCGAGGCCCGTACTTGGCTGGCAGAGCAGGGCTACGACGCAGCCATGGGCGCTCGTCCCATGGGACGGCTGATCCGCGAAGAGATCCGCAAGCCGTTAGCCGAAGAGTTGCTGTTTGGTAAGCTGGTCGATGGGGGTGAGGTTGAAGTCTCTGTAGAAGACGAGAAACTTCACTTTACCTATCGAGAGAGTGGCAAAACTGCAAAAACAGGGCAGTCTGCAGTGGAGGAGGAGCCCTCCGTAGCGTGAGTCTTATAGGCTTAAGGTTAGCCTTAAGCCTAGTTATTAACGAGCGCGGAAGACGATACGTCCTTTAGAGAGATCATAAGGGGTCAATGCAACCGTAACCTTATCGCCCTTCAAAATACGGATATAGTGCTTACGCATCTTTCCGGAGATGTGTGCAATCACCTTGTGACCGTTCTCCAATTCAACTCTGAATGTGGTATTTGGAAGGTTCTCAATAACCGTACCTTCCATCTCAATGTGTTCTTCTTTAGCCATAGTGCTCTATTTTTTCTGTGTAAGCAGATCGTTCATGCTGTTAGGGGGCCGCATTGTACATCAAATTGGTTACCGTCAAGCATAGGTATCTAAAAAAACAACAATCCAACCTCCTCCCCAAAGCAGGGGGAGGATAGAGGAGGGGGTAGAGCCAAACCGTTTATGCAATTCTCCATGGTCTATGAAGAAAATAATCCCCCTATAATCAAAAGCAGATCAAAAATAGGGAATAAAATCCAAGCTACCCCATCATATACCGTAATCTACTGTAATACTTTATCAATTCCCTTGGAAATTTTATTGACAAAACGGCTGTTATTGAATGACAATCAGCCAAACCTTGGAGGAGGTTAAAGGTTACAGTGATAACAATAAATTAACTTGCGTTGAACGGGGAGTTCTCTAGATATGAAAAAAGTGTTTATAAGTGCAGCCATTGCTGCGCTGTCGTTCAGTCCTGTCTCATTGATGGCGGGCGTCTCTAAAGATTTGCCAATGCCATCCGGCACACCCAGTGCAGATCAAATCATTGAGCAGGTCTACTTTGTTAACCACTTCTACGCACTGAAAAATTTCGGCATTAAGAAGAAAGGCAAAAACATCACTGTAATTGTCAGCCGTACCGAGGGTAAATCCCCGACAACACTGACTGTAGAGCGTTACCTCAATAACGACTACAGTGATGGCAAGGTGGCTTCTAAAGATGTCGCCATCTTCCGTTCTGGTAAGCTCAAGGGCACCGGCATGTTGATCACCGATTATGTCGATGATGCCAAATCACAGTCCTATGCGATCTGGTTGCCAGCACTGCGTAAGATCCGCCGTTTTGCCGAACCCGCTCATGATGATGCATGGGGTGGTACTGACTTCACCTTTGGTGATGTAATGCTGCGTAAACCACAGCATGAGAGCCATAAACTATTAGGCACAGAGACCTTCTCAGGCTGCTTGGGTGCGATGGACGTGCCTAAAAGTCAGCGTAATAAATACATGAAAAAGCTTCCAGAAGGTTCTTGTGTCTCCAAGAGCAAAGAGGTCTTCAAGGTTGAGAGTACACCGAAGAAGGATAACTGGTGGTATGACAACCGTGTGAGCTATGTTGATACCAAGAGCTTTGGCGACTACCGCACCGACTACTTCAAAGCGGGTAAAAAGATTAAGACCATTGATCGTGCCTGGAATAGCTTTGGACTGGATGACCCACGCGCCCAGTACTGGGGATACTGGTATGGTAAAACTCACAGCACAGGTCACGAGACATGGGCAGTCATCCCTGCAAAAGTGGTTACTAAAGATGACAAAAAGT
>JABGQL010000074.1 GCA_018648825.1 Gammaproteobacteria bacterium
AACAGCCACATTGAGTCGCTGGGCGCGGTGAGGTCGGTCTATATGGAGATTTGGGACAAGGCTAAGAATTGATCCCGCTCCGGGATCATGTTAAAGTGATCGATATGAAGGTTATCTCGAAGAGAGTTCTCAGGCAGTTTTGGGAATCATCACCAAAATACATAGATGCAAAAATTCCCTTGGAGGCATGGCATAGCGAAACTCAAAAGGCATCATGGAGTAAACCAACAGAGATAAAAGAACAGTTCAGGTCAGCCAGCATACTCAAAAATAATCGTGTTGTTTTTAATATTGCGGGAAACAAATACAGATTAATTGTCTCAATCTTCTACAAGCGACAGGTCTGTTATGTCAAATTTGTTGGCACACATGAACAGTACGACAAGATAGATGCGGAGATCTATAATGGACATTAAGCTGCTAAAAAATGAAGATGATTATAGTCAGGCACTAGATATGGTGGAGTTGTTGCTAATCGCAGAAGAGAAGGGTGCACTTGCTCAGTCAGAGGCTGACGAAATTGAAATTTTACTGATGTTGATTGAGAAATATGAAGAGGAACACTGGGCTATTGATGCTCCTGATCCAATCGAAGCAATCAAATTCAGAATGGAACAGCAAGGTTTGAGCCGAAAAGACTTAGAGGGTGCGATTGGACACCGAGGTCGTATATCAGAAGTCCTTAGTGGTAAGAGGTCACTTACGCTTGAAATGATTCGGAAGTTACACTCACAATTCAAAATTCCACTAGAAATCCTGATCAATAGACCAAATACAGCATAACCAAAACCTTGGTGCTGAGCTGGTGATTTTCCTGTTATCTCTGTTCTGACTATTCCAACCACTACATCATAGCTGCTGAATACTCAATATTTTCAGCTTCCAGCCATATCTTACAAACAGCCCTACTTACTTGGTTAAAGATGCAAACAGCGCAGGCAACTTCTCTGGCAACCGCTCCACATTATCAATCACCACAAATTGGTTATCAAAGATATCCCGTACATACTCATCCGCATTAGGGTCAAGTGAGATGCAGTAGGGGTAGATCCCCTTCTCATCCATCTCCTGTACCGCCTTGCGAGTATCATGGATCAATAGCTGCTCATCTTCCACATCGACATCAGAAGGCTCCCCATCGGTGAGGATCAGCAACAGTTTCTTGTCTGCCTTCTGCCCCTCCAGATAGTGGGCCGCATGTCGAATCGCACCACCCATACGGGTGGAGAAGCCCGCTTCAATCTTCGCCAGTCGTGCCTTTACATCGTCATCCCAGTGCTCGCTAAACCCTTTGATATGGTGGTAGCGCACGTCATGTCTGGAATTTGAGTGGAAACCGGCAATGGCAAATTTGTCACCCAACTGCTCAATGGTCCAAGAGAGCAGAGAGGTCGCTTCTTGGCACAGTTCCAAAATAGTCTGCTCTGATCCGGCCGCTTTTTGATTGAGTGACTCGGAGAGATCGATCAATAGCATCACCGCGATGTCACGACCATCATTACGGTGATCCATGTTGATGCGTGGATCTGGGGTGGAGCCACTCTTGAAGTCGATCAGTGAGCGGATCGCCACATCGAGATCCAGCTCTGAGCCCTCCTCCTGATAACGGATGCGTACATAGTTCTGTGGCTTCAACAGGTCAAGGATCTGCTTCATCCGCTTCACCAGCCCAGCATGTTTCTCCAATAACGCATCAATGACGCTGGCATCACCCGCAACGTGTTTGGCCTCATACAGAGTCACCCAGTCTGGGCGGTAGCTCTTACTGTTGTAATCCCACTCTTTATAGTGGCGTGGGGGGAGCCCATCGACCTCATCTTCTTCAGAGAATTTGCGCTTCTCCTCGAACAACTCCTCTTCATCACCATCTTCAATATATTGCCACATCAGACGGTTGTCATCTCGGTAGCTGATCTCCGTATTTTCAAAACGGATATTGGGGAGCTGGTCAGTCTGTCGACGGGTTTTGGCTACAAATAGGGAACCGAGTGAAGCCACTTTTTGGGTAGAGTGGTCGCCCGACTCCAGCATCTCGTGGAAGCGCTGGACAAAGTCATTGATCACTTCACTCTGGTAACCATGATCTGGATCGAGAATGGCGCGTGAGAGCATTGCAGTACGGTGGCGAATGCAAGACTCCTGTTCATGCTCACAACTCCCCTCAACAGGTGCAGGATGGAGCGCAAGAAACAGTTTACGTAGACCCGGATAACGCTGCATCAGCAGGTATTCAATGCGAGAGTCTTCCAATATTTCAGCAGTGTGACGTTGGAAGGGGCTGAAGTTATCCGCAATAATCCCTTCGGTCCACTCACGGTGTGCTGCAATGTGTGCCAGCACTGCACGGTAGCGGTTCATGCCGCTGATGTCGTTTAGCGGTTCGTAACTATCCGGTATACGGATACCATCTGCAGTGTAGTAGGGACGCGGCTTCTCATAGGGGTTGTATCCACGCGAATAGGGGACCAACTGCTCTGGGTTATCCCACATTGCACGCATGTAGAGGTCTAACTCTCGCTCGCTATCGACAAACAGGGTGCCACTGCGCTCCTTCATCAACATCGCCTTGCTGTCGGCGGTCTCCAGAGAAAAATACTCTTTCTGTCGTTCTGGATGGTTATTGTAGTACTTGATGCCGTAGTTAACCCAATTCAACAGCCCGCTAACCGAAACTTGATGAAGCAGATAAGGCGCTCTTTGTAGAAACTCAGGAAGGCTAGGGCTGGGGAAGGTGGAGTGGTGACCATGGATCGAGCCAGCGGTCTCCTCTGCAAGGTGGTTGACCAGATCAAAGTACTCCTCCATCTGCTCTTCTGTTGGCAGGCAGCGAGTCACCTCATTGAGTGAGTTGAGGAAGGGGTTAATGGAGTTACCATTGGGAGAGCGAGACATAATCCAGACCTGATCCGCACTCTTCTGAATGATGCTTTCACCAACCCGCTCGGCCATCTCTGGCATCTCTTCCAGAAAAACCATAACTGGCTCTACCCCTCGACCGATCATGCAGACTGTGGAGGCACCTGCAAGATAGGCCTCAACCGCCTCTTCTGAGAGGCGGCGTAGCGCATCCTTGATAAAGTCCTCAAAGTGCTCATCAATCAGCGGGAATTTGCAGCGCAACTGTTCGCGATAGGTTTGCAGCTCTTCTTCGTTCATTATTTGATCACCAAATCTTTAATGGAACCAGTCTGTTATTTGGCTAACTTAAACTATCACCCAAAAATTGCATCAACCGAGTGATCCAGTGTTTCACGAATATCTGCATCATCGGTAATCGGGCGCACCAGCGCCATACGGCAAGCGGCCTTTGCCCCAACACCTTGATTCATTAAGTTGGCTGCATAGGTCAGCAGGCGAGTAGATATACCCTCGTCTAGGCCATGCCCTTTCAGGTTGCGAGCAGTCTCGGCAATTTGCACCAGCTTAACTGCGGTCTCTGTGTCGATGTTTCCTTCTTTGGCAACAATCTCAGCCTCTAGTTTGGCAGAAGGGTAATCAAAATCTAACCCAGTAAAGCGCTGTTTGGTGGACTGCTTGAGATCTTTCATCAAGCTCTGGTAACCGGGGTTGTAGGAGATCACCAGCTGGAAGTCGGGGTGTGCATCGAGCAGCTCACCCTTCTTGTCGAGGGGCAGAGTGCGG
This sequence comes from Gammaproteobacteria bacterium, assembly GCA_018648825.1. Lineage (GTDB taxonomy): Bacteria > Pseudomonadota > Gammaproteobacteria > Thiopontia. The sequence continues at coordinate 3,643 of JABGQL010000074.1, forward strand.
CGGTGATCAGTCAGCGGGTGGATCACAACAGTAGTATCCTGACGCGCCTCTACGATCTCGTCGAGATAGCAGATGGCACCAATGCGTGCAGCCACCGTCAATGGACCATCGAGCCAGCGGGTGCCGTTGGCATCGAGCAGGTAGCGACCGACCAGATCTGAGGCGGTCATATCCTCATTACAGGCAACAGTAATCAGTGGTTTCTGGAGTTTCCAAGCCATGTGTTCAATGAAGCGAGATTTACCACAACCCGTTGGGCCTTTTACCATGACGGGGAGACGGGAGTTATAGGCTGCCTCATAGAGGGTGATCTCATCCTCCTGTGCCTCATAGTATGGCTCGTCTTTGATCAGGTACTGGTCGGTATTGATATCGCTCATGATGGAAACTCCAAAATAATTGGTTTGAATTTGTTCAGAGAAAGATACTACAAAATGTCTGCTTTATCTTTATCGGAAGAAACTGTTTAACCTGATAAAAAAGGTTGGTTATTGCCCGAAAAAGAGACCCCGCGAGGGGGTCTCTTTCCAGTAGAGGGTGTTCTTACTTATGAACGCCCAAACGGTCTCTCCATCCTGGGAAGATAGAGTCAGCATCATGAGGGAATGACTCGAACGCGCGAGCAAACTCTTTATGATCCTTCGCAAACTCGATAGGGTCTGCACCCTGCTTCCAGCACTCATAGGACTGACGCAGAGAGGTTGCACCAGCAGCTGGGCTGTCGATGTGACCATAAGAACCACCACCAGAGGTGTTGATGATGTTACCGTGACCCAAGTTCTCAAAGAAGCCTGGCAGACGCAGTGCGTTCATACCACCGGAGATGATTGGGGTGGTTGGCTTCATGCCGTGCCACTCCTGATGGTAGTAAGGACCGGTTACGCTATCACGCTCAATCATATAAGCGATGATCTTGTCGTCCTTGCCACCTTCCATCTTACCGTAACCCATTGTGCCCACGTGGATACCAGAAGCACCCATCAGGCGAGACATCTTGGCTAGGATAAACGCCGTGTAACCACGCTTGGAGCTAGGTGAAGTAACCGCACCATGACCAGCACGATGATAATGCAGGTACTGGCTAGGGTACTGGCGACGTGCCGTAGTAACCATACCTGGACCACCTACATAACCATCAACCAAGAAGGCAACCTTATCCGCATCAGAACCGAAAGTCTCCAGTACGAAGTCTGCACGAGCACACATCTCATGGTGATCATCAGCAGTGATGTTAGCAGAGAAGAGCTTAGCCTCACCAGTCTCATCCTGTGCGCGCTTCATCGCGTCAGCAACCAGAGGGATCACCTTCTTCATTGGACAGAAGACCTGATTACCCTGAGGCTCATCATTCTTGATGAAGTCACCGCCCAGCCAGAACTGGTACGCTGCTTCAGCAAATGGCTCTGGACGCAGGCCGAGTTTAGGCTTAATGATCGTACCAGCGATGTAACCGCCAGCAGTCACGTCACGACCAAGGATACGCCATAGGTCAGAGATATCCTTAGCAGGACCGTCAAACAGCTGCAGCATACGAGGTGGTACGTAGAAGTCCTGCATCTGCAGATCAGCACAGTCACCCATACCCTGGTTGTTACCAATAGCCAGTGTCAGGAAGGAGACGATCATTGCGCGGCCGTCAATGACATTGCGGTCAAACAGGTCATTCGGGTAGGCGATCTTCATGATGCCTTCGGCTTCGTCGATGTGGTATACCAGAGCGTCTACGCCCTTGGTGAAATCGTCCGTGGTGCTAACCTCAACATTGGTGCCTGTAGAGGACTCTGCAGCGATGTGAGCTGCAACCTCTAGGTAACCGTAACCGGCTGCTGGGTGCATAGTGTACGCCACCAAAATGTGACCGCCACCGGCGAGAAGCTCATCTTCGTCCAAGCTAAGGTCTGCATAACGTGCTGATTGATCCATTCCGTTCTCCTGAAAATTAAGTCTGTATGGACTAAAAAAAATCTGTTCTAGATGAGTCCTCTCATCCAGTGCGTTGAACTGTAGTGGGGGGTGAGTATAATTAACAGTAAATCTTTTTGATGTTTACCATAACTTTTTACTTATACCTAAACATGTCTCTCAACATTACTTTTCGCCAGCTCCGTGTATTTGAGTCCGTAGCACGTCACAGCAGCTTTACCCGTGCGGCTGAGGAGCTACACCTCACCCAGCCCGCTGTCTCTATGCAGATTAAACAGCTAGAAGAGAACTTGGGCATTGCACTGTTTGAACACCTGAAGAAGAAGATCTACCTCACTGAGGCAGGCAATGAGTTCTATCACACCAGTCGCACCATTAGTCGGCAGCTGCAGGATACGGAAGAGTACTTGAAAGACCTCAAGGGGGTGCGGCAAGGGCACTTGAATATTCTGGTGGCCAGTACCGCCAACTACTTTGCAACTAACCTGCTCGCCACCTTTATCCAGCGCCACCCAGAGATCACCTTCTCACTGGATGTCACCAATCGGCAACACCTATTAGAGTCACTCAGCGCCAACGAACCTGATCTGGTCATTATGGGGCAGCCCCCAGAACAGCTGGATGCGGTGGCTGAAGCCTTTATGGAGAATCCACTGGTGGTAGTCGTCGGCAAGAGCCATCCACTCTACCGTAAGCGCACACCAATAACCCCAAAACAGCTACAGCAGGAGCGCTTTGTACTGCGTGAACAGGGGTCAGGCACCCGTACTGCACTGGAGCGTTTCTTTGAGAGACGAAAACTGACACTGGATGCACCGATAGAGTTCGGTAGTAATGAGACCATCAAACAGGCGGTACAGGCAGGGCTGGGGTTAGCACTGGTCTCTGCTCACACCATTCGCCTAGAGCTAGACGCAAAGGTGCTACGCATTTTAGAGGTGGAAGATCTTCCTATTCGCCGTCAATGGCACTTGGTCTACCGTAAGGGAAAACGGCTCTCCCCTGTAGCCGAGTCCTTTCGTCAATTTGTACTGGATGAGGGCTCTACACTGTCCATCAATTCCTGATATAATTCGTCGGGTATTTTAAATGATGGAGCTAGAGAGATGTCATCGGTATTTTTCGAGGATAACGAGCGACAGCAGCTGTTGGATAACCTGCTGGAGCATTGGTGCAAAGAGTACAGCGGTTTTCAACGCGAACAGATGGAGGAGGTGCTGTTAAGAAATTTACAGGCCTATCCCACTGACCGATTGAAGGCAGCAATGAGCGATATCCAGACCGCATAAGGGGAACTGTGTCCTTCCAAAGTCGCTATAACCAGCTACCGGAGCACTTCTACCGTGAGGTTACACCTACACCACTGAAAAACCCCTTTCTGATCTCTTGGAACCACAGCTTGGCTGAAGAGATGGGGCTGGGGGACACATTAACAGCAGAAAAAGCGGCTGACTATTTTGGCGCAATGAAGCCATTATCCAAGACCCCGCCGATTGCGACAGCCTATGCCGGACATCAGTTTGGTCACTATGTACCTCAGTTGGGGGATGGGCGCTCCATCCTGCTGGGAGAGTGGAAAAATGGAGTCGGGGAGCACTGGGATCTTCATCTCAAAGGGGGAGGACGCACCCCCTATTCCAGATCGGGGGATGGACGCGCCGTACTACGCTCTACCATTCGAGAGTACCTCTGCAGTGAGGCGATGCACCACCTAGGGATTCCCACCACCCGGGCACTCTGTATGGTAGGCAGCGAAGAGGAGGTGCATCGGGAGTCAATTGAGTATGGAGCAACACTGCTACGCACGGCACCTAACCATATCCGTTTTGGCACCTTTGAGTACTTCTACTACCGACAGGAGTATGAGCCACTACAGCAGCTACTTAATCATCTAGTAAAATTTCACTTTCCACAACTCAATCAAGTCGCCCACACACAGCAAGCGCTGGAGCTGTTCAAAATAGTGGTCACACGTACAGCTCAACTGATAGCGCAGTGGCAACTGGTCGGTTTTGCTCATGGTGTGATGAACAGCGACAACATGTCTATTCTAGGGTTCACCATCGACTACGGCCCCTATGGTTTTTTAGACCACTATGAACCCGGCTTTATCTGTAACCACTCCGACCATAGCGGCCGTTACGCCTTTAACCAGCAACCCGAGATTGCACAGTGGAATATGCGCTGTTTGGCTCAGGCACTGCTCCCCCTACTTGAAGAGGAGCCCGAGGCGGGGGCTGAACTGCTACGTGAAGAGCTTCAAAACTTTCAAACACAATACCAAGCAGCCTACGACCACGGACTCTCCGCCAAACTGGGGCTGAGCTTTCGTGAGGGAGACCAAACTCTGCAACTACAGTGGCTGCAGTTATTAGAGTCGAGTCAAGCAGACTACACCCGCTCCTTTCGCGCTCTAAGCGACAGCAATAAGAGTCAGCTACAACAAGAGATTGGGAATCAGGCAGGGCTAACCACATGGTTATCCGCGTATCACCAACGCCTACAGTCAGAGGCCACTACAACAGAAGAGCGTGCTCACGCTATGAGACAGGTAAACCCCAAATATATCTTGCGAAATTATCTGGCACAGCAAGCCATTGAGCAGGCAGAAGCGGGGGACTACCGTGAGATTGAACGCTTACTGGAACTGTTACACAATCCCTATGATGATCAGCCTCAATTTGAAAGCTATGCAGCAACCGCACCGGAGTGGTCAAAATCACTTTCAGTCAGCTGCTCATCATAGATAATTAGCAATCTGGAAGAAGTGAAGTTTTGCATTAAAAGCGAAGGAGCGAATCGACACTGATCTGAAATCGGCTCTCCAGATCAAACTCTTGAATAAGCTGTTCTGCAGCAGGCTTACCGTGAATACGCAGCACCTCAGAGAGCAGCATGCGGATCGCATTTCTACTGTAGCCACTGGATAGGTCAAGTTGCTGATTCAGATAGTTACGCGCATCTTCCGGCGTCATTTTCTACTACTCCAATAGATTCTATTAATAAAAACAGATTGCTGAGACGTATATTTTACAGTAAATCTTGACTATAATAGTTGGCTATTTAAAAAATAACAGCCTAACCCCATTCTCTCCTACAAGGAGAAGGGGACAAAAGTATGAAAAGAGACACAAAACGATTCATAGACAATGACTGAGGAGAGCCATTCGATGTCAAATCGCGTAACCATTACAGATCACGCCACAGGAAAGTCGATTGACCTAGAGACAATTGAACCCACTTTAGGTGCTCGTCTAATCGATATTCAGCCACTATTTCGTGAGCTTGGGCTGCTGACCTATGACCCCGGCTTTACTGCAACCGCAAGTTGCTCCAGCACCATCACCTACCTAGATGGAGCAAAGGGAGAGCTGCTCTATCGCGGATACCCTATTGAGCAGCTGGTTGAGCAGAGCTCTTTTATTGAGACCTGTTTTCTCTTGCTCTGTGGTCACCTGCCCTCCAAGGCTGAACTGGACCAGTTCTCCAGTGAGGTACTTCAAGAGAGTCTGCTGCAGGAGGAGATGAAACGCTTCTTCGAGGGGTTTCGCCCCAATGCACATCCAATGGCAATTATGGTTGGCGTAGTCGGTGCACTCTCCGCCTTCTATCACGATTTTCAAGATATTCATGACCCACAAAACCGCAAGCACTCAGCCAAGCTGCTGGTAGCCAAAATGGCGACCATCGCTGCCTGGAGTTATCGCTACGCCAACGGCCTGCCCTTCACCTATCCACGCGGAGATTACAACTATGTGGAGAATTTCTTACATATGATGTTCTCTTTACCCACCAATGATTACACCCCAAATCCATTGGCTGTGCGTGCACTGGAGGTCATTATGATCTCCCATGCCGACCATGAACAGAATGCATCCACCTCTACAGTGCGCCTAGCGGGTAGCTCTGAGGCCAACCCCTTTGCCTCTATTGCTGCTGGAATTGGTTCCCTCTGGGGGCCTGCACATGGTGGCGCCAATGAGGCGGTCATCCGCATGCTGGAGGAGATTCGTGCCTCAGATCAACCCTTAGAGCACTATATCGAGCGAGCCAAAGACAGAAAAGATCGCTTCCGACTGATGGGTTTTGGACATCGAATTTACAAGAATTATGATCCCAGAGCCAAGATCTTACGAAAACTTTGTCATGAAGTTGTTGAAGGCTGTAAAACCACCAAAGAGACCCAGGAGCTGCTGGAGTTGGCACTGAGGCTGGAGCAGGTTGCCCTGGAAGATGAGTACTTCAAGCAGCGCAAACTCTACCCCAATGTTGACTTCTACTCAGGGATCATCATGCTCTCTATTGGTATTCCATTGAACATGTTCACCGTGATCTTTGCGATGGCAAGAACCGTAGGCTGGGTCTCACAGTGGAATGAGATGTTTGGCGATGGTCACTCCAAAATTGGTCGCCCTCGCCAATGTTATACCGGAGTAGAAGAGCGTGATTATCTGCCGATGAAACAACGTAAAAAATAAGCGCTTTCTTGATGTTTTGTTGACTGATTTTGCCCTGCAATAGTACTATTCGGCTCTATTAACTTTAAGGCATCTCCATAACCTCCATCATGACCAACCCCGGCTTTGAAAAAAACCTACTGAGTGGAAACACCCTCAATCGACGCATTCTGGTGATTGATGATGACCCCGGTATTTTGCAACTCTACCGGGCTACCTTCAGCAGCAATGATGATATTGCAGCAGAGTTTTCAGACCTGACTGGAATGGAGATGATTGATGATGGCTTCTCTTTTGAGTTGACAACCGCAACTCAAGGGGAGGAGGGGGTTGAGCTGGTGCGTACAGCTTTTGAGCAGGGTCGCCCTTTTGCGGTGGTTTTTCTCGATATTATGATGCCCCCCGGAATCGACGGACTGGAGACTGCAACCAAAATCCGTGAGGTTGATACCGAGGTCCACATTGTGATCTCTTCAGCCCATTCAGATTATAACCCCACCCATTTCCGTGGTTATGTCTTTGGTCACCTCTACTTTATGCGCAAACCAATCAACCCTGCGGAAGTGGAACATATGGCCTATAACGCCAGCATGGGGTGGAACCGAAATCAGCAACTACAGAAAGAGTTGAATAATAATCTGGCCTATCAACTCTGGCTTAACAAGCTATTTGACACCTTACCCGTTCCGGTCATTGTGATTGATATTGAAACCCATCAGGTATTGATGAACGGGGGAGGAATTCAATCTAACCACCAATCCACTACCTGTTATCAACAGCTCTACCACCGGGATACCCCCTGTAGTGATGCTCAGGGAGGCTGTCCATTACAGTCCATTCGCGAGAACGGTGAACCTGTTGTGGTTGAGCACTCACATATTGCCCCCTCCGGTGAGCTTCGCCGTTATGAGCTGCACAGCATTCCACTCCATAATGAGCAGGGTGTGGTACATCAACTGCTGGAATTCTCCATTGATATGACAGACCGAGTTCAACAGCTCACAGAAAAAGAGACCTTGGTGCGGCAACAAAAGCAGCTGTTTGACACCTTCCGCTCTACTGCCCACACCATGAAAAACTCGGTCAGCTACCTCAATGGAATGGCCGAACGTATTGCTAAAATTCAAGACCGTTCTGGTGAGTTAGGGGAGTTACTCAGTGATGACCGGGTACAACTGATCCAAGAGCAGGTATGGATGATTCACACCATGTTGCAGCTGGCACTGGGTAATGCGAAAGAGAGCGCCAACCAACAGGCCACACTCTCTATCCAACAAAAAATTGAGGAGACGCTCTCTCTCTTCTCCATCTCTACCCTAGGCAAGGGGAAACAGGTTGCGCTACAGATGGTACATGGTAGCGATCTCTGCATCAGCATGACCCCGATTGACTGCCAAACCCTACTACAAAATTTGCTCAACAATGCCGCCGATGCGGTCGATCAGTATATGAGTGAGCTGCTTTCCAGTGGGAAGCCTGAGGATATTGAGCTATTAATGGAGATTCAGGACAAAGCACTGATTGGGCTACAGGTGACCCATAACAAAAATGAGATCCAGATTGAGGTCAGCAACCAAGGGGCAACCATTCCCGAGAAGCACCTAGAGTCAATTTTTGAGCAGGGCTTTTCCAAGAAAAAAAGTGGCAATGGCGTTGGCCTCTACGATGTGCGGCAAATTTTACGCCAATCAAACGGCTCTATCTCCGCCCGCAACCATGAAAATAGCGTAATATTTTTGGTAACGCTGCCAAGAGTAGATTGTGATTCATGAGTACTTGTTAGATAATTAAGAACATCCTTATACTGAACTATGTAATTTTTACGTAATACTTCTAAGAATATGAGCGAACAAGCCGCAACAATAAATTATGACCTTTTGAAGGAGAAGCTGAAGCCTCTACTCTCTAGAATGACTCTGCTCGTCGTTGATGACATGCCAATGAACATTGACAGCTATCGGATGATTTTGATGGAACTGGGCATTCCCCGAGAGAATATTCATGCCGCTACCAATGGCTTAAAGGCCTTTACTGCACTTAACTCTATCAAACCTGACTTGGTATTGGCCGACTGGAGTATGCCGGTGATGGATGGACTCACTTTTGCAAAAAAAGTCCGTGAAAGCAAACGCTACAAAGACCTGCTGATCTTAATGATCACCGCAGAGTCTGAGGCTGACCTAGAGGAGGCACGTGGTTATGTGAATGCCTTTCTCAGAAAGCCAGTGCGTAACATGGTCATTGAGAACATGATCCTCTCTGTAGTGGCAAAAAAACTGGCTGACCCCAACCACCCCTTCGGCAAAAAAAAATAATATCTAAAATACCTGCCTGTTGAAGAGCTCCTATACGGCGGCAACAGTTGCCTGATCACGACCATACTCTTTGGAGCAGTAGAGTGCTTCATCGGCACGTTCAATCATCTGCTTGCCATGATCTCCACGCCCCGCCCAAGTGGTTACACCTGCACTCAAGGTAATGTGTAGATCTGGATCAATCTCAGGGCAGCGATGCTGGCTACAGTGGCTGAGAATAGATTCAACCTTACTAATCGCATCTTCCAGAGGGGTATCCCGCAGGATCAAGGTGAACTCTTCACCACCATAGCGATACAGGCTATCCGTTTTGCGAATCTGTGCACGAATCTGGTCAGCCACCTCGACCAACACACGGTCTCCCGTGGTATGTCCATACTGGTCATTGACCCGCTTAAAGTGGTCGATATCAATCATCGCAACAGTCAGTGGTGTTTGGTAACGGCTGGAATAGGAGATCTCATGCTGTAGATCATGGTCCAGTGCAGTACGGTTGAATGCCTGTGTCAGTGGGTCGGTTACTGTCTGTGCCTTGAGTGTCTGGATCAGCAGCGCATTCTTGATAGGGTAGACCAAGTAGCGCGCCAGATAGCGGAAAAAGATTGCCGCCCAGTCGTTCAATGATTGCCGGGTCATAAGGGTAACCACCCCAAATTTTTCACCATCAAGAATCAGATCAACATGCTCATGATGTACTGCAGTAGAGCCTGCAATGGCAACCATATTAGAGTCAATGGTGCTGATCTGAACGCCGCTATGCTTGATGAAACGGCTAATAGTTCCTGAGAAGTGCTTGATTATGGAGTGAATATCAAGCTTAGTCTGCAGCTCTTGTGACAGTTCCAACTCAATAAATTTATCATTCAAAACATGCTTTTTAATATGCTGTTCAATCTCTGAAACAGGCTGCAGTGGCACTTGACTGCTTGAATGTACCAAGCTCAAATCGTTTTGTTGTAGTGCATATCCCATGATTCTTCTCCAGTCATCTCAGCAAAGGGTTGTAACGGCTTCTGAGTTAAATAATGCAACTAGAGTGCCAACTTAATGACAGGTAAAAATATTAGAAGATGCCAAGCGGCAATGCGTTGACACTTACCCAAGAGACTGTCCCACATTCATTCACCTTGCAGATCATTTGAATCTATTTTTATGAAACATCTTATGCTTTAAGTGATATTTATCTAAAACTGCAGGTATAGTCGAAGAATCTTGGGAGGGAGTATTTGATAGACATTGGGAGAAGAGTGTCTATCGGTTGATTTACCTCTTTACGTTTCTAGGAAGGAGGTTGTGGAATGGCACATTCATTACTGTATCACCAGTTACGTGGTAACTTGGCAGCCTTGCTGCTATCGGTATTGATGATCGCGGGCGGGGTCTACTTCTTTGCTGAGCGCTTGCTGGTTAATACAGTCACAGATTCACTCAATTACCATGCAGAGACACGAATTGACCGTATCTATGATTTTATGGAACACCAGCGTCTCTGGGCTGAGCGACTCAGCACCAATGACTACCTCAATAAAACAGTCTTGGATCTGCTTCAGCAGCATCAGCAGGACATGGACTCTGAAACGACCGAGATGTTGAGAAACAACTTCAGAGAGCAGCACAGTCTGTCGACTGAGATGGAGGAGATTGAAGATCTGTTTTTGGTAAATGCCAATTATGAACTGGTCTACTCTTACCGCCCCATGGAGCATGAGATCGGTAGTGATCTCAGTGCAGAGGGTTTTTACGGCAGAACCATCTTCACTATGCTGTTAGAGCAGATCTCGGTGGACAATAAAATTCACTTCTCTTCCTTTGGCAGGATTGAGCTGACTCAACAATCTACTATTCTAGTGGGTGCTCCGGTCTTTACTGAATTTTCCCCCGAGCAGCCGATCGCCTTTCTGGTTCGCTCCATCTCTATTGAAAAGTTACGGGAACTGATAGAGATCTTTATTGGTTTAGGAAATACCGGCGAAGTGGTATTGGGGGAGCTGCCAAGAGGAGATGCATCTGTCGACCCGGTGTTTATTAGCCGCTTCAGAAATAGCTTGGGGCGAACCTCAGCGAGTGAGTGTGACCAGTTGAAGACTGACCGCAAAGACCTCTTTCCTATGCCCCGTGCATTACGGGGGGAGGATGGAATTGGTTGG